>NZ_CP183770.1:534285-871071 GCF_048568905.1 Sphingomonas sp. HT-1 | reverse complement strand
TCGCGTGTGGAAGTTTGAGACGAACCTTCCCGAGAGCGCCAAGGGTATCGCCGACCGGCTCGAAACCGCGCTTTATCCGATCGGCATCGAGCGCGGGCGCGACACTGCCCATGGCGGCACGGATGTGGAACCGATCCTGCGCAGCGGTGTCGGCACGATCGGCATGACACAATCGGGAACCCGATATTTCGACCTGCACCACACACCTGACGACACGCTCGACAAGATCGACCCGGAGCAGCTGCGTCAGAATGTTGCAGCGTGGGCTGCAATGCTCGCCATCGCTGCCAACGCACCCGAGGACATCGGTCCGGTTAAAGCGGGCCACTGATCGCCGCGCCAAAATGGGGCGAGATCATGGCCAAGCCGCGATGGCCGAACACATTTTCAATTGACGGGCCGGGTGGCCCGGCCCATGCATCGGGCTTGGCGCTCGATCGGGTCGCCTGCGAAATGAATTGAGTAGAATGGGAGCACCCCGATGACCAAGCTTCGCCTGATGGCAGCGGCAGTCGCGCTCATGCCGCTGGCGGCGTGCGGCGGCGGCGAGAGCAATGTGGCGGACAGCTCGAATTATTCGCCCGAAGCCAACGCGATGATCTATCAGGATGGGTCGGACAATGCCGCCAATGCGGAGGCAGAGGCGATGATTGGCAATGCCAGCAACAGCACGGGCGCTGACGCTATGGGTGGAAATAGCAACTGACGCAGCGTTAGCGCGCAGGGTACTCGGAGAAGGGCGCGTTCTCCCCGGAGGACGCGCCCTTTCTCGTACCGCCACGCCAACTGGGGAACCTAATAGCCCGCTTCGATCGCCATGCGGACGGCGTCTGCCGCCGTGCGGACGCCCAGCGCCCGGAACATCGCGGCGCGGTGCATCTTGATGGTCCGCTCTGTCAGGCCAAGGTCATAGGCAATCTGCTTGTTCAGCTTGCCGGCGGCCATGGCGATCAGCACGGCGCGCTGGCGTGGGGACAAGGCGTCGATCTTGTCCCGTGCCACCGTGGCGCGATGCGCCGTTCCCTCGGCGGGGCTCTCGACCTCCATTTGCGAGCCGAGGAAATATTCCAGTTCGCCATCCTCGCCGAAGATCGGCGCCACTAGCACGGCGTTGCGAAACGGCGTGCCGTTCTTCTTGTAGTTCAGGATCTCGACCATCACCGGCCGCTTTTCCCGAACGCCGGCGCTCAGCGCATCGCTAAGCCAGGGTTCAGTCTTGTCGCCTGAGAGGAAGCGGCAGTTCCTGCCGATGATTTCTTCGCGACGATAGCCGGTCAACGCAATGAACGCGTCGTTGCAGTCGATGATGGGATTGTCCGGCAGCTTCGGGTCGCTCAGCACTGCAGCCACAGCACTGCCTGCGATCATATCCGTAAGGGGCATCGTTCGGCCTTCTGCATCGTAACGGTAGCGCGCAATCGCATACCCTTTTGTCCATGTTCCGGGTTTCTGCCCGGTTCCTCATCAGGAGGATGCTTGATGCCGGCTCCCCAGATCATTGCCGGTGTAACGAAAGGTAGGCCCAATGAACTTCTTCTGCAATGATATAGAAGGGGTCGACCTGGATCAAAGCGCCGAATTGGTGCCGGACGAAGTGCAGGAAGCGGTTCGAACGCTCCTGCGCTGGGTGGGTGAAGACCCTGATCGCGAAGGCTTGCGCGATACGCCCTTACGCTATGCGAAGGCGTGGCAGGAATATTGCCAGGGATATGAAGAAGATCCGGGTATGCACCTTGCCCGCACCTTCGAAGAGGTGGCGGGCTATGACGAAATCGTGCTACTGAAGGACATCCCGTTTCATTCGCATTGCGAACATCATCTTGCGCCGATCACCGGCAAGGCATCGATCGCCTATCTTCCCACGAACAGAGTCGTCGGGATTTCCAAGCTCGCACGGGTTCTGCACGGCTATGCCCGCAGGTTGCAGATCCAGGAACGCCTGACGGCCGAAGTGGCGCAGGCGATCTGGGACCATCTCCAGCCGAGCGGCGTGGCGGTGGTGATCGAGGCGCAACATGGCTGCATGACCGGCCGCGGCGTGAAGACGCCCGGCGTCGGCATGGTCACAAGCCGCCTGCTCGGATGCTTTCTGGAAGACAAGAGCAGCCGTGCCGAGCTGTTCTCCCTCATGGGTTATTGAGCGGCTGCCGCGATGAACATCGTTATCCTTGGCGCCGGAATTGCGGGACTCGCAGCCGCCGACTCTTTGCACGCGGCGGGCCATCAGGTAACACTGTTCGACAAAGGGCGTGGTCCGGGCGGGCGCATGTCCACCCGTCGGGTGGAGTTGGGGGCAGAGAAGCTTCAGTTCGATCATGGCGCCCAGTACTTCACCGTGCGCGATGAACGGTTCCGACGCCAGGTAAATGCCTGGCAGGCGAGCGGCGTCGCCAGCCCCTGGCGCGCCGCCGGAGAAGATGCGTGGGTCGGGACGCCGGCCATGAACGCGCCGGTGCGTCACATGGCTGCGGCGCACGCGGTTCATTTCGGACATCACGCCATGGCACTGACGCGGAGCGCACAAGGATGGCGTCTTCGCCTGCAAGAAGGTGAACACGGCCCCTATGATGCGGCGATCGTCGCTCTACCCGCCGAGCAGGCGGCCGCCTTTCTGGGAGCGCATGATCTGCAGATGGCGGGCTATGCAATGGCGGCGCGCTCCCAGCCCTGCTGGACGACGATGATCGCCTTCGAGGGGCGTCTCCCCCTTGCTGCCGATTGCATCCGCCAACAGGGCATTATCGGTTGGGCAGCCAGGGACGGGGCGAAACCGGGGCGCGATGGTGGAGAGACCTGGGTCGTGCAAGCACATGGATCCTGGTCTGCCCAGCACTTGGAGGATTCCGCCGAAGCAGTGGGTACTGCCTTGCTCGACGCCCTGCTCTCCCGGGCCGAGCGGCCCGCACCTGCGGTTCGCTATATCGCCAGCCATCGCTGGCGCTTCGCGATGACGCCGGGTGCCGATATGGGCGCTTTGTGGAACGAACAGCTGCGGCTGGGCGCGTGCGGAGATTGGTTGCAGGGTCCGCGCGTTGAATTTGCCTGGCTGTCGGGCCATCGGCTCGGAGCGTTGATCGGCGCTGCCGCAGCCGCTGCCTGACCTCGGCCGAAACGCGCGGTAGCGAAGGAGTACCGGCTCGGTGTCGGAAGCGGAGCTGCTCACGGTCTGGTACGATGGCGGATGCCCGCTTTGTGTGCGCGAGATCGCGGCAATGCGTCGGCTGGACCGGCGTGGCCGCCTCTGCTTCGTGGACGTCGGTGACGAGTCCGTCGCCTGCCCGATCAATCGCGGCGATCTGCTCGCCCGCTTCCATGTCAGCGACGCGCACGGACGCTTCTTCCATGGAGCGGCCGCCTTCGCTGCGATGTGGCGGGCAATCCCGCTGTTTCGGCCGCTGGGCCTCGCTGCGCAAGCCCCCGGCATGACCTGGCTGCTCGAACGGTTCTATCGCGCCTTTCTGCGCGTTCGGCCAAGGTTGCAGCGCCTGCTGCGGGAAAGGGAGCGACATGGCCGATGATCGATCGAGCGAGGGCCGCGCACGTGCCGTCCCCAAGGGCAGGCTTTCGCGGCTGAGCGTGATGGGGCGGCTTGCCGGCAGTGTCGCCGGCAATGTGCTGACGGAAGGCGCCAAGCGCCTCGCATCTGGCCAACGCCCGCATCTACGCGACCTCGTGCTCACCCCCGGCAACGCCGCCCGGGCCGCCGAGCAGCTGGCGCAGCTGCGCGGCGCAGCGATGAAGCTGGGCCAGATGATCTCGCTCGACGCGGGAGACGTGCTGCCGGACGAGCTCACCCAAATCCTCGCTCGTCTGCGCGATCGCGCGCACCATATGCCGCCTGCCCAGCTGCAACAGGTGCTGGCCCGCGAATGGGGCGCCGATTGGCGGCGGCGCTTTGCGCTTTTCGAGGCCCAGCCGATTGCCGCTGCCTCAATCGGCCAGGTGCACCGCGCCCGGCTGCCGGATGGCCGGATGTTGGCGATCAAGGTGCAATATCCGGGCGTCCGACAGAGCATCGACGCCGACGTCGACAATGTCGCAACGCTCCTCCGTCTCTCTGGACTGCTGCCCAAGGGGCTCGAGATCGCCCCTCTGCTCGGCGAGGCCAAGCGCCAGCTCCATGACGAGGCCGATTATGCGCGCGAGGCTGCGATGATGACTCGCTATGCCGATCATCTGTCGGGCGACGATCGCTACCTAGTCCCTCGGCCAGTTACCGAGCTTTCCACCGGCAACGTTCTGGCGATGGACTATATCGCTGCGCGCCCGATCGAAACGCTGGAAAACGCGCCGCAGGACGCGCGCGACCGCGTAACGGAAGCACTGATCGATCTGGTTCTGCAGGAATTGTTCGACTTTGCCTTCATCCAGACCGATCCGAATTTCGCCAATTATCGATACCAGCCGGAAAGCGGGAGGCTGGTACTTCTGGATTTCGGCGCCGCGATACCCGTTTCACTCAACCTTGCTGAGGGTTATCGAGACCTCCTGAGAGCAGGAATGAACAGCGACAGCGCAGGCGTGCGGACCGCGGCACTTGCCTTGGGCTTCTTCAGCCCGGCGGCGTTGGAGCGCCATCCGCAGGTGATCAATCGCATGATTGAGCTAATCCTCCAGCAGACCGATCGCGCCGAGACGTTCGATTTCGCCGATCGGAACTTTCTCCAGGCTGTGCGAGGCGAAGGCATGACGATGGTCGAGGACCGCGCCGTCTGGCACATTCCGCCGGCGGAAACGCTTTTCGTGCAGCGCAAGATCAGTGGCATGGCGCTGCTCGCGGCACGTCTGAAGGCGCGAGTTCAACTGCGCGCGCTCGTGCAGAAACGGGTCGATCTTCAATAAGGAAGACGCTCGCCGTCCCAGGCGAACAGGCCGCCCGAATCTTCCGGACGAAGCGCGTCCAGCACCTTCCGCAAATGCCGCGCGCTGGTTTCGGGCGAAAACAGCCGCGCGACGGGCACGCCGCGCTGAAAGGGGGCGGACAGGCCGGTGTCAACCGTCCCGGGATGCAGCGCCGCGACGATAGCTTGCGGATGGGTGCGGCGGAGTTCGATCGCGAAATTAGCGATCAGCATGTTGAGCGCCGCCTTTGACGCCCTGTAGCTATGCCAGCCCCCCAATCGGTTGTCCGCGATCGAGCCCACGCGCGCAGACAGGGCGGCGAACACCGCGCGTCGGTCCCGCGCCAGCAGCGGTAGAAAGTGGCGTGCTATGACCGCCGGTCCGATGGCGTTCACCTGGAACAGCTCGGCCATCGCGGCTCCGTCAATGGCGCGGAAACTCTTCTCCGGCGCTGGTCCGCCCGCCCGATGCAACATGCCCGTGGCGACGAATACCAGATCGACCGCGCCTTCTTTGCCGATCTGCGTCGCCGCCGCGGCGATACTGCCCGCATCGCGCAGGTCGAACCGGAATGGCTGGACAGGCCCTCCAGCGGTACCGCCCCGGCGGCTGCCAGCATAGACGCGCTCGATTGCCGGATCGGTGGCAAGCTGCGCCACCAACGCCGCGCCGATCCCGCCTGATGCTCCGAGCACCGCCGCACGCAGACCCATGATGCTTCTCCCTAGCTGCCCTGTCCTCTCGGCTTCACACCGATTTTAGGCAATCTGTCCCGGCGGCCGTTTGCAGCCATTCGCCGGCACAACTCATCCCGTCTGGCATGCGAGCTGGAGGCAATGCCCTTTTTGCGCCCGAAATGTCTGTCTAGGACAAACGTCATGCGCGCTTTGTTGTTTGCCGTCCCCTTGTTGCTCGCTAATGCTGATGATCCGACGATCCCGTCGGCAATCAAGGCGATGCTCGATGCGGCAATGAGCACGGGCAACGAAGCCGATGTCTCGGTGATCGTCAAATATGCCCGCGTGGCGGATCCGGCGAGCGCACCGCTCGTAGCCCGCATCGCCAACGAATGGCGGGGCAAGCGCCGCGAAGTCGCTCAGCAGGCGCTGCGTGAGGCCACGTTCCTCGATCTCGTCAAGGGTCATGTCGAACTCGGCGGCTATGTGACCACCGGCAATTCCCAAAATATCGGGGTCACCGCTGTCGCCGAGGTCAAGCGCGAAGGGATCGAATGGCGCCACAAGGTGCGCGCGCAAGCCGATTACCAGGAAAGCTTGGGCTTCACCACGCGCGAACGCTATGTCTTCGCCTATGAGCCAAATTGGAAGTTCGACAGCCGCGCCTATCTGTACGGCGCGGCGCAGTATGAAAGCGATCGCTTCTCCGGCTTCAGCGATCGTGTGTCGATCTCGAGCGGCGCCGGCTATTCGGCGGTGAAGACTTCCGCGATCAAACTCGATGTCGAACTCGGCCCCGCCTATCGTTACACGCGGTTCATCGGCGCGCCGACGGAAAATAACATCGCCGCGCGCGGGTCACTCGATTTCGCATGGCGGCTGTCGCGCGGCATGTCGGTTACCCAGACGGCATCGGCCTATCTGGAAAAGGACAACAGCACCGTCTCTACCAAATCGGCGCTGCTCGCGCGGCTGATCGGGCCACTTTCCGCGCAGTTCAGCTACACCGTCCAATATGAAAGCGCACCACCGCTTGGGCGGCTGAGTACCGACACGACAAGTCGGGCGGCGCTCGTCGTCGACTTCTGATTGCGGGATACCGGGGGGGTGTTCAGCCCCCCGCTTCCGGGCTACCACCGACGCCATGCATGAGCTTTCCGCAACCGAACGGGCGGCCATTGAGAGGGCGCAGGCAGCTCCGATGCTCGCCAGAACCGAGGCATGGGCCGCCATTAACAGCGGCACCCGCAATCTTCCCGGGCTCAAGGCCATGGCCGCCGCGCTGGCGGATGCCTTTTCCGCGCTGCCCGGCGCGCTGGCGCTGTTGCCAGCCGACCCGGTGGACACCGTGAACGCCGACGGCAGCGTGCAGTCGCTTGACCATGGCGACCATCTTCAGCTGGTCGTGCGTCCAGAGGCCCCGGTGCAACTGCTGTTCACCGGCCACATGGATACCGTGTTTGGCATCGACCACCCCTTCCAGCACGGCCGTTGGCAGGCCGACGGCACCCTCAACGCTCCCGGCGCCGCCGACATGAAGGGTGGCCTCTCGCTGCTGCTCGCGGCCCTGGAAAGCATCGAGCGGAGCCCGCCCGCCGCCCGGCTGGGCTACACCGTTGTCATCAATTCGGACGAGGAAACCGGCTCGCTTTCTTCGCGACGCCTGATCGCCGAAGCCGCGCGTGGCAAAGTCGCGGCTCTCACTTACGAGCCGGCTTTGCCCGACGGCACGTTGGCCGGCGCGCGCGGCGGCACGGGTAACTTCTCGCTCGTCGTGCGCGGGCGCAGCGCCCATGCAGGCCGCAATCCGGAGGACGGCCGCAACGCGATCGTCGCCGCCGCGGCGCTCGCATTGCACCTCTCGGAGGCGGGTAGGCCCGGTCTCGCGGTCAATCCTGCCCGGATCGACGGCGGCGGGCCGAACAATGTGGTGCCTGATCTCGCAATCCTGCGCGTCAATTTCCGTCCCGGCGACGCGTCTGCGATCGCCCGCGCACACGCCGCGCTGGACGACGCGATCGCCGCCGTCACCGCTGCGCACGGTGTTACGATCCAACTGCATGGCAGCTTCAACCGGCCGCCGAAGCCGATCGATGCAGGCGCGGACCGGCTGTTTGCCTTGGTCCGACAGGCGGGTGCCGATCTTGGGATCCCGGTGGCGTGGAAGACCACCGGCGGCGTCTGCGATGGCAACAACATCGCCGCCTGCGGCGTGCCGGTGGTGGATACCATGGGAGTGCGCGGCGGCGCGATCCACTCGGGCGACGAATTTCTGATCCCCGAAAGCCTGGCGGAGCGCGCCGCGCTGTCCGCCCTCACGATCCTGCGTCTTGTTGAACGGGGCCATCCATGACCTTTCGCATTCGCGTCGCCCGCGATGAAGATCTTCAACATTTGTATGAAATGGCAAAGCTAACTGGCGGTGGTTTCACAAATTTACCACCTGACAAGCCCGCCCTGCGCGCCAAGCTCGAACGCAGCCATGCGGCACTGGCGCGCGCCGACGATACCGATGCCGACGATCTGTTCGTGCTCATTCTCGAGAATGTCGAGACAAGCGAGGTGCGGGGCACCTGCCAGATCTTCACCCGCGTGGGCCAGCATTGGCCGTTCTACAGCTATCGCATCGGCACCGTCACCAAGCACAGCCAGGAACTGAAGCGTACCTTCCGCGCGGAAATCCTCAGCCTAGTCAACGATCTGGAGGGCTGCACCGAAGTGGGCGGGCTGTTCCTGCACCCTGGCGAGCGCGCCGGCGGGCTGGGGCTGCTACTCGCCCGCAGCCGCTACCTGTTCATCGCCCAACACCGCGCGCGTTTCGCCGATCGCATCCTCGCCGAGTTGCGCGGCGTGATCGACGAGGCGGGCGGTTCGCCCTTCTGGGACGGTGTGGCCGGCCGCTTCTTCGGAATGAATTTCCAGCAGGCAGACGAATTCAACGCGACGCACGGCAACCAGTTCATCGCCGACCTGATGCCCAAACACCCCGTCTACACGGCGATGCTACCGGAAAGCGCACGATCGGTGATCGGCCTGCCGCACCCCTCGGGTCGTGCCGCGATGAGAATGCTTGAAAATGAGGGGTTTGCTTTCGAGAACTATGTCGACATCTTCGATGGCGGCCCCACTATGACGGCGCGCACCGATCAGGTGAGGACCATCCGAGACGCCCGCCGCGCTACCATCGTCGCGCTCGGTTCCGATGGCGAACCGGCGCTGGCAGCGACGGGTCGGCTGGCCGACTTTCACGCCGCGCTGGCGCAGGTGCGCGAAGTCGAGGGCGGGGTGACGATCGATGCTACCGCCGCGGGCGCGCTCGCCGTCGGGCCTGGCGACAGCATCTTGTGGATCGAGCGCTGATGATCACCGAAATCAACTTCGACGGCATTGTCGGTCCCAGTCACAATTATGCGGGGCTCAGCCCGGGCAACCTCGCCGCCACCAGCAATCGCGGGCAGATCTCGCATCCCCGTGCCGCCGCGCTGCAGGGCATCGCCAAGATGCGGAAAAACCTGGCGCTAGGGTTGCCACAAGGAATCCTGCTGCCGCATGCCCGTCCCGACCATCGCTGGCTCGCCCAGCTCGGCCTCACCTATTCGCACGCGCCGCCGCACAGCCAGGCACAGGCGCTGTCAGCCTCGCCGATGTGGGCAGCCAATGCAGCCACCGTCTCGCCGGCGCCAGACACGGCGGACGGGCGCTGCCATCTGACGGTCGCCAACCTTGCCACGCTGCCCCATCGTAGCCACGAATGGCCCGAGACGTTGGCCCAGCTTCGCCTCGCCTTCGCCGCGCCCGTCTTCGCCGTCCACCCACCCGTGCCGCCGCCCTTCGGCGACGAGGGGGCGGCCAATCACATGCGGCTCGCCCCGCGGCACGATGCGCCAGGTGTAGAGGTCTTCGTCTATGGGATCGCCGGCGGCCCCTTCCCTGCCCGGCAGCATCCCGATGCCAGCGCGGCAATCGCACGACGCCATCTTCTCGATCCCGAACGCACCCTGTTCGTACAGCAGTCGGAAGAAGCGATTGCGGCGGGAGCCTTTCACAACGATGTGGTTGCCGTCGCAAATGGCCGGGTGCTGTTCGCGCACGAAAGGGCCTTTGCCGACAAGGATCGCTTCTACACGCGGCTCCGCACCATCCTGCCGGAGGTGGAAATCGTTGAGGTGCCGGAGGCCGCCGTCAGCCTGGCAGATGCGATCCGCTCCTATCTGTTCAACGCCCAGCTGGTGTCGCTGCCCGGCGGCGCCACGGCGCTGATCGTGCCGAGCGAAGCAAGGGATACGCCTAGCGTCTGGACCTGGTTGCAGGCGCATGTCGCCGGCAATGGCCCGATCCGCCAGATCGAGGTGGTCGACGTCCGCGAATCCATGGCCAATGGCGGCGGCCCGGCCTGTCTGCGACTACGAGTGGTGGCCGATCCTGCGGCGATCGACCCCCGCTTTCTGGTCGATTCCGCTCGCCTCGATCGGATCGCAGCGATTGTCGAGGGCTATTGGCCGGAGGCGATCGATCCCACCTTGCTTGCCCAGCCTGCGCTGATTGCGCAAATCGAAGCGGCGCGACGGGCGCTGCTGGAAGCGCTGGAAATTGTCGATTTAAGGGACAGTTGATCCGCGCGTGCGGCGTTGCCGGTTGCGTGCCGTCTTTGGTACCCCACCGGGCATGTTGCACCGTATAGGCCGCCTATTCATCATCAAATCGAAGTTCGAGGCGTTCCTCGTCATCTTCGGCTTGGCGAACGGCGCGGTCGAGCGCGGAACTCATTATTTGGCGGCTTATCCCGGCGCTGCGGGCAAGCTCCTGTTCGGAGCCTGCGCACTCGCCGTGATGATGGCCGGCGGCCATATTCTCGACAGCCTGGAGCACAGCGCCTGATCGGCGCCAGAAACACAAACCCCCGCCGAGCGATGCTCTGGCGGGGGTAATGGCGCGCCCGGAACGATTCGAACGTCCGACCCTCAGATTCGTAGTCTGATGCTCTATCCAGCTGAGCTACGGGCGCGTGGTGGAGGCGTGCCTTTATCGACGGTCCGCACGGAGTGCAACCCCGTTGCGCCAAGTTTTCCACGGGCATATGGCAGGGCCATGCGATCGCTTTCCCTTCTCGCGGCATCCGCGGTGTTCCTTGCCGGCTGCGGACAGTCCGGCACCCGCTACCCCTCGCTGCTGCCGCGGACGTCGGAAAATGCCGGCTTCATCGAACCCGAACGTCCGGTGCCCGTAGCCGGTGCCGATGCGGAGCTCGATTCGCAGGTCGCCGCGCTGGTGAACACGATCGAGACTGCGGATCGCGACTTCGCCGCTGCCGCGCGGGATGCGGAGACCAAGGTTGCACGCGCCAAGGGTTCCGCTTCCGGATCCTCTGCCTGGCTTGATGCGCAGGCGGCGCTGAGCGCACTCGACAGCCTGCATGCCAGGGCGAGCGTGGCGCTGGCGGATCTGGACAAGCTCGCGATCGATCGGGGCGCAGCCGGGATGGTGCCCTATCCGGCGTTGAATGCGGCAATCGCACGCGCTGGGGAACGAGTGGCGGCGCAGGAGGCGCAGGCGCAGGCATTGGAAGCCGCAATCAACGGCGGCTAATCACTCTCCTCCTCGCGATTGAACATCCGCATTGCGCGCACAAGCGAGGCATAATCGTCACTCCAGCCTGTACGATCTGCCGGCACCGGCAGCGGCCGCCATTCGGGATTTCGCCCACGCAGCGCTGCCAGCATCTCCGGATTGCGGCTGAGCGCGATCCAATCGGATATAGCACCCTCCTCCTCGCGTTCCAGCGCGCTGGGCGAATGGACCATCCGCAGCCCCTGCCAGCCGCTGGCCGATGCCGACGCCGCCACGATCGGCGCAAGGACCAGGAAGCGGTTAGAAATATGAACGAGCAATATCCCGTTCCGCGCCACCACTCGCCCGTAGCCGGCAAAGGCCTCGCGCGTCAGCAGGTGCATCGGAACGGCATCGGACGAGAAGGCGTCGAGTACCAGGAGGTCCAGGCTCGCCGGCACACTCTGCGCCAGCCGCAGCCGGGCGTCCCCGATGATGACCGGAGCATCCGGAGTACAGCCGCGCAGGAAGGAGAACCAGCCCGAATCCCGCGCGATGCGGACGACCGTCGGGTCGATTTCGAAAAAACGCCAGTCCTGACCGGGCCGTGCATAACAGGCGAGCGTGCCGGTGCCGAGGCCGACCACGCCGATCCGCGC
This sequence comes from Sphingomonas sp. HT-1, assembly GCF_048568905.1. Taxonomy (GTDB): domain Bacteria; phylum Pseudomonadota; class Alphaproteobacteria; order Sphingomonadales; family Sphingomonadaceae; genus Sphingomonas. The sequence continues at coordinate 859,346 of NZ_CP183770.1, read as the reverse complement.
CTGATCACCGAACAGCAGGGGTGCCGCTTCCAAGGCAGCGCCGACGCCGGACCCGGGCTGGTAATAGGTCGTGGGGTGGAGTGCGCCTGCCCCCTTCAGCTGGATGCCGTGCAGCGTCGTGCCATGCGCCAGCCGGCGCGCATCCTGCGCATCGCCCACGGTGTAAACGCCGAAATAGCTGCGCGTGCGATTGCCTCGAAGGGTGGTGTCGATCGCGCTATAGCCACCGAAAAGGAACAGCCCTGCCGCCAGCGCGATCAGATAGGGTCGCCGCGATCCCACCGCCGCGAGGCCTAGCGCGGCGATCAGTGCGAAGGCCGTCTGCTCCTGCAGCGTTCCCCAGGGTCCGGGCCGCAGCCCCCACAGCACAAGCAGCAGCACGGCCAGGGAGAAGGCGAGCAGGAATGATCGCTGGTGCCGCCCGCGCCATAAGTCCACCAGCGGGCCGATCAAAGGCTGCTGCGGCACCAGCGCAGCCGCCGCCAGAATCAGCAGTGGATATTCATAGGTCCAGTCGAACAGCAGCGGGGCGAGCAGCCCCGCGAAGACGCCGCCCAGCATCCCGCCAAATGCCATGGCGAGGTAAAAGCCCGTCAGCCGATCCGGTGCGGGCCGCAGAGCATAGAGGCGTGCGTGGCAGGCCACCGACACGGCCAGCAGCAGGAGCAAGCCGATGAGCGCGTTCAAATACGCCAGGTTGTGATTGCCGGCGATCAGCGTCGCCCCGAACATCAGCAGCAGCACCGGCATCAGTTTGCCGGAGAGTTCCTTGATCAGCGGAGAGTCGCGGAAAGCAACGGTGAAGCTCAAAAGGTACACGCCCAGCGGCAGCACCCACAGCAAGGGCACCGCCACGATGTCGGTGGTAAGGAAGGTCGTGGTCGCGAGCATCAGGCCGGATGGAACGAGCGCGAGCAGGATCCATCGCGCGCACAGGCCCAATGCGGGCTTCGGGCTGACATGCCTTCCCGCGGATTCGCCGCCGCCGCGCGGCAGTTGCAGAGCGCACAGCCCGACGAGCAGCACCAGTACGCCATATCCGCCGCTCCACAACAGCCGCTGGTCGCCCACGCTCAGGAACGGCTCGACCAGCAAGGGATAGGCGAGCAAACCGACGAAGCTGCCGATGTTGGACGCGGCGTACAGGGCATAGGGGTCTCGCCCATGGGTGGAGAGACTGAACCAGCGCTGGAGCAGCGGTGCCTGCGCCGACACAGCAAGGAACAGCGGTCCGATCGAGGCGACCAGCAGCCAGGGTACCCACAGGGCCGGCTCGGCATCGGCCGGAAGCGTGAATGACGCCAGCCCGATCGGGAGCCAGGCCATGGCCGCTACCAGTAGCGCCAGGTGCACGCCCGCCTGCGTGCGCGGCGACAGGCGGCGGAGCAGATGCGCATAGCCATAGCCGCCCAGCAGGAGGCCCTGATAAACGAGCATCGCCGAGTTCCACACCGCAGGCGCCCCGCCCAGCCGCGGCAGTGCCATGCGTGCGATCAGCGGCTGCACCAGGAACAGCAGGAACGAACTCGTCAGGATCGTGACGACGAATGCGAACGGCACCAGCCGTCCGCTGGCCCGACCGCGCATGTCACTGGTAGCGCCGCTCACGGGCGCCGGATCTGATAGCCGACGCTTTCGCGCCAGGTGCTGCCGGTCGGGAAGCCGGGGTGATCGAATTCGGTGAACTGGGTCATCCCCAGCCGCGCCATCAGCTTGCGGCTGGCAAGATTGGACTGGGCGGTAATCGCGACAATGCGGGCAGCGTCCGTCTTCTGCCATCCCCATGTCAGGCCGGCGCGCGCCGCTTCCTGCGCAAAGCCCTGCCCCCAACAGCTGCGGACGAACATCCAGCCGATCTCGACCTCGCCTTCGATCGGCGTGCCGGGCGCGCCGGGCTTGAGCCCGCAAAATCCGGCTAGCAAGCCATCGTCCCGCCGCTCAGCCACCCAGAAGCCCAGGCCGCAACGATCGCGATAGCCCTGGTGCCTGGCGAGCGCGGCGCGGCTTTGCGCAGGCGTCTTTTCCGGGCCGAGATCGCGCATCACCAGCGGATCGCTCCACATGGCGTGGAGCGCGTCGAAATCGCGCGGGTCCGGTACGCGCAGCCGGAGCCGCGCCGTTTCGATCATGCGCCGAGCAGCCGGGCCGCCAGCGGGGCATGGTAGGTGAGAACCCCCGAGCATCCCGCGCGCTTGAAGGCCATCAGCGTTTCCAGGACCAGCGTGTCGCGGTCGCCAGCCCCCACTGCCGCCGCCGCCTCGATCATCGCATATTCACCGGATACCTGATATGCGAAAACGGGTACCTCGAACGCGTTCTTGACGCGGAGGATGATGTCCAGATACGGCAGGCCGGGCTTCACCATTACGCTGTCCGCTCCCTCGGCCAGATCCAGCGCCACTTCGCGCAGAGCCTCCTCGGCATTGGCTGGATCCATCTGGTAGGTCTTCTTGTCGCCCTTCAGCAGCCCGCGGCTGCCTACCGCGTCGCGGAACGGTCCGTAGAAGCCACTCGCATATTTGGCGGCGTAGGCCATGATCTGCACATTGCGATGTCCATTCGCCTCCAGCACATCGCGGATCTGGCCGACGCGGCCGTCCATCATATCGCTGGGGGCGACGATGTCCGCACCGGCGGCTGCCTGGACGAGCGCCTGCTCGGTCAGGACCGCCGATGTCTCGTCATTGAGGACATAGCCCGCCGCATCGACGATTCCGTCATGGCCGTGGCTGGTATAGGGGTCGAGCGCCACGTCAGTGAGCACGCCGATATCCGGCACCGCATCCTTGATCGCGCGAATGGCGCAGCACATCAGATTGTCGGGGTTCAACGCCTCCCGTCCGTCCTCCGTACGGAGGGCTGACGGGGTATTCGGAAACAACGCCAGGCAGGAAATGCCCAGCTCCCGCGCCTCCCGCGCCCTCTCCACGATCCCGTTCAGGCCCCAGCGCGATACGCCTGGCAAGGCGCCGATAGGCTCTTCTTCCGTCCCCTGCGTGACAAACAACGGCCAGATCAGGTCCGCGGGGGTGATCACCGTTTCGGCATGAAGTCGCCGGCTCCAGCCGGTAGCTCGGGTGCGGCGCAGGCGAAGCGCGGGATATTGGCTCATGTCGGGTCAGATGCGCTTTGCGCCATCGGGTTGCAAGCGCCCAACGCGGTTTCGCCGAGCGTGAGGATCGAGGTGACGTGTCGGCGCGCAACCTCCATCGCGTCCGTGCCATAGCCACCGCCCAGCGTGCTGGCGAAAGGGATGGACTTGCGGCGCAGCGTCTCCGCCACCCAGCGATCCCGGGCGACCAGCCCAGCTCCGCTCAGCGCCAGGCGCCCGAGGCGATCGTTGGCGAAGGGGTCGACGCCCGCTTGGTACAGCACGATGTCCGGATCGAAGCTGGTAAGAAGGGGAAGCAACGTGCGCTCCAGCGCTTCCAGATACGCCGCGTCTTCCGTGCCATCCGGCAGCCCGACATCAATCGTGGAACGCGCTTTGCGGACCGGGAAGTTCTTTTCGGCGTGGATCGAATAGGTGGCGATATCCGGGCGACCGGCAGTCAAAGCGGCGGTGCCGTCGCCCTGATGCACGTCGCAATCGACGATCAGCACCCGGCGGGCGCGCCCCTCATCGGCCAATCGTACCGCGGCAATTGCCAGATCGTTGAACACGCAGAAGCCGGCGCCCGTATCCGCCAGGGCATGGTGGCTGCCGCCCGCAGTGTTGGCAGCATAGCCGTTCTGCTGGGCGAGTTGCGCTGCGAGGAACGTCCCGCCTGGCACGCGTTCAGACCGACGCGCGACAGCAATGCTTACCGGGAAGCCGATCCGTCGCATCTTGTGCGCCGGCACGCGTGCCTCGCGCACTTCCGCCACATAGTCGGGGTCGTGCACCGCCTCGAGCCAGGGCTGCGGCATCACCTCGGGTTCGTGCCAGATGACGCGACCCGCTTCCGCCGCGAGCAGATCGCGTACCAAGCCGTTCTTGTTCCAAAGATAGGCGGACCCAGCGGGTGCGGGCGCTACATAGTCGGGATGATGGACGACGGGGATCACCCCGCAGATTTAGGGTGCGGACAACGACTGCGAAAGACGACCCTTTCGTCATGTCGTGCCACCCGATAGGGAAAGGACATGACCGATACTGCTTCGCTTCCCTATCGCCCTTGCGCGGGCGTGATGCTGCTCAATCGTGAAGGTCTGGTGTTCGTGGGCCAGCGCCTGGATTCGGTGGTGGAGGCCTGGCAAATGCCGCAGGGCGGGATTGATCCGGGGGAAGATGCGCTCGACGCCGCCTTCCGCGAACTTAGCGAGGAAACCGGCATCGCACGCTGTCACGCAGAGCTGATCGCGCAGTCGCCTGACGAGCTTTGCTACGATCTTCCGGACGATCTAGTTGGCAAGGTCTGGAAGGGAAAATGGCGTGGCCAGCGGCAGCGCTGGTTCCTATTTCGCTTCCTGGGCGAAGACAGCGACATCAACATTCAAACGACCGAACCGGAATTCCGCGCGTGGCGCTGGGTGGAGCCGACCGAGCTGCCGGAACTGATCGTCCCCTTCAAGCGTGCGCTATATGCCGAGATCCTGGAGCTGTTCGCGCCACATCTTCGCTAACCTGCTCACGCAGGAGCGCGCAGGCGCATGACAGCGAAGGACAGGCCTGTAACGGTTCCGAGCACAACGCCTGAGACGACGCCGCCGACCACACCGCGCGCGGCGATCTCCAGCGATCCCGGCGCGCTACTGCCCACCGACGCGGCAAGATAGATGCACGGCAGCGCCGCACCCCAGCCGATTGCGCTTGCGAGTATCCACCAGAACGAACTTCGCGCCGCCCGACGCAGCACCAGCGCCTGCGCGATGCCCAACAGAGCACCCAATGCAAGACCGAACATGGCAGACGTCACAGCCGTTTCGAAGGGGGTATGGACCGGCGGGACCAGGCCTTGCTGATCGGCGGGCAAGAACACCGCGTACCAGGCGGCGATCGCGAAAAGAGCGACGGAGACGAAAGTAGTGGCGACCACCCACTGCCGGGCGTGGAGCGCGGGAAACTGCCGCTTCAGCGCCCAGCTCTGCAAGTTCCCGAGGACGAGGCCGAACGCCAGTCCACCCGCGGCCTTGCCGACGAACAGCAGCCAGTCGCCCGCAAAGCCCGGATTGAATCGGTCGACGGTGACCCACCATAGGGCCGCCGAGGCAATGCCCAGCATTTCGCCTGCAGCGCAAGCTTCGATCCAGCGCGTAAATCCGTCCTCTTCCTGCACCGGATCAATCCCCTCCGACTTCCCCCACCATCGCCCTGCGCAACTGGAGGATTCGCCCCAAGTTGCGCAGATCATCGGCGAACGACAAGCCCAGATACACCGCCGGAGCAAGTGAGGCGCTGGAAGTTGCCGCTCCTAACCGGGACAACGATCGCCTTTTCTTTTTGATTCAGTATTTTATTCGAATTCCAGGATCGCCGAATCAACGGCGAGGCTGTCGCCAGGCGCGAAGTTTGCCGCCTTCACCACCCCGGCACGTTCGGCACGGAGGATGTTTTCCATTTTCATCGCTTCCACCACGGCCAGTGCCTGGCCGGCTTGGACGCTATCGCCCGGCTGAACGTGCAGCCGCGTCAGCAGGCCCGGCATTGGCGCCAGCAGGAAGCGGCTCATGTCCGGCGGTACCTTCTCGATCATGTGGTCGCGATATGGCGCGACATGCGTCGGCAGCACCTCTACCCGATGCGCGGCCCCGTGCGCCGTGAGTTTCCACCCGGTGCGGGTACGGTCCACGGCGGAAGCGAACTCGTTCCCGTCGATTCGCGCCACGAACTGCGGATCGCCTGCGATCCAGGTGCCAGAGATCTCCAACGGCGTCGCGTCGCTACCCAGATGCACTCGCGCTGCGCCGTCGGCATTCTCTACGGTAGCATCAAAGCGGTGATCGCCGATACGCACCGAGCGTGCGCGCGACGGCGAAGGCGGCTCGCCTAACTGGCCTGAGATGCTGGCCAGGCGAGAGGCCCGCACGAGATCGAGCACTACGGCCACGGCGGCGAGGCGCCGTACCAACGCCAAGTCGGCCGGGGCGCCGTGGAAGCCCTCAGGATACTCTTCGGCAATGAATCCCGTGGTGAGTTCGCCCGAGCGGAAGCGGGGATGCTGCATGATCGCCGACAGAAAATCGATATTGTGGCTGATGCCGTCGATCCGGAAACGATCGAGCGCCTGCACCTGCAGGTCCGCTGCCTCGTCGCGGGTGGGCGCCCAAGTGATCAGCTTGGCGATCATCGGATCGTAGAACATGCTGATTTCGGAGCCCTCGGTCACGCCGTCGTCGACGCGGACATAGCCCTGCCCCGCATTTTCTGCGGCCGGCGGCCGATACCGCACCAGACGCCCGGTGCTCGGCAGGAAGCCGCGATAGGGATCCTCGGCATAGACGCGGTTCTCGATCGCCCAGCCGTCGAGCTTCACCTCGTCCTGCGTGAAGGCGAGCTTTTCGCCAGCCGCGACGCGGATCATCTGCTCGACCAGATCGAGCCCGGTGATCGCCTCGGTCACCGGATGCTCGACCTGGAGGCGGGTATTCATCTCCAGGAAGTAGAAGCCCTGCCCCGTTTTGTCGGCGCCCGAGACAATCAGCTCGACAGTACCCGCGCTGTAATACCCCACAGCCCGCGCCAGCGCGACCGCCTGCTCGCCCATCGCCTTGCGCATCTCGGGGGTGACGAAGGGCGACGGCGCTTCCTCCACCACTTTCTGGTGGCGGCGCTGGATCGAGCATTCGCGCTCGTTGAGATAGACGATGTTGCCATGCTGGTCGCCCAGCACCTGGATCTCGATATGGCGCGGGCTCTCGATGAATTTCTCGATGAACACGCGGTCGTCGCCGAAGCTGGCCAGCCCTTCGCGCTTGGTCGCCTCGAAACCCTCGCGGACGTCCTGCTCGCTATAGGCCAGCCGCATCCCCTTGCCGCCGCCGCCGGCCGAGGCCTTCATCATCACCGGATAGCCGATCTCCCCGGCGATCCGCACCGCATGCTCGGTATCTTCGATCTCGCCGACGAAGCCGGGAACGACGTTCACGCCGGCCTGTTTGGCGAGCTTCTTCGACTCGATCTTGTCGCCCATCGCCGCGATCGCCCCCGGCGGCGGGCCGACAAAGGCGATGCCCGCCTCCGCACAGGCCTTGGCGAAGCTCTCGCGCTCGGAAAGGAAGCCATAGCCGGGGTGGATCGCATCGGCGCCGGTTTCCTTGGCGGCGAGCAGGATCAGGTCCGCGCGGAGATAGCTCTCCGCCGCCGGTGCCGGCCCGAGCCGCACCGCCTCGTCCGCCATCCGAACATGCGGCGCGCGGGCATCCGCATCCGAATAGACCGCGACCGTAGCGATGCCCATCTTCTTGGCCGTCCGCATCACCCGGCACGCGATTTCGCCACGGTTGGCGACGAGGATTTTTTTGAACATCAGGCTCTCTTTTGTTGGCGAAAATAGATCACCATCACGACGACCCACAAGATCAAGCCGAATGCGATCGAATAACGATCAGACAAGTCGCCGTGATTTCCGACCCAAAAGCCGACCGCGATTGCAACGGTAAGCAATACTGCGCGGAGAATGCCTTTAGAGCCTGCGGGCCGATGACCGCTCAAACCTCGACGCTTTAAGAATAGAACAGTAACCCAGCACGAAGCGGCGAAAAGCGCGCCCGTGAAGAGTAGAAGTACTATTCTCACCGAGGCTTCGCTCACTCCGCCGCCTCCAGCTCCACCTTGCACTCCGCGGCCATCGGCGTGATGCCGAGGCGGGCGAAAAGCGCGGCGTCCTTGTCGTCGCCGGCATTGCCTGCGGTCAGCAGCTTGTCGCCGGTGAAGATCGAATTAGCGCCCGCCAGGAAGCACAAAGCCTGGGTCGCGTCGCTCATGCTCTCGCGGCCCGCGGACAGCCGGACCATCGAGCGCGGCATGGTGATGCGCGCCACCGCCACCGTGCGGACGAACTCGATATCGTCGATCTTGGCGAGCGGCGTGTCGGCCAGCATGTCGCCGAGCACCGTGCCCTTCACCGGCACCAGCGCGTTGACCGGCACGCTGCCCGGATGCACCGGCAGGGTCGCCAGCGCGTGGATGAAGCCCACCCGGTCGCCGCGCGTCTCGCCCATGCCGACGATGCCGCCGCAGCACACGTTGATGCCCGCCTCGCGGACATGCTCCAGCGTCTCCAGCCGCTCCTCGAAGCTGCGGGTGGTGATCACCTCGCCATAGCGTTCGGGCGAGGTATCGATATTGTGGTTGTAATAATCGAGCCCGGCATCGGCGAGCGTCTTGGCCTGACCGTCGGTTAGCATGCCCAGCGTCATGCAGGTTTCCATGCCCATCGCGCGGACGCCCTTCACCATCTCGACAATGGCGGGCATGTCGCGATCCTTGGGGTTGCGCCAGGCCGCACCCATGCAGAAGCGGGTCGAGCCATGGTCCTTGGCCTGTGCCGCCGCCTGCAGCACCGCGCGCGGATCCATCAGCTTGGTAGCCTTGAGGCCGGTATCGGCATGGGCCGACTGGCTGCAATAGCCGCAATCCTCGGGGCAGCCGCCGGTCTTGATCGATAGCAGGGTCGAGCGCTGGACCTGGTTCGCCGGGTGGTTGGCACGGTGGACTTCGGCCGCGCGGAACACGAGTTCGGTAAACGGCAGGTCGAACAGCTGGGCGATCTCGTCGCGGGTCCAGTCGGTACGCACGGGGGTGGTTTCGAGGGTCAAGCAAGCAACTCCGGTGAACGGTTACGTCGCTCGGCATAGCGGGTGAGAGCCTCGACGTAAAAGGGCGCAGCGCGGCGTTCGTGTTCGCCGCTGCTGATCCCCGCGACGGACTGGGCGACGCGCGCGACGGCACCGTCGCTCAGGCGGTCGAGCGGCTCGACATGGATGCCGATGGTGAATAGCAGCGCCCCGCTTTGGGGCAGGCGGCGCAAGGTCTGGCGCTCGCAGCGAACGAACAGGGTAGCGCCGGCGTTGTCGGCGGTCACATGGGCGAAGCGGACCTGGGGCGCGTCCCGTGGAAGGTAGCGCCAAGCGTCGCTCGCCACGACGAACCAGTTGGTGCGGCCGAAGATAGGGCCTGGCTGGAGGGTTGCGAAGAAATAGTCGACGCCCGAGGCGAGTTGCTCGGCATAGCCATGGATGGGGGCGTGGATCGGGGTGAGCGCATGGCCCAGCTTTTCGGCGAGGTGCCAGTCGGTGGGGAACGCCAGCGCGGCGGCGGTGAGGCGGTACTGGCCGGACGCGTCCGGGGTGAGGATGCACAGGTCTTCCCACACGTCGCCGGCGGCGGTGCGGAGTGTGTCAGACATGGAAACGGCCCGTCCTTCAAAGCCGTCATCCCGGCGGAAGCCGGGATCCATTGCTCTCTCCGGATCGGCTCCTGCGTCAGACGTTGAAGCGAATGGATCCCAGCTTTCGCCGGGATGACGGCTTTGGGCATCGCGGCGGTGTTCGAGCAACGCCGCGATCTCTTCCACCGCCGCCTCCGCCCCCGGCAGCACCTGCACGCAGTCGGGCTCGGCCGCGAACACGGCCGCACGGGCCGCCAGATCCGCCTCGGGCGTCAGCCACTCGGCTTCGGGCACCCGCACCAGCCCCATGCGCAGCGCCCCTCCGCCCCGCGCGCGCGGTATCAGCGCCTCGACGGAGAAGCCCAGGCTCATTCGGCGGCAGCCTCGAGCGGCGGCATGTTGTGGCCGAGCAGGCGCAGCACGTCCGCCGCGCATTCGACGACGTTCGAACCGGGCCCATAGATGCCCTGCACACCCGCCGCGCGCAGCATCTCGTAATCCTGCGGCGGGATCACCCCGCCAGCGATCACCTTGATGTCGCTGCGCCCGGCTTCGCGCAGGCCGCGGATCAGCTCGGGGATCAGCGTCTTGTGCCCGGCCGCGAGGCTGGACGCGCCGACCACGTCGACGCCGCTGTCGAGCGCCAGCACCACGGTCTCCTCGGGCGTCTGGAACAACGGTCCACTGACCACCTCGAACCCCATGTCGGAAAAAGCAGAGGCGATGACATTGGCGCCGCGATCATGCCCGTCCTGCCCCATCTTCGCGACGAGCAGGCGCGGCTTGCGGCCTAGGCGGCGCTCGACCGCCTCGACACCGCGCACCACCTCGGCCCAGCGATTGTTCTCAGCGTAAGGCGCGGCATAGACTCCCTTCACCGGGGTCGGCTGGGTGGCATAGCGGCCGAAGACGTCTTCCATCGCTGCGCTGATCTCACCCAGCGTTGCCCGCGCCCGCGCCGCGACAACGGCGAGTTCGAGCAGGTTGCCACCTGCCTTCGCACCCTCGCGCAGCGCATCGAGCGCCGCCTGGCACGCCGCTCCGTCGCGCGCGGCCTTCACCCGCTGGATCCGCGCGATCTGCGCCTCGCGCACCGCGGCGTTGTCGACTTCCAGCGTTTCCAGCAAATCCTCGTTCGGCAGCCGATACTTGTTGACCCCGACGATCACGTCCTCGCCACGATCGACCCGCGCCTGGCGAGCCGCCGCGGCTTCCTCGATCATCGCCTTGGGCCAGCCGGCGGCGACCGCCTTGGCCATGCCGCCCTCGGCCTCGACCCGTTCGATGATCTCCCAGGCCTTGTCGACCAGGCTCTGGGTCAGGCTCTCGACATAATAGCTGCCGCCCAGCGGATCGACGACCTTGGTCATCCCCGTCTCCTCCTGCAGCACGATCTGCGTGTTGCGGGCGATCCGGGCGGAGAAATCGGTCGGCAGTGCGATAGCCTCGTCGAGCGCGTTGGTGTGAAGGCTCTGGGTGCCACCGAGCATCGCCGCCATCGCCTCGATCGTGGTGCGGATGACGTTGTTGTACGGGTCCTGCTCGGTGAGCGAAACGCCGCTCGTCTGGCAGTGGGTACGCAGCATCTTCGAGCGCTCGTCCTGCGCACCCAGCTGCGTCATCACCCGGTGCCATAGAACCCGCGCGGCTCGCAGCTTGGCCACTTCCATAAAGAAGTTCATACCAATTGCGAAGAAGAAGCTCAGACGGCCTGCAAACTTGTCGATATCGAGACCGGAGGCGACGCCGTACTTCACATATTCCATGCCGTCGGCGATGGTGAAGGCGAGCTCCTGCACCTGAGTCGCGCCAGCTTCCTGCATATGGTAGCCGGAGATAGAAATGCTGTTGAATTTCGGCATCTTCGCGCTAGTGTATGCGAAAATGTCTGAAATGATCCGCATGCTCGGTTCGGGCGGGTAGATATAGGTGTTCCGAACCATGAACTCCTTGAGGATGTCGTTCTGGATCGTGCCTTCCAGCTTCTCCTGCGAAACCCCCTGCTCCTCGCCCGCGACGATGAAGAAGGCCAGCACCGGGATCACCGCGCCGTTCATCGTCATCGAGACGGACATCTGGTCGAGCGGAATGCCGTCGAACAGGATCTTCATGTCCTCGATCGTATCGATCGCGACGCCTGCCTTGCCGACGTCGCCCACCACGCGCGGGTGATCGCTGTCATAGCCGCGATGGGTGGCCAGATCGAACGCGACTGACAGGCCCTTCTGCCCGGCGGCAAGGTTTCGGCGGTAGAAGGCATTCGACTCCTCTGCGGTCGAGAAGCCGGCATATTGCCGAATGGTCCAGGGGCGCCCGGCGTACATGGAAGCACGTACACCGCGCGTGAAGGGAGCAAAGCCGGGCAGACCCGGATCAACACCGACCACATCATCCTGTGTGTACAAAGGCTTGACCGAAATACCTTCCGGCGTTTTCCAAGCGAGATCCTTGCCCTTCACCTCCTTTGAGGCGGCGCCGGACCATTGATCGAGCGTGGGCTTGGTCACCTCAATGCTCCCCACGCGGCATTTCCATGATCTCGGTCAGGATGCCGCCCATGTCCTTGGGGTGAATGAAGAAGATTGGCGTGCCATGTGCGCCGATGCGTGGCGCGCCAAGCACCTTGCAACCCTTCGCTTCGAACCAGGCCTTGGCCTCGTGTATGTCGGGCACTTCGTAACAGAGGTGGTGCTGGCCGCCCGCCGGGTTCTTGGCGAGAAAGCCATGGATCGGAGAGGCCTCGCCCAGCGGCTCGATCAGCTCGATCTGGCTGTTGGGCGTGTCGACGAAGCACACCTTCACCCCCTGCGCGGGCAGGTCAAAGGGTTCGCGGATCACTTCCGCGCCCATCACGTCGCGGTAGAAGGCGATCGAGGCTTCGATCGACGGCGTCGCAACGCCGACATGGTTGAGACGGCCGAGCTTCATCATGGTCCTCGATCAGCGCCGCATCACAGCGGAATGTTGTCGTGCTTCTTCCACGGGTTCTCGAGCTGCTTGTTCCGCAGCTTGCGCAACCCCAGCGCGATCCGGCGGCGCGTAGAATGCGGCATGATCACCTCATCCACGAACCCTTTGCTCGCGGCAACGAAGGGGTTGGCGAAGCGCGCTTCATATTCCGCGGTGCGCTCGGCGATTTCCTCGGGCGTCTTGCCCCGGAAAATGATCTCCACCGCGCCCTTGGCGCCCATCACCGCGATCTCCGCGGTGGGCCAGGCATAGTTAAGGTCGCCGCGCAGATGCTTCGACGCCATGACGTCATAGGCGCCGCCATAGGCCTTGCGGGTGATCACCGTGATCTTGGGCACCGTCGCCTCGGCATAGGCAAAGAGCAGCTTGGCGCCGTGCTTGATGATGCCCGAATGCTCCTGCCCGACACCGGGCAGAAAGCCCGGCACGTCGACGAAGGTGACGATCGGGATCTCGAAAGCATCGCAGAAGCGCACGAATCGCGCGGCCTTCTTCGACGCGTTGATGTCGAGACAGCCGGCCAGCACCATCGGCTGGTTCGCCACCACGCCCACCGTACGCCCCTCGATCCGGCCGAAGCCGATCAGGATGTTGCCGGCATGGGCGGGCTGCAGCTCGAAGAACTCGCCTTCGTCCAGCGTCTTCCGGATCAGCTCGTGCATGTCATAGGGCTGATTGGCGCTCGGCGGGATGATCGTGTCGAGGCTCTCATCGATCCGATCCCAGGGATCGTCGCAAGGCCGCTCGGGCGGCGCCTCGCGATTCGAGGCCGGCAGGAAGTCCACGAAGTCGCGGGCTGCGAGCAGCACCTCGATATCGTTCTCGAAAGCCACGTCAGCGACCCCCGACTTCGTGGTATGCGTCACCGCTCCACCCAGTTCCTCCTGCGTGACGATCTCGTTGGTAACGGTCTTCACTACATCCGGGCCGGTGACGAACATGTAGGACGAATCTTTCACCATGAAGATGAAGTCCGTCATGGCGGGGCTGTAGACCGCGCCGCCGGCGCAGGGCCCCATGATCAGGCTGAGCTGGGGCACCACGCCCGAGGCCAGCACGTTGCGCTGGAACACTTCGGCATAGCCGCCGAGCGATGCTACGCCTTCCTGAATGCGCGCGCCGCCGCTGTCGTTGAGGCCGATCACGGGTGCACCGACCTTCATCGCCATGTCCATGATCTTGCAGATCTTCTGCGCGTGTCGCTCGGAAAGCGAACCGCCGAACACGGTGAAATCCTGGCTAAACACGAAGACGAGGCGGCCGTTGATCGTGCCGGAACCGGTGACCACGCCGTCGCCGGGGATCACCTGATCCTGCATCCCGAAATCGGTGCAGTTGTGCTCGACATACATGTCGAGCTCCTCGAAGCTGCCCTGATCGAGCAGTACTTCCAGGCGCTCCCGAGCCGTCAGCTTTCCCTTGGCATGCTGTGCGTCGATCCGCTTCTGGCCGCCGCCCAGACGGGCGGCGGCGCGACGGCGTTCCAGTTCCTCGATCGTCGACGACATCGGCATTCTCTCCGTGAAGGCGGCTTGTGCACCGGGCCATGCCGGCTTCGCAAATGCAATGTTGCAAAGTTGCGGGGCGGCGGTTTGCAGATTATGCGGCCCCATGGCCAGCCAGCTCCCACCTTTGCCCCGCCGCCGCCTGTTCGAGGGCTTTCGCTTGCGCGACCTGCGGCGTCGTCTGAACATCCCGCAGGCGAGCATGGCCCAACGGCTGGGCATCTCCGTCTCCTATCTCTCGCAGATCGAGAACAACGACCGGCCGATCACGGACGGGGTTCTGTTGGCGCTCGCCCGCGAATTCCCGGTCGACGCCGCCGAGATCAACGGCGAAGGCGGCACGGCCGCACTGCTCCGCGCAATCGACGCCGCGACGGATAGCAGCGTGGTCGCCGACAGGATCGACGAGGCCGATGTCCGCCGCGGCATTGAGCAGCAGCCCCTGCTCGCCCGGCGAATGGTCGCGCTGCACGACGCCTATCGCCGCAGCCAGGAGCAGCTGCGTGTGCTCGACGACCGGTTCGATACCGGCTCGGGCGACGCGGCACCGCTGCCCTGGGAAGAGGTGCGCGACTGGTTTCAGGCCGAGGGCAATTATATCGACGCGGTCGACCGCTCGGCGGAATTGCTGGCCGACGCGCTCGCGCTCGACGACGACAATGTCGTGCGCGCCTTCGAGGACCGGCTGCGGCTGTGGCACGGCGTGCGCGTGATCGGCGCGCAGGGCGACGGCAGCGAGCTCAGCCGCTTCGACGAGGGTGCGCGCACGCTGGCGCTCAACCATGCGCTTCCGCCGGAAAGCCGCGCCTTCCTGCTCGCGCATCGGCTGGTCCGCTACGAGTTCGCCAACGAGATGCGGCTGGTGATCGATCGCGCGGGACTCGCCTCGGCTGCCGCGCGCGAACTCCTCAGCGTCGGTCTCGCCAACTATGCCGCGGGAGCGTTGCTGATGCCCTATGGCCGCTTTCGCGCGGCGGCCTATGAAGTGCGCCACGACATCGATCGCCTTCGCCAGCGCTTCGCGGTGAGCTTCGAGCAGGCCTGCCACCGGCTCTCGACGCTGCAGCGGCCCGGCGCGCAGGGGCTGCCGGTGTTCTTCTGCCGGGTCGACATGGCGGGCAACATCACCAAGCGACACTCGGCCACGCGGCTGCAGTTCGCCGCGCTCGGCGGCGCGTGCCCCTTGTGGATCGTCCATGAGGCGGTGGCGATCCCGGACCGCATCCTGGTCCAGCTCGCCGAGATGCCCGACGGCACCCGCTATGTCTCGATGGCCAAGGGGCTGGTCAAGCCCTCGGGCAGCTTCACCCGCCCGCCCCGCCGCTACGCAGTAGCGTTGGGGTGCGAGGAGGCGCATGCGGCGGACTTCGTCTATGCCGACGCGTTGCGCACCGGCGGCGCGGCCACGCCGATCGGCGCCTCGTGCCGCATCTGCCCGCGCCTCGATTGCGACCAGCGCGCCTTCCCGCCCGCCGGATCGGTGATCGAGATCGACCCCGACCACCGGCGCGCCGTGCCCTACGGCTTCCGCTAACGCTTGCGGCTGCCGGCCGCTTCATGGCACACCCAAAGCTCAAAAATAGAATTTTGGAGAGGTGCCATGGCAACCGCGCTCGCCCCTACGCCCCAGGTCAGCGACGCCGAGTGGGAGGCGCGCCAGCAGCTCGCCGCCTGTTACCGCGTGTTCGACATGCTCGGCTGGTCCGAGATGATCTACAACCACATCACGGTGAAGCTGCCGGACCAGGAAGGCGCCTTCCTGATCAATCCCTTTGGGCTGCATTTCAGCGAGGTGCAGGCCTCCAACCTCGTCAAGATCGACATCGACGGCAACAAGCTCGACGACTCGCCCTATCCGGTGAACCGAGCCGGCTTCGTCCAGCATTCCCTTTTTCATCGCCACCTGCCCGACGCGCACTGCATCATGCACAGCCACACCACCGCCGGGATGGCGGTCGCCTCACTGGAGGGCGGACTGCGGCCGATCAATTTCTACGCCTGCAACTTCATCGGCCAGATCGCCTACCATGATTTCGAAGGCGTCACCGTCCGCGACGAGGAAGGCGCGCGGCTGCTGGCGCATCTCGGCGACAAGCGCGTGATGCTGCTGCGCAACCACGGCATCCTCGCCATGGGCCGCACGCTGCCCGAGGCGTTCGTCAAGCATTGGGCGCTACAGCGCGCCTGCGAGATCCAGGTCGCGACGATGAGCATGGGGCAACCGATTGAGATCCCGCCCGAGGTCGTCGCCGTTCACCAGCGCGACGTTCATATGGCGCAGGTGCCAGGCGGCCCAGGTGCCGCGGACTTCGCGGCGATGGTGCGGCTGGTGGATCGCATCGATCGCAGCTGGCGGGACTAGCCGAAGCGGAAGCCGCTCACCGCCCAGCCAAGGACATGGTCGCGATAGTCGCAGGCGGCAGGCCCCTCGCCGCCTGCGCCGAGGGCGACCATCAGCGGCAGGAGATGCTCCTCGCGCGGATGGGCGAATGCGGCATAGGGCAGGTCACGCCAGGCGACGATCCGGGCCTCGCGGCGAGCGGGATCGGGATTGGTGGCGGCCGCGACCAGCGCCTCGTCCCACGCATCGGCGTAGGGCGTCGCCTGCGGGCCGCGGACACGCAGATTGTGGAAGCTCATGCCCGAGCCGACGATCAGCACCCCCTCGTCGCGCAACGGCGCCAGCGCCTTGCCGATCGCGACATGCGCAGCGGGATCGAGATCCGCCCGCAGCGACACTTGCACGAGCGGGACGTCGGCATCCGGCACCACGACCTTCATCGGGATGAAGACGCCATGGTCCCAGCCACGGTCGCGCTCGACCCCGGTGGGGAAGCCGGCACCTTCGAGCAGCGTCTTGGCCCGTAGCGCCAGCTCCGGCGCGCCGGGGGCATCCCAGCGCAGGTGGTAGGTGTGCTCGGGGAAGCCGTAATAGTCGAACAGCAGCGGCTGGCCGTCCCCGGCATGCACGGTGACGTTGCGTTCCTCCCAATGCCCGGAAACGAGCAGGATCGCCCGAGGCCGCTCGGGCAGGCTGGCGATCAGGCCGGCGAGATAGGCCTGCATGGGCTGCCACATCGGATCGGGCGGGCCACCGGCGGGGTCCATGAAAAAGCACGGGCCCCCGCCATGGGGGATGAAAAGGGCGGGTAAGGTCATTTGCCGAATGTCGCTTCCGCCGCACCGGCCGACAATGCCGGTTTCGGAAACCCGCCGTTTCCCGCTAGGGTCGGGCCATGACTCGGTTCACCGTCAACAACCAGCCGGTCCAGTACGACATGGATCCGCAGACGCCTTTGCTCTGGGCCTTGCGCGACGCGTCCAACCTCACCGGCACCAAATATGGCTGCGGCACCGGCGATTGCGGCGCCTGCACCGTCGACATCGACGGCGCCGCCCGCCTCGCCTGCCGCGAGACCATCGGCGCGATCGAAGGGACGTTTGTCACCACTATCGAGGGCCTCTCGCCGGATCGTAGCCATCCGGTGCAGCAGGCCTTCCTCGCGGCGAACCTGATGCAATGCGGCTATTGCATTCCCGGCATGGTCATGGCTGCTGCGATTCTGGTCCGCGCCAATCGCGACCCGTCCGAGGAAGACATTCGCCAGGGCATCCCCAATATCTGTCGATGCGGCATCTATCCACGCCTCATCGACGCGATTCAAGAAGCGGCACGGATCGCTCGGGGAGATGCCGCCGCAGCGGCGTGAATCTTTCAATCTGCTAACGGAGCAATTCAGGACCGGCTCAGCGACAGCGGCCTATTACGACAACATGGGCGCGGCATCTGACCGCTGCCACCGGAGATCGTTCGATGAAGAGGATGCTGTTGGCGGCTGTCGCAGCCGCAACTGCGCTGGTTCCAGTCGCCGCGTTCGCGCAGGAACAGGGACAGCGGCCGGGCGGGCGTCCGCAAGGCGGTTGGAGCCGGCCCGACGCTCCGCGTGGCGATAGCGCGCGCTGGGGCGGTTCGCGGCCGCAGCTGCGCGATCAGGAGCGTGGCGATCGGCAGCGTCCGCAGGCGCAGCGCGATTGGCAGCGCCCGCAGGCGCCGCAGCAGGCGCAGGATCGCGGCGACTGGCGTCGGCCGGAAGGCCAGCCTCGTGCATTTACCGGATCGTCTCGTCCCGACGTCCAGCAACCGCAGGGCCGCCCGGCACCCGTACAGCTACAGCAGCGCGACTGGCGCAGCGGATCGCGGCCGGATTGGCAGAACCGCGGTGATTTGAACCGCGATCAGAACTGGCGCGACCGGCGTAGCGACAGCCCGTCTCGCGCAGATTGGAACAGTGTCCGCAACGCCAGCCGCGGCGACGGCGATCGGCGCTGGAACGACGGGAGTGGTTGGGATCGCGGTGAGCGGTGGCGTGGCAATCGCGGCATCTGGAACAACAGCTGGCGTAACGACCGCCGCTATGATTGGCGATCCTTTCGCAACTATAATCGGGGCCTGTATCGCCTGCCGCGATACTATCCGCCGGCGCGGTGGGGAAGCGGATATCGCCGCTTCTCGATTGGCTATCGGATCGATCGGTTCCTGTTCGCGCAGCAATATTGGATCAGCGACCCCTATGCCTATCGGCTGCCGGACGTCTGGGGCCCATACCGCTGGGTTCGCTACTATGACGACGCCCTGCTCGTCGACGTTGATACCGGCCAGGTGGTCGATGTGATCTACGGCATCTTCTGGTAAGCCGTTTCAAGCCCTGCACGCACCTGGGCCGGCAGCGATGCCGGCCCTTTCGTGGTCGTAGCCCAGCCTTGCAATCGCGCGTCCGCGCGGCAAATAGAGGGCCGGTGAGCAAGACGAACGGCAACAGCAAGGGATCGGCGTCCCCCGAACGGGCACGGATCGGCCGGGAGGTCGCGGCGCGGCTGGAGGCGAACCCGAATGTGCGCCGGGCCAAAGTCGATCTGGCGCAGGTCTACACCTATCCTGGCTTTCTCAGCGACGGGGATTGCGATACGCTGATCTCGCTGATCGACAGCAATTCGCGGCCATCGACTCTGCTCGCCACCACCCAGGATCCGGAATATCGCACCAGCGACAGCTCAGACCTGTATCGCTGGGCCCCGGAAGTGCAGGCGATCGACGATCGCATCGCCCACCTGCTCGGCATTCCACCCGAAAACGCGGAGACGATGCAAGGCCAGCGCTATGCGCTCAACCAGCAGTTTCGCGCGCACTGCGACTATTTCCACGAAACCAGCAGCTATTGGGACACGATCGTCGAGACCGGCGGCCAGCGCACCTGGACGGCAATGGCCTATCTCAACGATGTGGAGGAAGGCGGCGCCACTTGGTTCCCGCGCGCCGGCATCCGCTTCAAGCCCAAGCGCGGCCTGCTGGTGATGTGGAACAATATGACGGCGGATGGCAGCCCCAATTATGACACGCTGCACGAAGGCATGCGGGTGGTGGAGGGCACCAAATACATTATTACTAAATGGTTTCGCGAGGCGGCCTGGGTACGTGCGGCGATCCCGACCTATCGGTCGGGCGTGGTTGACGCCGACGAGGATTGATGCTGGTCAGGCTGCGCTCAGCCCAGACGATCGCCGCTCCGTGCATGCAGCACGTCCGGCGATCCGCATCGCCACCGCCGCTGCCGAGGCGCTGAACCTCGGCGTCAATAACCTCCCGCTCCATTCTGCAATCGGCTGGTTCGAGCGGAAGCGACCGCAGTGCTGCTCACCATGCTACATCTGGGCCTGCCAAGTATCAATCTTGGACCCACCCTGTCGCAGTTCCTCACCCCCGAATTACTGAGCGTGCTCGTCGACAGGGTCGATATCCGCCCGACTAGCGAGGCGCGCGCCGACCTGAAGCATATGCTGGCGGCTGCCTGAGGCGATGCGGCCCCGCTCGGTGCGGGACGGGCCCGCACCCCTCGACAAGTCCCGTCCCACCGGCCACATCGGGTGCATGTCCCCTGCCCTCAACGTCCATCGCTCGATCCTGGGCCAGCCCTGGCGCTGGCGGGGTCTCGCCGCCGACGCGCGCGACCCGAACTTTGCTCCCGACGATCTCGTCACCCAGCTCCTGCTGACTCGCGGCGTCGACCGCGCCGACCTGGAGCGACACCGCGCACCCAGTATCCGCGCGTTTATGCCGGACCCGTCTATCTTCCGCGACATGGATCGCGCCGCCCAGCGCCTCGCCGATGCGGTGACAGCAGGTGAGCAGGTGGCGATCTTCGGCGATTACGACGTAGACGGAGCGACCTCCGCAGCGCTGCTGATCCTGCTGCTGCGCGATCTTGGGCTGGAAGCGACGCCCTATATTCCGGATCGACTGATGGAAGGCTATGGCCCCTCGGGCGAGGCGCTGGTGCGGCTGAAGCAGCAGGGCCACGGGCTGATCGTTACCGTCGATTGCGGCGCGCAAGCTTTCGAAGCGCTGGCGATGGCACGTGACGTCGGTGCCGACGTCATCGTCGTAGATCATCACAAATGCGCGAGTGAGCTGCCTGTCGCGTATGCGCTGGTGAACCCCAATCGGCTCGATGAGGCGGAGGGGGCGGAACACGGCCATCTCGCAGCGGTCGGCGTCGCCTTCCTGCTTGGCGCCGCGCTGGTGCGGACGTTGCGTGCGCGCGGCTTTTTCGGGAGCCGGCCCGAGCCGCGCCTGCTCGACCTGCTCGATATCGTCGCGCTGGGCACCGTGGCGGACGTCGCGCAGCTCAAGAGCCTCAATCGCGCCTTTGTGGCACAGGGGCTGAAGGTGATGGCGCAGCGGCGTAACATCGGCCTGACGGCGCTGATCGAGGCCTCGCGCCTCACCCGCGCGCCGACCTGTACGGACCTAGGCTTCGCGCTGGGGCCGCGGATCAATGCCGGTGGCCGAGTCGGCAAGTCGGACCTAGGGGTGCGGCTGCTCACCACGCGCGATCCCGCCCAGGCACGCGCGATCGCGGCCGAGTTGGACCTGCTCAATGAAGAACGTCGCGCTATCGAGGCGGAGGTGCAAGCGGCGGCAGAAACGCTTTGCCTGAGGGGGGCCGATCGAATGGTCGCGCTGGTTGCCGGCGATGGCTGGCATCCCGGCGTGATCGGCATCGTCGCCGGCCGACTGAAAGAGAAGCTCGGCCGGCCGGCCTTGGTGATCGCGGTCGGCGAGGACGGCATCGGCAAGGGATCGGGCCGGTCGATTCCGGGCGTGGATCTGGGCGCGGCGGTGCTGGCCGCGAAGGACGCCGGTCTGCTGATCGCGGGGGGCGGCCACGCAATGGCGTGCGGCGTTACCGTCGCCGCCGATGGCATTGACGCGCTGGCAGCTTTCCTTGAAGCGCGGCTTGCGGAGCGAATTGCCGCCGCGCGCGGTGAACGGGCACTGCTGCTGGACGTGGTGCTGAGCCCCGCCGGCGTGAACCCCGCACTCGTCGAAGCGATGGATGCGGGCGGCCCCTATGGCATGGGCTGGCCGGCACCGCGAATTGCGGCAGGGCCGGTGCGCGTGCTCAAGGCCGATGTGGTCGGCACGGGCGGGCACGTCCGCGTGATTGTCTCCGGGCAGGACGGTCAGAGCCTGAAGGCTGTCGCCTTTCGCCAAGCCGATTCGGAACTGGGCCAGGCACTGCTGTCGGCGCCGTCGCACCGCCGCCTGTGGCTGGCCGGCCGCGCGCGGGTAGACACCTGGGGCAGCAGGCCGGCGGCAGAACTGCACATCGAAGATGCAGCTTGGGCGGAATGAGTGCTTGACGGCTGCGAAATCGCCCCCTATTCGGCCGCTCCACGCCACGCAGTTGGCCCCTTCGTCTAGCGGTTAGGACGCGGCCCTTTCACGGCTGAAACACGGGTTCGATTCCCGTAGGGGTCACCACTCTCCGAGCATTTGCGGAGAGCGGCGATACACGACATCGATGGGGTCCTCGCTGGGTGCGAATCAGTGTGCATGCGCGCGCCTCCCCACGCCCGGATCGGCTTATCGGAGCGGGTCCATATCCGCATAATTGAGGGGGGTGGCCGGCCGCGCTGCCCGGCTCACTCTGCACTGGCAGCGCGAGCGCCCCGCCGACTGGCACCGCGCTGTCGATAATGAAGCGTCCCCGTGCGAATGGTGCGGCCCCACACATCCTGGGCAAAACAGCCCCGAGATTAGAGCGTTTTCCGATCAATCTGGATCATATCCGCAGGAACTGAAGTAGTTGGCGCATTCGCTGGGCTGGAAGATGTCGACGAGCGCGCCGATGCGGTTCCACAGGCCGCTGACAGTGCGCTCGCCGGCTTTTCGCAGCATGGCCTTGAGGCGTGCAAAGGCCTTTTCGATCGGGTTGAAGTCAGGGCTGTAGGGCGGGAGGAAGCGCAGCGTTGCGCCTGCCGCCTCGATCCGATGCTGGACCGCCGGTCGCTTGTGGCTCGACAGATTGTCCATGATGACGATGTCGCCGGGGCGCAGTGTGGGCACAAGGACCTGCGCCACATAGGCTTCGAACCAGTCGCCGTTGATCGGGCCGTCGAGCACCATCGGCGCGACCATGCCGGTCATGCGCAGGCCGGCAACCAGCGTGGTGGTTTTGCGATGGCCATGCGGATATCCCATCCGCAGCCGCTCACCCCTGGCGCAGCGGCCATGGCTGCGGGTCATGTTGGTGGCGGTCCAGGTCTCGTCGATGAAGACCAGGTGTTCCGGTTCCAGATCGACCTGGCCGTCGAACCAGTCGCGGCGCTGTTTCAGGATGTCGGGCCGGTCTTGCTCGACAGCATGGCCAGTCTTTTTTTGCGCGTCATGCCTCGACGCGCGAAAAAGCGATGCAGCCCTGCGACGGAGACTGCCAGACCCTTCTTGGCTAAGGCTCGGCGAAGCTCTTCCAGCGAGATGTCCTTGCGGGCCTCCCACAGCGCGAGAATGTCAGCTGCCCGTTCCTCAACCCGACGCGAACGCATGTCTCCGCCTTGCGGCTTGGCGGCAACATTGCCCGTTTCCCGCCGCTGGGCGTGCCAGCGGATCGCGGTCGACGGCGCAACCCCAAACCGGGCGGCTGCAGCCCGACAGCTCAGCCCGCCGTCAATCACAGCCAGAAGACGAACCCGCAAATCCATCGACAAAGCATGACCCATCCATGCCGGACTCCTTCACCGGCATGCATTCTGAATCAGAAATCGCGTTCCTTGGGAATCCCTCACCGATTCAGTGCGGTCGAAATCCGCTCTAGGTGCCGATCCGCAGCGCACGGTTGGTGGCGCCTGTCATCATCTGCAAATTGAATGGTTTCAAACACGCTTGGCCCGTGTTCAGCGTACGCTCTCGTCGAGAGCCGCTATCTGGGTGGCAGCGAGCAAGAAGGCACCAACGCCGTAATATTGCGTGTCGCCCGCTTCGACCTTCTCGGGCCGGTCACTCACCTGCTGCACATAGCCAAGCCGCCCGTCGCGCTGGAGGGCGCGCTGCAAGGCCGCCCACCCGCGGCGCACGGCAGGTTCATATTCGGCACGCGGCAGCAGGCCGTTGTTGATCCCCCAGGCTAGGCCGTAGGTGTAGAAGCCGGTGCCGCTAGATTCCCGCGGCGATCCTTCCGGGGCGAGCAGCGACGGCGACCAATACCCGTCGGGCTTTTGCAGTTCCTTGAGCCGGCTCGCCATCTGCTGGAACAGCGCTTCCATCCGCACCCGATCGGCATTGTGCCTGGGGAGCAGCGGAAGGATACGAGCCATGCCAGCGAACACCCATCCATTACCGCGGCTCCAGAACTCCTTTCGCCCCTCGGCGTCGCGGCGCTCGAAGAAGCGACTGTCGCGATAGAAAAGCCGCTGGGCCGGATCGTAGAGGAAGTCGGTCGTCGCCCAGAATTCATCCATCGCGAAGTCGCGGTATCGGGGGTCCCCAGTTTGCAGCGACAATTCCGCCAGTGCGGCGGGCGCCATGAACAGCGCATCGCACCAGCACCAGCGCTTCAGGCATTCCGCCGCGCCATAGCCTTCCGGAGGAACGTAGAATGCCAGCGAGGCGATAGCGGGCTGGTTGACTACGCGATCGAAGGTGCGCCGTGCGGGTATTCGTGCAGCCTCGCCGGCGCCGTTGCGCGCAGCCCACAGGTACGCCTGGGTAATGGCATGATCGTCTGCAAAATAGGGGTTGTCGCCGGGGAGCCAGCGATTGGCCGTCCCCATGTCCAGAATGGCTTTGCGGATGCGCGGCGGCCCACCGGCATCGGCGAGCGCCGTCATGCCTATCCAGAAGGCGGCCTGCTCCCATGCACGGGGATTGCGGGTCTCGCCGGTCATTCGCGAAACGGTGTTGCCCTGCATCTGCCCGAGCTGCCAGTCGGCGAGACGCACCGCTGCCTCGATCGCGCTGGACGCCGGCCGCGTTGCCGCCGGCCGCTGGGCCTGCACGGCGCCAGGCGCAGCGGCAAGGAAGATCGATGCCAGGGCGAGATACTTCATGTCGTCGGTCTCCAGATCATGCCTATCCAGCCGCAGCCTCCTGATCGGCCGCGACGATATCCCAAGCGGCAGGAACGCCGACGCTTGGGCAAAGGCGCGCTGGGCGGTGCCGAAGCGCGCCCTACCGTTCAGAACCGGCCGCGGACGCCAAAAGCGATCGTTGTGCCGTTGAAGAAAGAATTGTCGCGGTGCACGCGATTGTTGGGTTGTTGCGGGTTCTCGAAATAGTTGAACGCATTCTCGTTGGTGATGTTCAAGGCATCAACGCGCAGCTCGACAAGATCGTTGATTTTGTACGACACGGTGGCATCCAGATAGCCCTGCGGTGCGAAATAGTTGATTTCGTTGTTGCCGCTGTTGCGCTGTCCGCCGCCGGTTTTCGCACGGTAATTGTAGGATCCGCGGAGCGAGAACGGCCCTTTCTCGTAGAAGCCGGTGATGCTGTAGGTGTAGTCGGGGACCGTCTGAAGCTGGATGACGTCGCCGTTGGTCAGGACGAAATTGAAGTCCAGGCCCTTCTGGTTCTGATCGATCACCGTGAAGCTGCTCGTCAGGCCCAATCCGTCGAACGGCTCAGGCAGGAAGGTGAAGTTCTGCTGATAGGCCACCTCGACGCCCTTCAGCTCCAGGCTCTCGGCATTCTGCACGATCGTGCGGCGTATCAACGGATTGCCGTTTGTAAGCGCGTTGATCTGGTCCAGCGTGCACGGCGTGGTCGGCCCGCCAAAAGCCGCGCAGCTGAAGAAGCTGGCGTCTAGACCAGCCTGCGCGAAGGGAATGTCTTCTATGACAGCGGTCGGCCGATCGACGATGTCCTTCTTGAACACGCCGACGCTCAGCAGCCCGCCCGGCGCGAAATACCATTCGAGTGCCGCGTCATAGGTCGTGGCGATCTGCGGACGCAAATTCGGATTACCCACGGTGACTGCCGCATTGAAGGCATTTGGCACTACGATGCTGCCGGCGATGTCGTTCAGTGCCGCGCGCGTCAGCGTCTGGCCCATCGCGCCGCGCAACACGAGTTTCGAGGTCAAATCGAACGCCAGACTGACCGAAGGCAGGAAGTTCTCGTATCCGCCCTTGCGGTTGGTGGGACTGAAGGTGCCGCCGGCATTGGTATAGTTGTCGATGTCCGTGCGGGTGTCCGAATATCGGATGCCGGCATTGCCGCGCAATTCGTGCCCGGCGATGGGCAGCTTGAAGCTCGTTTCGAAAAAGGCGGACTTTACCGTTTCTTCAGCCTGATAGGTTGCGTTCAGCTGGCGCGGGGCAGCGCGGTTGGAGACATTCGCTGCCAGCGTATCCATGACGAATGCGCGCGAGAAGGTGGCGAAGTTGGAAGGATAGCCGGAATTGCCCCCGTTCGCGAGCGTGCCGTATTGAAGAAACGGATCCATGTTCTGGAACACGCCCGTAGGGTTGGATGCAAAGGTGCCGCCGTTGGGCAGCGCCCTCGCCCGGCCGAGCGCCGAGCCGTCCTGTGAGGTACGTTCCTTGGTGCTGGAGACGTAGCTTCCACCCAGCTTGAATGCGATGCTGCTGTCGCCGCTATCCGCCACCGTCCAGTCGATGGCGCCGCGAACGCTTTTCACTTCGTCGATCTCGCGCTGCAAGCCGAAGCCGAGCGAGGGATCGCGATATAGCCTTGTATCGGTGAAATCGACCGGCGAGCTGATAGTGGGATAGGTGACGTCGACGGTCGGATCGTAGGTCGTCTCTACGCCATAGATATTGGAGACAATGCGATTGCCGGACTGCCAGGCATCGCTCTCGCTGATCGCTGCCTGCGCCGAGACGATAAGAGAATCGCTGATGGTGTATACGCCCCGCGCTACGCCGTATTTGAATTCGGTTTCGAAGTCGCGGAAGAAGCTTTCGGTCAGCAGGCTGGTGTTGCCGAACCGCCCGTATAAGTTGTTGTACTGATCGATCTTAACGTCGAGCGGGATGATTCCGGAATTGCTGCCCCGGCCCGGCAGATCGGTGGTGCCCGGCGCCGTTCGCGTGCTGCGAACCGGCACGCCGAAGGTGAACTCGTCCATCTGGTCGGTCAATTTCGAATAGATGCCGTCGAAGCTCGCCTCAAACCGGCTGCTCTTGTACTGGAGTGAGCCGACGAAACCCAAGCGCTCGCGTTCGGTGTTCGACGTATACACGCGGTAGAATCGCGGAAGGAGGGCATTCTCAACCTGGCTGCGGGTGAGGTTGCCGAAATTTGCCAACGGGCTGTTGAGATTTAGCTCGAACTGGAACGGGCCGCTCGTGTTTGGCGGCACCGGATTTGCCGCCGTCGAATAATAGGGCCGACGCCCAAGCGCGGAGGAATTATAGCCTCCGGTCGACTGGAAGCCGGAACGCTCGTTCACTGTCTTGGCATAGGCAACGCCGAACAGCGCACCGAAATTGCCCCAGGTATCGCTGAGCACTAGCGAGCCGCGGGGCCGCCATTCCTTGGACTGGGAGTTGTAGTTATATTGAGCCGTATAGCGGATCACCCGGCCTGCGCTGTCAAAGGGTCGCGGCGTCTGCAGATCGACATTGCCGCCGATGCCGCCCTCTTCCAGGTGCGCGAGCGGTGATTTGTATACGTCCACGCGGCCGAACAGTTCGGACGGAAACACGTCATAGTTGAAGGCGCGGCTAGAGCTGCCGACGCTGCCCGCCGAAGTGGTGCGAACCGGCGCGCCGTTCAGCGTCGTCACGACGAAGTCGGCACCCAGGCCACGAATTTCCACGCGCTGGCCTTCATTCGTGCCGGAGCCACCATCGCGCGATAGGATCACGCCTGGAATGCGCTGCATCGAGTCGGCGACATTCGCTTCGGGGAACTTGCCGATGTCTTCGGCCACGATCGAGTCGCGAAAGGCGATCTCGTTTCGCTTCAGTTGAACCGCCTGAGCCAGACTGCTGCGGAAGCCGGTGACGACGATTTCTTCCGCCGCCGACACTTCCTGTGCTTCGTCCTGCGCGGCCGCTGGCTGTGCAGGATTGGCCGCACGGGCTTCTTCCTGCGCATGGGAGGGCCCTGCGGCCAGCATGCACGCAAGCGCGCCAGCAGAAACCGCCGACGCGAGATTTCGTCTCCCCATCCTTCTCTCCCTTCACGTTCACGATCTAGCCGTGCGTGCACATCTTGTATGATAACTTCGCTTACGAAGGTCAACCGCAGCTTTTACCCACACGAGCTTGTTATCGTGGGGCACCGCGCCCCGGCACGTTGGCCAGCGCTGCAGAAGAATGGGAGATTATATGATAGCCTGACGGCTTGTCGATCAAACGGCGCCGTATGCGCGCGTGCGCAAGCTCGCGCTCAACGTGGAGTGGCGCGTCAGGCTTTCGTGCATGTGTTGGCGAGCCGCCTCGCGCGCGCGCGCCGAGTCCATGCGGATGATCGCATCGACGATCGCCTGATGCTCGCTAAGTACCTTATCGGCATAGGATTGATGCGCCTCACGGGGCTTGTCGCCAAGATAGAGGGTGCGCGACGGAACGAGACGCAGGCCGAGGAACTCCACGAAGCGGGCGTAATATTCGTTCTGGGTGGCACGCGCGATCGCTAGGTGGAACGCCGCATCCGCGGTTGCCGCCGCAGCCGGATCGTTGGCGACCGCGACCATTTCAGCCAGCGCGTCCTGTATCGCGCCAATATCAGCGGTCGTGCGCCGCGCCGCCGCCAAGCCTGCCATTTCGGTTTCCACCGCCATTCGCATTTCAAGCAATTTTATGACGTCGGCGAGTTCTTGAACCTCATCCCGCGTTATCTGGAAAGCGCGGTATTCAGCGGTTTCCGCGACGAACACCCCCGCCCCCTGGCGGGACACGGTAAGCCCATGAGCGGTCAATCGTGCCACCGCCTCCCGGACCACCGTGCGGCTGACCCGCTCCGCCAGCGCAATTTCCTTTTGTGACGGCAACCGGGCACCGGATGGCAGTTCGCCCGATCGGATCTGCGCTTCCAGCTTGGCGAACAGTTCGTCGGTCAGAGATCCCGTGCGTGCAGTCTCTCCCGCGCCGGCCAAGGCTTCGACAGCAACAGCCTCTTCATCACTTGTCATACCAATCTCCGATGCGTAGGTTTGCTCTAGCACCGGCACATTCGCTAGTCGATGCGGATGCAAGGACAGGGGAGGAACAGTTATGCGATCACTTGCGCACACCTCGCGAGATCCTGTGCTTGGGGGAGAATGAGATGAGCGTACGCGCGCTGCTTGCAGGCCTGAGCCTTGCTCTCGCCGGGCCGGTCCTTGCGCAGGAGCAACCGGCTCCCGAGCGCCTGCCGCCGGTGGTAAACGCCCTCCCCCCTCCGCCCGACCGGACGCCGCGGGTTGCGGTGACGGTCGCCGACTATCGCTACGGCGATCTCCTTTGGGAAAACGACAAGACGGCGCACCGCATCTATTCCCGCGCACTCGAAGCATCGGAGCCGCCCTCCAGCTCCGGCGTCGATAGTTGGGGCAAGAATGTGCGCTGGCCCTACATGGACCGACAGCTGCGCGCGGGCGATCAGCACGGGTACCATGGCGAGGGTCTGGACTTCTACCATGTCGGCACGAGTCGGGGCGCTGGTGGCCTGGGTATCTGGCACGACAACAAGCTCTGGACGTCGCGCAACTATCGCAGCCATAGCATTATCAAAAATGGGCCGGACATCGCCGATTTCACCGTGGCATATGATCCTTGGCCAATTGATATAGCCCGCAAGGTTTGGGAGAAGCGCCGCTTCACGCTTCCGCTTGGCACGCATTTCACGCGCATGGTTTCAACGCTCCACTCGGATCGGCCGGGTGCGCTTATCGTGGGCATCGGCATCGGCAAACGCACGACGGGCGATGGCGGCGAACTGACCGTGGATCGCGCGCGCGGGCTGCTTTCCTGGTGGGGTCCCGACAGTGCGGACCATGGCCGCATGGCGGTGGCAATCCGCGTCGATCCCGTGAACATCGTCGACATCAAACAGGATGCCGACAATTATCTCGTCCTGGTGAAGGTCCAGCCGGGCCAGCCCTTCGTTTATTATTCGGGTTCGGCCTGGAGCCTCGGGGAAGGCGGCTTCCGCACGCGCGAGGCCTGGGATCGCTACGCTGCCTCCCAAAATCTTAACTTCACTGTGCCCAGCTGAACTGACACCTGGAAAATTGCATGGAACGCCGCCAATTCCTTACCGCAGCAGCTGGCGCCGGCACGGCTGCCGCGCTTGCATCGGGCAGCGCCCGCGCAGCCGAACCTTCAGGTGCGGCGGACCGCCGCTACATGCTCGATCTGTTGACGAAAATGGCTGCGCCGATCCTCGGCCCGATGTCACGGGGTACACTGCAGGTGACGTTCCGGCCCGCGCTCAGTCCCAGTTGGGACGGGCGCAATACGAAGGTCGCTTATCTGGAGGCATTCGGGCGACTGATCTCGGGCATCGCACCTTGGCTATCGCTGCCGGACGAAAATACCGCCGAAGGCATGCTGCGCAGAGACTTGCGCCGTCAGACGCTGGCCAGCCTTGCCCATTCGGTCGATCCGAACAGCCCCGACTATCTGCTGTGGCGGAGCGAAGGGCAATCGCTGGTCGATTCCGCCTTCTTCACCCAAGCGCTGCTGCGTGCGCCCAAGCAGCTTTGGGAACCGCTCGACAGCGCTACTAAGGGCCGCATCGTCGAGGAGATCAAGGGTCTGCGCCGCGTGTCGCCGCCGTACACGAACTGGCTGCTGTTCGCGGCCATAAACGAGGCGTTCCTGCTTTCGATCGGTGAGGCCTGGGATCCGATGCGCGTCGATCTGGCAGTGCGCAAGATCAACGAATGGTATGTCGGCGACGGCTGGTATGCCGATGGGCCCCGCTTCCATTTCGACCATTACGGATCCTATGTAATTCACCCGATGCTGGTGCAGGTGCTGGACGTCGTGGCCGCGGCAGGCGTGCGGCTTGCCAACACACCGGCGGAGGATCTGCGCGCGCAGGCTTGGCGGCGAATGCAGCGTTATGGCGAGCACTTGGAGCGTTTGATCGGTCCGGACGGGAGCTACGCGCCGATCGGGCGCTCGCTTACCTATCGGACAGCGGTTTTCCAGCCGCTAGGCCTGCTCGCCTGGCGCAATCGACTGCCGCCGTCCCTGCCTGCGGGACAGGTCCGCGCGTCTACGTTGGCGGCGCAGCGAGCGATCTTCGCCCACCCCAGTAACTTCGATTCGAACGGCTATCTCACGATCGGCTTCGCCCGCGCGCAGCCGACGCTGGGTGATGCCTATTCCAATGCCGGTAGCATGTATATCGCGTCCGAGAGCCTGTTGGCGCTCGGTTTGCCAGCGGATGATGGTTATTGGATCGATCCGCCGCTCGACTGGACCTCAAAAAAAGCTTTTTCGGGGAGTTACTTCCCGAAGGATTATTATGTCGACTATTAACCGTGAGACGCGCCGGGTGCCGCGCAGCGATGCTGTCGCGGCGACCCGGCGACATCCCGTCAGTAGTGGAAGCGGAAGTCGATACCTACGCGGCGGGGCGTGAGCACAGATCGCGCATAATAGCGCTCTACCACGCCGGTTCGCGTCTGGTTGAACGAACTCAGATCGTTGCTGACCGCAGTATAGGCATATTTGTTGAAGATATTGTCGGCAAAGATGCCGATATCGAAGCTGGGCGCACGATAGGTAATCGATGCGCGATGCGTCATATAATCGGGAATTTTCTCGCCAAAGCCACGCAAGCCGACCCGGGAGTAAATGTCGCCGGTATAGGTGGCGGTCCAGTTGGCTTCGATCCGCGCATCGTCGCTCACCGGCTTGGTATAGGTCAGTTGCGCGCTTCCCGAATGCCGCGTCGATCCGGGCAGACGATCGCCCGCCAGTGCGTCGTAACGGACGCCCTGGCTGACCACCAGATCGGGGAAATCCTCGGTTAGATGGGCGTCGGTGTAGGAATAGGTCGCCTGCAGAACCAGATCCGGCACGATCTTGAACGATCCGGAGAATTCGACGCCCTGCGATACTGCGGCACCGGCGTTGGTGGTGATGCCTACCGCGCCATTGACCGTCTGGCTGGGCACCTGCACCTGGCTCCACTTCACCCGGAACGCATCGAGCGTGAACTGCAGTCGCTTGTCGAACACCGAAGCACGCAGACCGATTTCCATATTGTCTGTCTTGTCCGGCCCATAGACCAGCTCGTTCGGCAGAGCGCAGACATTCTGGCCGGGCGGAAGCGGCACGACGCAAGGCGCCACTCGGTTCACGCCGCCGATCCGATAGCCGGTGCTGTAGGTGGCGTAGGCGAGCAGATCCGGGCTGAACCGATACGAGCTATTGGCCTTCCAAACGAACCCGTCGTCGCCGGTATTGCCCGATCGCACCCGGCTGGGTGCAAACTGGATCAGCGGATAGGGCGTGCGCGTCAGGCCGCCGCCGAACAGCGGCGTATCGGTGCCGCCCGTTGCGAAGGCGTCGTAGCGGAAGTAGCGCAGGCCGCCGGTGACCTGCCATGCGGGCGTGATGTGCAGCGTCGCTTCGCCATAAACCGCCTTTTCGACGGTGCGGGTGTTGACGAAGGAGATGTATTCCAGATCGTCGGGCCGGTTCACACCGGCGAAGGCCGCGAAGCCGGGGGTGTATTCCTGGCGATCGGCGGCATATTTCAGCCGGTTGTAGAAGCCGCCGATCACCCAGTTGACCGGGCCGCCGTGCGACGAGACGAGCCGGACTTCCTGGTTGAACTGCTCGTATTTGCGATGGTTGTTCGCGAAGGACGAGAAGGTCGGAAAGGCTTCATAGCCATAATCGAGATCGAGCAGCAGATCGGTGTTGTCGTCGACGTTGACGATTTTCTGCTCCGTATAGGCAGTAGTACTGACAAGCTGCGCTACGTTGAACAGGTTGATGTTCAGTTCGGCCGAGAACAGATCCGCGTTGCGGTTAAACGGCTCAAGATAGCGCCACGGCCCCTCATACCTCCCTGTGCCCAACACACCGGCCCCATTCGCCTGCCGACCGCCGCTCTCAGTTTCCTGATGCGCATAGGTAAGATAGGCTTTGATGTTGGGATTATATTCCAGGAGCAGCGTGTTGCGTGTAGTGAAGGTCTGCTCAAAGTTGACGTCGTCCTGCCGCTTGAAGTTGTTGGCATAGTCCTGTTTGGTACCGAGCGAAGCTTGGGCAGCCGTGGTGCCGCGCACCGGCTGCGGGTTGGAGACGCCGGGCCGCTGCAGGATGTAGTTGTAATCGATGAAGCCGGGATTGTCGTAATAGCCGACCACCGATCGAAGGGCGATGTGATCGCTGACGATCGGAACATTGACCGTCACGTCCCCGATGCGGCCAAAATCGCTGCTGTACGACTGGACATAGCCGCGACCATGCAGGTCTACCGAAAAGCGGGTGCTGTCCGGGCGATTGGGGATGTAGCGCACTGCACCCGCCAGCGTACCGAGACCATAGAGCGTACCCTGCGGCCCTAGCAACGTTTCGACGCGGGCGATATCAATCAGCTTGAAGTCGAGATAGAGCGGCACTTCGCCGAGATAGACGCCGACGGCATCGTTGCCGTTTGCGCCGGAGGCGCTGGTGTCGCCGGATTCTATACCGCGCAGGATGATGTTACCGGTGCTCGCCGGTCCAGTATCGACGATGGTGAGGCCCGGCGTAAAAGCGGCTAGGCCGCGCACGTCATCAATGCGCAGACGGCTGATCGTTTCCTCTGAAACGGCACTGATGTTGATCGGAGCATCCTGCAACGTCACGCTGCGGCGGCTGCCGGTGACGACGATCTCGTTCGCGCTGCCCCCCGCCTGCTCGTCCTGGATCGCGGTTGCCGCCGCTGGGTCGGTCTGCGCCGCCGCGCCGCCGGCGCCGATGCTGGCGAGAACAGTTGCTCCCAATAGTGCCGCGCGTGAAATGGATCGTGCCACCCTAGCCCCCTTTTCTTGTCATATCCCTGGCCGCCTTGTCGGGCGTCTCTGGAATCGCAGACTTTGGGTAAACCGGGCGAACCGCCATGGGGCGTTTGACGTACCGCATTGCAGCATACCCAAAAGGGGACAAACAGTAAACGCCGCACTCCTCGGCAGGAGAACGGCGCGATTTTCAATTGTACTAGAGCGGATTTTGACCGCACTGAATCGGTGAGGGATTCCCAAGGAACGCGATTTCTGATTCAGAATGCATGCCGGTGAAGGAGTCCGGCATGGATGGGTCATGCTTTGTCGATGGATTTGCGGGTTCGTCTTCTGGCTGTGATTGACGGCGGGCTGAGCTGTCGGGCTGCAGCCGCCCGGTTTGGGGTTGCGCCGTCGACCGCGATCCGCTGGCACGCCCAGCGGCGGGAAACGGGCAATGTTGCCGCCAAGCCGCAAGGCGGAGACATGCGTTCGCGTCGGGTTGAGGAACGGGCAGCTGACATTCTCGCGCTGTGGGAGGCCCGCAAGGACATCTCGCTGGAAGAGCTTCGCCGAGCCTTAGCCAAGAAGGGTCTGGCAGTCTCCGTCGCAGGGCTGCATCGCTTTTTCGCGCGTCGAGGCATGACGCGCAAAAAAAGACTGGCCATGCTGTCGAGCAAGACCGGCCCGACATCCTGAAACAGCGCCGCGACTGGTTCGACGGCCAGGTCGATCTGGAACCGGAACACCTGGTCTTCATCGACGAGACCTGGACCGCCACCAACATGACCCGCAGCCATGGCCGCTGCGCCAGGGGTGAGCGGCTGCGGATGGGATATCCGCATGGCCATCGCAAAACCACCACGCTGGTTGCCGGCCTGCGCATGACCGGCATGGTCGCGCCGATGGTGCTCGACGGCCCGATCAACGGCGACTGGTTCGAAGCCTATGTGGCGCAGGTCCTTGTGCCCACACTGCGCCCCGGCGACATCGTCATCATGGACAATCTGTCGAGCCACAAGCGACCGGCGGTCCAGCATCGGATCGAGGCGGCAGGCGCAACGCTGCGCTTCCTCCCGCCCTACAGCCCTGACTTCAACCCGATCGAAAAGGCCTTTGCACGCCTCAAGGCCATGCTGCGAAAAGCCGGCGAGCGCACTGTCAGCGGCCTGTGGAACCGCATCGGCGCGCTCGTCGACATCTTCCAGCCCAGCGAATGCGCCAACTACTTCAGTTCCTGCGGATATGATCCAGATTGATCGGAAAACGCTCTAAGGGCTATCGCGTCTTTGCTGCCGGCGCGGGGCCTAGACTCCACCAAGACAGCGTGTGCACGTCATGCGCGCTGGTCCAGAGACCATTTCCGGCAAACCGCAGCGCCCCGCTTCCGCTCGCAGTGCCAAGCCGACCGAGGATCGCGAGAGACTGCGGATCGATCTTCACGAAAGTCTGGTCTGCGGTGGTGCGGAGCCAGACCGCTCCATTTCCGGTGTCGATATCACCGTAGAGCAAGTCGGCGCCTACCTTCACGCGGCCAGAGACCGCGCCGCTGGCCGGATCGATCCGCGCCAGCGTACCGTCGCCCTGTTCTTGCACCCATACCGCGCCTTCCCCGGCGGCGAGAAAGCCCGGCTGCTTTCCCAGCCCCGTGCGGCGGACGACCTGGTTGGTGGCAGGATCGACCTGTTGCACCGTCTGGGCATCGCTGCTGACCGCCCAGACCGAACCGAAGCCAAAAGTGAGGAAGAAGGTGCCCGGATCGACGGCGATGGAGGCGACTACCCGGTTACTCGCGGGGTCGACGCGCGCCAGTTTGCCACCCGCGTCGCTCGCTACCCAGATCGATCCTGCTCCAGCGACCACGTTCAACTCGCCCTTAGGGTTGGCGATTCCAGTGGGAATCGCCGCCAAGAGCTTAGCGGTCTTCAGGTCAATCCGGTTAAGCGTGGCGTCCTTGCAATCGGCGACCCACAGCGAGCCGGCGGTGATCGTCATGGCGCCGCATGGATGTGCCAACACCACTTCGGCGAGCTTGCCACTGCGCGACCAGCGCTCCACTCGCCCCCTGTTGGTGGCCCAAACGCTATCCCCGTCCACTGCCAGGAAATCGGCGAAACCGGGAACCGACAGCACCTGTTCCTCGCGCGGCAGCGGATCGGTGGCCTCAGCGGCGGCGCTGCTGGCCAGCAGCGCTGCAAACATCAGCATCCAGGCCATCGCGCTCAGCCTGCCACGACATCGGTGGAGATTGCTGGGCTGCGCTTCAGTCGCGCAAAGATCGGCTGGAACGGGAATAGCCACTGCTCGCGAATCGAGAGCCGACGGCGATCGTCCTGTCCTACCACCGATGCCTCGCCCTCCTTGTATGTGCCGAAGATGCGATCGAGTAGGATTAGCGCGTTGCCGTAGTTGCAGCGTGTATCTTCATAGGGAACCGAATGGTGAAGGCTATGGTGGCGAATCGTCGTGAAAACAAAGCTGTACCAGATCGGCGGATTGGCCCTCACATTGGCGTGTGCGAAGGTGGAAACCACGCCAAGCACGTTCAGCGCGCAGAAAACGGCGGTCAGCGGCAGGTCGAAAAGGGCAACGACGCTGAGGCTGATCAGGAACAGCTCGACCGGATTGCCGACATAGCCCTTGGCAGCATTGAGCTGGGTGATGTGGTGATGCGGCGCATGGGTGAGCCAAAAGGGCGTCACGTTGTGCATCAGCCGGTGCATCCAATACTGCCCGAACTCGATGAGGAAGACCACGAGCGCCACCTGCAGCAGGAACGGCATCTGCATCGCCCAGGGAGTGCGAATCCCCAGCGCCTGCTTGAGCGCCAGCAACGGCGCTTCCGCCAGCGCCTGCGATGCCCAGGAGATCGCCGTCGCGCCCAAGACAACGTAAAAAAGATCGGTCCAGAATTCGCGCCAGTTCATCCGCCATCCCGGGTGCCGTTCGAACAGGAACTCCAGGCCCTGCACAAACAGCGTTATCGCCGCGGAGGTGATAACGATGGTCCAAGGGTTGGCGAGGATCGCCGCCGGGGCGAACGCCCAGAAGCATAGCACCGCCGCCACGGATATCGGCGGAATCAGGTTTACGAGACCATTCTTCATCTGCTGTTCGCCCCGGTCGCGGGGAAGGCAGTGACGCTACCGACGTGCCTTCCCTTTCCTGCGACGGAGAATAGAGCACGCGCCCGTGTCCGCGCAGGTGTCCGAATGACGTAGCCGCGAGAAACGGCGCGGCCGCACGCGTCCCCTGCGGACGCACGCGGCCGGAACTGCTCTACAAAGGGTCGGATCAGCGCAGCGCGGCGACCTGCACGCCGCGGGCCTTGCCGGCCTGGGCGACACGCATCTCGATCTGGCTGCGGACCTGCTCGGCCACATCGGCGCGGCAGGCACGAGCGCGGGCTTCGAGTTCGGGGTGGATCGTGGCGAGGCTTTCGCCGCAGACGATGCGAGCAGCCTGATCGACGCGGATTGCCAGACGCTGCTGGCCTTCCGCCGTCGCGAGATCGAGGCCGGCGAGCGTGAGCACAGCCGAAGGCTTGCCAAAGCCGGTGTCGGTTGTGCCGGCGAAAGCGGCGGTGCTGATCGAAAG
Source organism: Sphingomonas sp. HT-1 (assembly GCF_048568905.1). Classification (GTDB taxonomy): domain Bacteria; phylum Pseudomonadota; class Alphaproteobacteria; order Sphingomonadales; family Sphingomonadaceae; genus Sphingomonas. Next base: position 822,722 of record NZ_CP183770.1, on the reverse strand, counting down.
CGCGGCGGCGGCCGCGATGAGCATCTTCATCGAAATCTCCTGCAACCAAAGGCCGCCTCTACCGAGCGGTCGAGGCGCATCTAGCCGCAGGCGCGACAAATCGCAAGATGAAAAGCTACAGAACGCCTTAAGGACTTCCCCCATGCAAGGATGAGGCAAGTGTTGCAATGCAGCAGTGCTTTATTACGACTCTAGTCCTTCTTCATACTCCGTCTTTCTATTGGACAGTATTACGCATCAACGCGCACGTACCACCAGCGACGCCAATGCTACATCATGGCCCAGCAAACCTATCGGCAGCCGCACCGTCGCCTGCCACTCGACCCGCCCCGATGCGTCGACCGCCGCTACCGCGAGCGTACGCGCGAAAGGCGATGCCCAGTTGCGCACCGTTGCCAAGGGCAGCCGTACCTTCCAGCCGCGCCGGCCGCTTGCCGGTACAAGGTGATCGTTGATCGTGATGCGGGCGGCCGCCGACCTACGCTCACCGCGGATCAGCAGACAATCACCGGCGTCGCAGCGGACGAGCTTGGCGGTGGGAAGCGCATCGGCCTGCGCGCCGGGCGCGGCGAGCAGCGCGGCGAGCAGTGCAAGGCTGGAAGCATATCCCATGCCCAGGATGCTGACCGGCGTCGCCGGTCAGCACCATGAGGCGTTTGACGTACGCGACCGTCAGTCGATAGCGATGCCGTGCGCGGTAAAATAGGCGGCGACGGGTGCCAGCGCCGCCGCGTGCCGCCGCCATCGCGCCACCGAGTCGCCGTAGATCGGGCGGCGCACCTGCGCGGCGCTGGGGGTGGAAACCGCCCCGCCCTGCGTATGGAAATCGAGGCAAGCATCGCTCCAGTCGAGCCGGCAGTGGTCCAGCAGCCGCCGTGTCTGCCCGGCCTGATCGGCAACGAGATCCTCGTAGCGCAGTTCCAGGATACGGCCGGGCAGTTCCGCCCGCCAAAGCGCCATCAATCGTTCGAAGCCTGCGACATAGGCGGCGATTTCCAGGAGATCATAACTATAGTCGTAATAGCGCGAGCCGATCGCGAACAGGTTGCGGAAATTGGCCAGCACCGTGTCCATGGGGTTGCGACGCAGGCAGACGATCGCCGCACTCGGCAGCGCCCGCGCCGCGATGCCGGCATAATGGAAGTTGCCGGGAAACTTGTCGACGAAGCGTCGCTCCGGCGCGCGCCGATGATGTTCCGCCCGTGCCAGATAGTCGCGGCCGATCGCGCCGAGATCGGTGCTGGCGGCCGCGTGCAGCGTTTCAGGATCGAGCACCGTGCGGCTGCGCGTACCTGCGGCAGCCTTTACCGCCAGCGGCAGCGCTTGAAGCTCGCCGACGCTTTCCACCGCCGGATGCGCGGCAAGGATGCGATCGACCAGCGTGGTGCCGGTGCGCGGCATGCCGATGATCAGGATGGGCGCCTCTTCGGGACAGCCCGTCGCGGGAGCGGCGGCAAAGGCGGGCCAACTTGCCGCCACGGCCTCGACGATCGCCGCATCGCGCGCGGGATCATAGCCGAGCGTAGCGCGATGCTCGGTATTGACGGCGAGCAAGCAGGCCAGCGCTTCGTCCGCCCGGCCGATATCCTCCAGTTCCTTCGCAAGCGCATAGCCGGTCAACAGCCGGTCGCTCCCCTGCGCGCGGCCGTGGGCGCCCTGCAGTCGCACGACATGGTTACGATCCTCCCGCTGCTTGCGCAGTCCCGCGAGGAGGTGGTGCGCGCGGGCATGATCGGGACTGCGCGCGAGCAGCATCTCCAGCGCCCCTTCGGCATCGTCGGTGCGGCCGAGGAAGCTCAGCGTCGCGGCCTGGTTGTAGAGAAACTGGTCGTTCTCCGGCGCTAGCGCTACCGCCACCGCAAAGTGCGGCAGCGCGGCTTCATGGTCGCCCAGCCGGGCATAGACGCAACCGATCGTATCTCGCGACAGCGCATCCGCGGGCGGGTTCGCCTCCGTCGCCGCCAGCTGCACCGCCGCATCGCCGTCGCGGCGCACCAGCGTATAGAGCCGGGCGAGCTGCGCCCGATATTCGCTGCGCGGATCCTGCCCCACCGCCGCTTCGATTCGCCGGATGGCCTCGCCGATCCGTCCCTGCTCCGCCGCGATCACGCCGAGCACGAACCCCGCTTCGGCTGCGCTTTCCGATGCGCTCAGGCACGCGGTGGCGATACGCGCCGCCCGGTCGAAATCCCCTTGCTCGAGCGCCGCCCGCGCCCCTGCCGCACCGCTCATCCCGCCAGCGTCGCCACCGCGATCGCCGTCGCCGAAGCGCGATTTTCGACGCCCATCTTCTGGAAGATCTGCTCGAGATGCTTGTTCACGGTGCGCGGGCTGATTTCGAGGATCTCGCTGATCTCGCGGTTCTGCTTGCCGCGACTGATCCATACCAGCACTTCCGCTTCACGCGACGTGAGTCCGTGGCGTTCGGCGAGGATGCGTTCGGCATCGCCCTCGCGCTTCTCGATCAGGCGGAACAGCCATTCGCTGGCGCTGGTCTGACGCAGAAAGCTGCACTGAAGCGCGCTATCGCCCAGTTGCAGCGTGGCCTGCGCCCCCGCTGGCACCGCCGGATCCTGCAACCGCCGCACGATCGCCGCCAGTTCGTCCGGCAGATGCAGATCGCGCGGCGACCAGGCGGGAAACAGCCGCTCGATCGTGTCGGCGGCGAGCGGGGTCAGCCAGCTGGTGCGCCCCACCTCGTCCACGGCAAAGGACGGCCGGCCGGCGGTATCGAGCGCGAGCTGGCTGCTTTGCGCGATTCGCGCATTGGCGAGATGGACCGAGACGCGCGCTAGCAGCTCATCGACGACGATCGGCTTATGGACATAATCGACCGCGCCGGCATCAAGCCCGCGCACGACATGCTCGCTTTCGGTGAGCCCGGTCATGAAGATCACCGGCACGTGGCGGAAGCGGCCGTCGCCCTTGATGCGGCGGGTGGTGCTGAACCCGTCCAGCCCCGGCATCACCGCGTCCATCAGGATCAGGTCCGGCGTGCCATGTTCGAGCAGGTCGAGCGCGGCGAGCCCGTCCACCGCGATCAGCACCGTCATCCCCGCCTGCTCCAGTGTCGCCGTGAGAAAGCGGAGCGATTCGGGCGTGTCGTCCACCACCAGGATCGTGGCGCCGGGATCGCTAGCCGACATCGTCGAGTGTCCTTGCCAGCCCGCGCAGATCGAACGCCTGCAATTGCGGCCGCAGCCGCGCGACAAGATCGGCGCTTTCGGGAACGTTCCTCTCCAGCGTCACCAGCGTGGTTTCGATTCCGCGGACATGCCCGAGCTTCATAAAGCGGCGCAGCTCTTCGAGATAGGGGGCGGCCGAGGGCGGCAGCGCCCGCGCCGCCTGGCGCGGCGCCGCCACGGTTTCCGCTTCCTCGACAATCCAGTCGAGGCTCAGCTGGCGGGCGATCATGTCGAGCAGCGCGTCGAGATCCACCGGCTTGGTAAGAAAGGCATCGTGCGCGCGACGGCCGTCACGGCCGGCATGGAATTCATGCGCGTTGGCGGAGACCATCACGATCCGCAACGCCGGCCCGAAGCGCGCGCGGAGCTGTTCGGCCACGTCCCAGCCGCTGGTGCCCGGCATTTGGATGTCGAGCAGCACCAGATCGGGCGAACAGTGATCGGCAAGCGCGAGGCCTGCCGCGCCTCCGCCCGCTTCGAATACCGAAAAGCCGAGCGGGCGCAGGAGGTGGTTCACCACCGTCGTTTGCGCGGGGCTGTCGTCGATCACCAAGATCGTCTTGCGAGGCCCCTGATAGCCGGTGACGCGCCGATAGGCGGCTGCACCCGACGGCGCGGCGATCGGCTCAGGGAGCAGCAGCCGCAGCAGGAAGCTGCTGCCCTTGCCCAGTTCGCTGGTCACCGTCACTTCGCCGCCCAGGATGCGGGCCAGCACCCGGGTGATCGCCAGGCCAAGCCCGATACCGGGCTGCATCGCCGCATCGGTGTCCCTGCCCCGCTCGAACGGCTCGAAGATGCGTTCCAGATCCTCGGCCGGAATGCCCGTGCCGGTATCGCGCACCTCGATCGCAGCGCTCTGGCTGCGATAGCGGACGGTGAGCGTGGCGCCGCCCTGATCGGTATATTTGATCGCATTGGACAGCAGGTTGATCAGGATTTGCCGCAGCCTTTTCTCGTCGGTGCGGACATAGGCGGGAAGCCGACCCTCCACCACATAATCGAGCGACAGCCCCTTGGCGGCAGCCTGGACGCGGAACATCTCGACCACCTGGTCGAGCAGGGCGGGCAGCCGCACCAGTTCCTGCCGCACCTGCAACACCCCGCTTTCAACGCGGGAAATATCGAGCAGCCCTTCAACGAGGTTGGTGAGATGCTCTGCCGAGCGGCGGATCACCCCGCCCGCTTCGACGGCAGGAATCGTATCGCCGCGCTCCAATAGCTGGGCGTATCCATAAATGGCGTTGAGCGGCGAGCGAATTTCGTGGCTCACCGCGACCAGGTAGCGCGTCTTGGCGGCATTTGCGGCCTCCGCAGCATCCTTGGCCCGCTGCAGCGCGGCTTCAGTCTCGCGATGCGCCGCAATCTCGTTGTGAAGCCGCTCGGTCTGGAGCAGGCTTGCCTGCTCGGCGGCGCGGTGCCCGTCGCGCGCCTTCAGGAACAATCGGACGAAGGTAGCGGCAACGGCAAGCGCCAGCCCGAGGCCAACTGCCCAGAAGATGCGCGCCGTCGCCATTGGTCGTCAGCCCCTCCCCCCCGCCACACACTTGTCCGAACGGCCCGAGAGGGGCCATCCCATGCCTGAATGGCGCATTGCAGCATCACGATTTCGGGTGACACATGCCATGGAGCATGTCTATAAGTCGTATTACTGGATTGAGCAAACGTAATATCGGGCGCAACCATCCGGCGGCTGAAATTCGCGCTTTTCAGCGCGACGAACATGGGGGTCGAACATGGCGAGCTGGGTGTCAAAGGCGCGGGTAGCGGTAGCGGCGATGGCGATGCTGGCAACGGCCTCATGCGGCGGCGGTGGCGATGCACAAAAGCCGCGCACCGACTTCAACATCGGCTGGTCGATCTATGCGGGCTGGATGCCCTGGCCCTATGCCGAACAGGCCGGAATCGTGAAGAAATGGGCCGACAAGTACGGCGTGAAGATCCACTTCGTGCAGGTCAATGACTACGTCGAATCGGTGAACCAGTTCAACGCCGGCAAGCTGGACGGCGTCACCGTCACCAACATGGACGCGCTCACCATCCCGGCCGCGGGCGGCAAGGATACCAGCGCGATCATCCTCGGCGACTATTCGAACGGCAATGACGGCATCGTCCTCAAGAACGCCAAGAGCCTGGCGGACATCAAGGGCCGCACCGTCTATCTCGTCGAGTTGTCGGTCTCGCATTATCTGCTCGCGCGCGGCCTCTCCACGGTAGGCTTGCAGCTGTCCGACGTGAAGACGGTCAACACCTCGGACGCGGATATCGTCGGCGCCTTCGCCAACCCGGCCGCAACCGCCGTGGTCACCTGGAACCCGCAGCTTACCGAAGTCGCCAAGCTGCCGGGTGCTACGAAGGTATTCGATTCGAGCCAGGTGCCCGCCGAGATCCTCGACCTGCTCGCGGTCGACACTGCGACGCTCAAGGCCAATCCGAACCTCGGCAAGGCACTGGCCGGCATCTGGTACGAGACGATCCAGCTGATGCAGAAGAAGGACGCCGCTGGCGCCGCCGCCCGCGCGGCGATGGCCAAGCTCGCCGGCGCGACGCCGGAGGCGTTCGACGCACAGCTTGCCACCACGCATCTTTACGGTACGCCGCAGGATGCCCTTGCCGCCGTGAAGTCTCCGGCGATCGGCGCCACCATGGTGAAGGTGCGCGACTTCAGCTTCTCCAAGGGGCTTTTCGGCCAGGGCGCCAAGTCCGCCGACGCGATCGGCATTTCGGTGCCGGGCAAGACGATCGGCGACGCCAACAACGTCAAGCTGCGCTTCGACCCGACCTATATGGAGCTGGCTGCGGCCGGCAAGCTCTGAGGCCGGTCCGAATATGCGCTGGGTGAACATCCGACCTCGCCGCCGCACCGGCTGGCTGCTGGGGAGCCTGCCGCTACTGCTGGTGGCGATCGTCTACCTCTTCGCCTCGGCAGCGCGGCACGCCGAGAATCCCTCGGACAAGCTGCTGCCGACACCCGGCGCGATGGTCGAGGCGATGCACGGCCTGCTCGCCCAGGCCGACCCCTTGAGCGGCCGGCTGATCTTCTGGGCGGACACGGTGGCGAGCCTGGAGCGGCTGGGCCTCGCGCTCGGCATCTGTGCGCTCTCGGCGCTACTGGTCGGCATGGTGCTGGGCGTGCTCCCCGCCGCCCGCGCCACCTTCGGCGCGTTCGTCACCACGATCGCGGTGATCCCGCCGATCGCGCTGCTGCCGGTGCTGTTCATCGTCTTCGGGCTGGGCGACACCGCCAAGGTCGCGCTGATCGTCATCGGCGTCACCCCCTTCCTGATCCGCGACCTCGCCGATCACATCACCGCGATTCCCCAGGAACAGCTGATCAAGGCGCAGACGCTCGGCGCGAGCAGCTGGCAGCTCGCGCTCCGCGTCGCGCTGCCGCAGGCGCTGCCCCGGCTGATCGCGGGCATCCGCCTCTCGCTCGGGCCGGCCTGGGTATACCTGATCTCGGCCGAGGCGATCGCGTCGGACGTCGGGCTCGGCTACCGGATCTTCCTCGTGCGGCGCTATCTGGCGATGGATATCATCATCCCGTATGTCGCCTGGATCTCGATCCTCGCCATCCTGATGGACGTGGCGCTGGCCCAGCTGAGCAAGCGCGCCTTCGCCTGGGCACACGGAGCCGCCCGATGAGCGCGCTCCTCTCCTTCCAGAATGTCTGGCTCGAATATGGCGACAAGATCGTGCTGGAGCGGGTCGATCTCGACATCGCCGAGCGCAGCTTCGTCTCGATCGTCGGGCCTTCGGGGGCAGGCAAGAGCAGCTTTCTCCGCCTTGCGCTCGGCCAGGAACGCCCCACGCGGGGCAAGATCCTGCTCGACGGTACGCCGCTCCCCGGCGAATGCGGCCCCGATCGCGGCGTGGTGTTCCAGCGCTATTCGGTGTTCCCGCATCTGACCGCACTCAGGAACGTGATGTTCGAGCGCGAATGCGTCGGCGCGCCCTTTACCGCCCGGCTGTTCGGCGCCGCCCGCCGCCGGGCCCGCGACGAGGCCGCCGCGATGCTCGCCGAAGTGGGCCTGGGCGATGCGCTCGACCTCTATCCCGCCCAGCTTTCCGGGGGCATGCAGCAGCGGCTCGCCATCGCCCAGGCGCTGATCGCCCGGCCACGCGTGCTGCTGCTCGACGAGCCGTTCGGCGCGCTCGATCCCGGCATCCGCCAGGACATGCACCGGCTGATCCTCAAGCTCTGGGAAGAGCATGCACTCACCGTGCTGATGGTCACCCACGACATTTCCGAGGCGTTCAACCTCGGCACCCGCGTGCTCACCTTCGACAAGCGCCGCGTCGATCCGCACGCGCCGCACCGCTACGGCGCGACCGCCGTCTACGACCTCCACCTCACCCGCAAGCGGCGCGAGGCGATCGTCGAGGCGCAGCAGGAAGTATTACGATTGACAGAATCAGTAATAACCGGGAAAGAGGAATCACTGTGAAGGAACCCACCTCTTCCTCGACCCTCGCGCGGCTCAGCATGAGCCTGCCCGCCGATCTTTTCCGCCAGCTCGATGAAATGGTGGAGGATCGCGGCCTCCCCTCGCGCTCGCAGCTGATCGCCGAGCTGATCCGCGACGAGCTGGCCGAGCAGAGCGCCGCCTCGCGCCCCGAGGAGATGCTCGCCGGCACGATCACGCTGGTCTACCGCGCCGATCTCGGCCGGGTGCGCCACCAGCTGGCGCAGACCCAGGCCGAGTATCTGAAGGAGGTCATCTCCTCGCAGCACGTATTCCTGGAGGACGACCAGTCGCTCGAGGTGCTGCTGGTCCAGGGGCCGGCCCGCCGGCTGCGCGACCTGTGCGACGCGCTGCGCAAGGTGCGCGGCGTGCAGCAACTGCGCCTCTTCACCACCACCGCGCTGCTGCCCCCGCTCCACGAGCAGGACGAGGCGGCAGCCCCTAAAGGGAGCAAGGCGGCATGAGCATTCTCGCCGACCCCAATGCCGCGCGCGACCATGCGCGGGCGATGGCCGGCACCGTCGTCGAGGCGATGCCGATCCTGCCGCCCAAGGCGGACGACCTGCCCGCGGGCGTGCGCGCCGAGGATCTGGTCTGGGAAGAGACGATCGCCGCGGGCGGCTATGCCAGCCGCGTGCTGGCGCGCGGCACCCGACTACGGCTGATCGACCTGCACGGCGACGCCTGCGCCTCGCTCCAGCTGTTCAACGCCGCGATGCCCACCGAGCGCTTGAACGTCGCCGATACGGTGAAGGTGCAGTGGAACGCCTATCTCGGCACCGGCAGCCTGTTCCTCTCCGACATGGGCCGCGTGCTCGCCAGCATCGAGCAGGACGACGCCGGCACCCACGACGCGTTCTGCGGCGCGTCCAACGCCGCGTCGAACACCCGCCGCTACGGCGACGGCAGCAATTCGGGGCCGTATCCGAACGCCCGCGACAGGCTGCTGCTCGGTGCCGCCAAGCACGGCCTCACCCGCCGCGACGTCCACCCCTGCGTGAACCTGTTCAAGGGCGTCCGCATCGCCGCCGACGGCACCACCGAGCCGCAGCTCGGGCCGTTCGTCCCCGGCCGCGCGCTGGTGCTCCGCGCCGAGATGGACCTGATCGTCGCGCTGGCCAATTGCCCGCACGTCCTCGATCCACGGCCCTGGACCGTCACGCCCCTGCGCGCCACCGCCTGGCGCGGGCCGGTGACGGCGCAGGAAGATCCGATCCGCAACGCGACGCCCGAACGGCAGCGCGCCTTCCTCAACACCGAAGACTGGGTCCGCCGCTGATGGAACAGGATATGGCACTTGCCGGCCTCACCGGCCGGGTGGTCCATGACGAGATCGTCCCCGCCCGCGCGCCCTGGCTGCACCGCGTGAAAGCGGGCGAAACGCTCCGCGTCGTCGATCTCGAAGGCAATCAGGCGGTCGATTTCCTCCTCTACGCCACGCACGACGATGCCGAGCGCTACAGCGCGCAGGACACGATCGCGGCGCAGGCCAATATCTTCCTGCGCACCGGCAGCGTGCTGCGCTCGAACGAGGGCCGGCCGATGATGACGATCACCGCGACGGCGGTCGAATACCACGACACGATCGGCGGCGCCTGCTCCTGCGAGTCCAACACGCTGCGCTACGGTCATTTCACCAAGGCGCAGCACGCCTGTGTCGACAATTTCCTCGAAGCCAATCTCCGCGACGGCCGGGGCAAGCGCGACATCGTGTCGAACGTCAATTTCTTCATGAACGTGCCGGTCGAGGCCGATGGCGCGCTGGGCATCGTCGACGGCATCTCGGCGCCCGGCCTTACCGTGGACCTTCGCGCAGAAATGGATGTGACCGTGGTCGTTTCGAATTGCCCGCAGATCAACAATCCCTGCAACGGCTTCAATCCCACCCCCGTCCGCATGATCGTCACCGCATGAGCGGCGTGCGCACGGTCCTGATCGCCAATCGCGGGGCGATCGCCTGCCGGATCATCCGCACGCTGAAAACAATGGGCATCCGCTCGGTCGCGGTGTTCTCCGACGCCGACGAGGCCTCGCGCCACGTCGCGCTTGCGGACATCGCGGTGCGGATCGGCCCGGGCCCGGCGGCGGAAAGCTATCTCGACGTCGCCCGCATCCTCGCAGCCGCCAAGGAAACCGGCGCCGACGCGATCCACCCCGGCTATGGCTTCCTCTCCGAGAACGCCGCTTTCGCCGAGGCCTGCGAAGCCGCCGGCATCGCCTTCATCGGCCCGACCCCAGACAGCATCCGCGCCTTCGGCCTCAAGCACAGCGCCCGCGCGCTCGCGGAGGCGGAGAACGTCCCCCTCGCTCCCGGCACCGGGCTGCTCGACAGCGTCGAGGCCGCGCTCGAAGCGGCGGAGCGCATCGGCTATCCGGTGATGCTCAAGGCGACCGCCGGCGGCGGCGGCATCGGCATGCGCGTCTGCGCGGACGAACAGGCGGTGCGCGACGGCTATGCCGCGGTGGCCCGCCTGGGTGCCGGCAATTTCGGCGATGCCGGGCTGTTCCTCGAACGCTTCGTGCCGCGCGCGCGGCATGTCGAAGTGCAGATCTTCGGCGACGGGCAGGGCCGCGTCGTGGCGCTCGGCGAGCGCGACTGCTCGCTTCAGCGCCGCAACCAGAAGGTGGTGGAAGAGGCCCCCGCCCCGCACCTCCCCGAACGCGTCCGCGCGGCGCTGATCGAGGCGGCGGTGCGCCTTGGCCGGGCGGCCAATTATCGCTCCGCCGGCACGGTCGAGTTCCTCTACGATCCGGCGCGCGAGGACTGGTTCTTCCTCGAAGTGAACACGCGCCTCCAGGTCGAGCACGGCGTCACCGAGGAAGTGACCGGCGTCGACCTGGTCGAATGGATGGTCCGCGGCGCAGGCGGCGACTACAGCTTCCTCGACACCCCCGTCCCCGCCCCCAGGGGCTGGTCGATCCAGGCGCGGCTCTATGCCGAGGATCCGGCGGTCGACTTCCGCCCCGCCTCGGGCACGCTCACCGACGTGGCGTTCCCCGAAGGCGCCCGCGTCGAAAGCTGGGTGGAATCGGGCAGCGCCGTCTCCTCCTTCTACGACCCGATGCTCGCCAAGCTGATCGTCCACGGCGAGGACCGCGAGTCCGCCGTCGCGGCGATGCAGGCGGCGCTCGACCACACCCGCTTCGCCGGCATCGAGACCAATGTCCGCTGGCTGCGCGACGTGGCCCGCAGCGAAGACTTCGTCACCGGCGACGTCTCGACGCGCTCGCTGGAAACGGTGGTCCATCGCCCGCAGAGCATCGTCGTCCGCTCGGCCGGCACCGCGACCAGCGTGCAGGATTATCCCGGCCGCGTCGGCCTGTGGGACATCGGCGTGCCGCCCTCGGGCCCGATGGACGCCCGTGCCTTCCGGCTCGGCAACATGCTGCTCGGCAACGACAGCACCGCGCCCGGGCTGGAGATGACCGCCACCGGCCCGACGCTCCAGTTCAACACCGCGACTCGCATCGTCCTCACCGGCGCCGACTTCGCCGCGACGCTCGATGGTGCCCCGGTACCGCGCAACAAGCCTGTCGCGATCGCCGAGGGCCAGACGCTCGCGCTCGGCCGCGTCACCGGCGGCGGCATGCGCGGCTATATCCTGTTCGCCGGCGGGCTCGACGTGCCGAGCTATCTCGGCAGCGCCAGCACCTTCGATCTCGGCGAGTTCGGCGGCCATGGCGGGCGCGTGCTCCGCGTCGGCGACACGCTGCACCTGACCGATCATGCCCCGGCCGTCATCCCCGGCCCGCGCGTGGTGGAGCAGGAGCAGCTCGGCCCTGACTGGACGATCCGCGTCCTCTACGGCCCCCACGGCGCCCCCGATTTCTTTGCGCCGGAGGATGTCGACACGATCCTCTCGGCCGAATGGCGCGTCCACTACAACAGCAACCGCACCGGCGTGCGGCTGGTCGGCCCCAAGCCGCACTGGGCCCGCAAGGATGGCGGCGAGGCAGGGCTCCACCCGTCGAACATCCACGATAACCCCTATGCGATCGGCGCGCTGGATTTCACCGGCGACATGCCAATCATCCTCGGCCCCGACGGACCCTCGCTCGGCGGCTTCGTCTGCCCGTTCGTGGTGATCGCGGCGGATCTGTGGAAGGTCGGCCAGCTCGCACCCGGCGACCGCATCCAGTTCGAGCAGGTCAGCCTCGACGAGGCCGATGCCGCCGCAGCAGTCGAAGAGGCGTGGATCGAAGGCCGCGCCGCCACCGCGACGCACCCCGCCAAGGGCGGCGGACGCGATGCGATCCTGGTCGACCTGCCGGCCAAGGGCCGCCGCCCGCGCGTGCTGTTCCGCCGCCAGGGCGATCGCAACCTGCTGATCGAATATGGCCCGATCACGCTCGACCTCGAGCTGCGCCTGCGCGTCCATGCCGCGACCACCGCGCTTGCCGAACTCGCGCTGCCGGGCATCCTCGACATCGTGCCGGGCATCCGCTCCTTCCAGGTGCATATCGACGGCATCCGCTTGAAGGAAGCGGCGCTGATCGAGCGGCTGACGCAAATCGAGGACGCGCTCGGCGATCTCGAGGATTTCGTCATCCCCTCGCGCATCGTCCATCTGCCGCTCAGCTGGAACGACCCCGCGATCCACGAGACGATCCAGCGCTATATGCGCGTGGTCCGCGACGATGCGCCCTGGTGCCCGGACAATATCGAGTTCATCCGGCGCGCCAACGGGCTGGAAAGCGCCGAGGAGGTCCACCGGATCATCTTCGACGCCAGCTACCTCGTCTATGGCCTGGGCGACGTGTATCTGGGCGCGCCGGTCGCCACGCCGATCGATCCGCGCCACCGGCTCGTCACCACCAAGTACAACCCGGCCCGCACCTGGACACCGCCCAACGTGGTGGGCATCGGCGGCGCGTATATGTGCATCTATGGCATGGAGGGTCCGGGCGGCTACCAGCTGTTCGGGCGCACCATCCAGGTGTGGAACACCTATCGCCAGACCGGCGCCTTCGCCGAGGGCAAGCCGTGGCTGCTGCGCTTCTTCGACCAGATCCGCTTCTTTCCCGTCAGCCATGAAGAGCTGACCGAGTGGCGGCGCGACTTCCCGCTCGGGCGCCGCGAGATCAAGATCGAGGAAACCGAGTTCCGGCTTTCCGACTATCGCGCGTTCCTGGCCGAGAATGCCCGCTCGATCGCCGCATTCGAGAAGCAGCGCAACGCCGCCTTCGCCGCCGAGCGCGCCGACTGGGAACGCAAGGGCGAGTTCGATCGCGTCGCCAGCTTGACCGAAAGTGCCGACGACAGCGCCGACGCGGCGGTGACGGTGCCGGAAGGCGCCGAACTGGTCGAAGCGCCGTTCGGCGGCAGCGTGTGGAAACTGCTCAAGGAGGTCGGCGACCCGATCGACGCAGGCGAGACCATCGCCGTGCTCGAAGCGATGAAGATGGAGTTTCCGGTCACCAGCCCGGCAGCGGGTACGGTGGCAGCACTCTATGTCGCCGAGCGGCAGACCGTCACCCCGGGCTCGCCGGTGCTGGCGCTGGTGCGGGCATGACGGCGCTCGACCGGCTCTCGGTCGCGGCCATCGCCGCCGAGGTGCAGGCGGGCGAGCGCAGTGCGCTCGCGGTGATCGAGGACGTGCTGGCGCGGCTCGACGCCTATGACGCCATCCAGCCTGCCGTGTGGATTGCGCGGTTCGAGCCCGAGGCGCTGCGTGCCGTCGCCACTGCGGTGGATGCCCGGATAGCCGCGGGAGAAACGCTGCCGCTGGCGGGCGTACCCTTCGCGGTGAAGGACAATATCGATCTCGCGGGCCTCGCCACCACCGCTGCCTGCCCGGCCTTCGCCTACCAGCCCGAACACTCGGCCACCGTGGTTGCGAAGCTGGTAGCCGCCGGGGCGATCCCGGTGGGCAAGGCCAATCTCGACCAGTTCGCCACCGGGCTCAACGGCACGCGCAGCCCCTATGGCATTCCGCGCAACGCCTATAACCGCGCCTGGGTAAGCGGCGGCTCCAGCTCGGGCTCGGCGGTGGCGGTCGCCGCGGGGCTGGTCGCCTTCGCGCTCGGCACCGACACCGCGGGCTCGGGCCGCGTACCCGCCGCGTTCAACCATCTCGTCGGCCTCAAGCCCAGCAAGGGCCGCTGGAGCAGCACCGGCCTCGTCCCCGCCTGCCGCACGCTCGATTGCATCACCGTGTTCGCGGGCAGCACCGAAGACGCCGCGCTGGTGGACACCATTGCCGCCGGCTTCGACGCGACGGACGCGCTCTCCCGCGCGCTGCCCGATCTGCCCCGCGCGCATCGCCGCATCGGCGTGCCGCGCGCCGAGCAATGCCGCTGGTTCGGCGACATCGAGTCCGAATATCTCTATCGCACGGCGCTGGCCGGCCTCGATGCCGAACTGGTCGAGATCGACCTCGCCCCGCTCGATGAAGCCGCCCGCCTGCTCTACGATGGCCCCTGGGTCGCCGAGCGCACCGCCGCGCTGCAGGGCCTGCTGCTGGACAACCCCGACGCGATCCACCCGGTGGTGCGCGAGATTGTCGAGGGCGGCTTCGGCTACAGCGCGATCGATGCGTTCAACGGCGCCTATCGCCTCGCCGAACTCGCCCGCATCGCCGAGGCGATGTGGGAGAAGGTCGACCTGATCGCCCTCCCCACCGCGCCGACCAGCTACCGCGTGGCGGAGATGCTCGAAGCACCCATCGCGCTCAATGCGAGCCTCGGCGCCTATACCAATTTCGTGAACCTGCTCGACATGGCGGCGATCGCGGTTCCCGCCGGCAGCTATGCCAGCGGTGTCGGCTTCGGCGTGACGCTGATGGGCCCGGCAGGCACCGATCGCGCGCTGATCGACGCGGCCAACGCATTTTTCCCCGCGCCGGCATCCCCGCCGCCGCTGGACCTGGAGGGACGGATGGAAACGGTGAAGCTCGCGGTCGTAGGCGCCCATCTCGAAGGCATGCCGCTCCACTGGCAGCTGACCTCGCGCGACGCGAAGTTCGTCGAGGCGACTACCACCGCGCCGACCTACAAGCTCTATGCCATGGCGGAAAGCGTGCCGCCCAAGCCGGCGCTGGTTTACAGCGAAGACGGCGGTGCGGCGATCGCGCTGGAAGTCTACGAGCTCGACATGGCCGCGTTCGGCAGCTTCGTCGCCGAAGTGCCGCCGCCGCTCGCGATCGGCACGGTGACGCTGGCCGATGGCAGCATGGTCAAGGGCTTCGTCGCCGAACCGCGCGCGATGACCGGCGCCGAGGACATCACCGCGCTGGGCGGCTGGCGGGCGTATATCGCGCGGGGCTGAGCCCGCTCAGTCGTTCGGGCGGGCCGGCACCGGATAGACGATGAAGTCCGCGTGCCGGTCCACCACCGGCACAGGCCCGGCCTTGGCTACGGCGGCGCGCAGTTCCTCGATCGCGGAAGGCGCCAACGGGAGCGGATGTTCGTCGGCATGCACCGGAGCCTCCATCGCATAATCCTTGGCCGGGGTGGTCGTCATTTCGATATGCGCGCCGAGCAGCGCACGGATCCGGTGCGTCCTAGCAAACGCCGCCAGCCGCTCGGCACTCCCCCGGAAATCGTCGAAATGGTTGAGCGGCACGTAGAGCCGTCCCGGATAAAGCATGTCCCCCGAGAACAGCAGCCGAGTCCGCGCATCATAGACCATGATGTGCGCCGGCTGGTGGCCAGGCGTCGCCAGCACGTCTAACGTCCGGCCCCCGAGGTCAAACCGCGCCACGCTCTGTGGCCAATCGGTGAAGCCGAAGAACGCAGCGACTTCAGTGGGTTTCAATCCCACCACATCGGTATCCGGCCGCGCGCGGAACTCGTCGTCGCCGGCATGATGGTCGCCATGGCTGTGCGAGTGCGCCACAATCAGCCGGATCGGTCGCTCGCCGTGCCTGGCGCGCCAGTCCGCGATCAGCCGGTCGATCGTCGGCCGGATCTGCAGCCCGCCAGCGCCGCTATCGAGGAGCAGCACCCGCTCGCGGCCGAAGAGCAGGTATAGGAAAGGCGCTTCAAAATTGGTCTGCACCGATTGGCGGATCACGAAGGTGTCGCCGTCGATCGCCTGCACCTGCGTTTCGGGTTCGCGCGCCTGCGTGCCGTTGATCCAGGGCTTGAAGGCAAGCGGCTTCGGGTCCTCCGCCCCGAGCAGAGCAAAGGTGGCCAGCGTGAGCAAAAGCGATCGGCGAAATCGGTGCATACGCGGCATGCTGGGCCAGGCAAGCAGGCCGGACAAGCCGTTGAATCGCCTGCTACGTCAAACGACTTACGGCATGTCGCGCTGCTTTCGGTCATCTTGGTTTCATCGGAGTCACTAAGAGGACCGGGCGCAGTCATGGATGCAGCTGTTTCGAACCTGAACGTTTCGAACCTGAACGAGGCGACCGGCGTGCAAGGCGGGCCGATCAAGCGCTTCGTCTTCACCCATTTCCAGCCGGCCATGCTGGTGGCAATGATCCTGTTCTGGACCTTCGCGCCGGATTCGATTGCCAAGCCGGCCACCGCAGTAGGCATCGGCATCGTCTTCAAGCTGTGCCTGCTGGGCATGGAGCGCATCAGCGAGCGGCACGCCAGCTGGCGGCTCACCTGGAAGGAGCTGGCCAGCGACGTCTTCTATGTCGCGATCAGCTATACGCTGGTGAAATATGTCGGAAAGAACTTTGGCGATGACGCGATTATCGACGCCATCAAAGGCTATTTCCACATTAAGACCGCCTGGGCCGCCCAGATCCCGATCCTGTTCCAGGCGCTCGCTATCCTGCTAATCTTCGATTTCGGCCAGTATTGGATGCATCGCGGCATGCACAACTGGTATCCGCTGTGGCTGACCCATGCGCCGCACCACCATATTACGCAGCTCAACGCGCTGAAGGGCTCCGTTGGCAACCCGATCGAACTGTTCCTGATCGGGCTTAGCTTTGGGGGGTTCTTCGATTTCCTGCCGCGCGCCGCGCTGCTCGCCGGCGGCATCGGCATGGCGGTGGGCGCCTATACCCACGCGAACATCCGTTTCAACACGCCGCGTTGGTGGTCCTATCTGTTCAACACGGTCGAGCATCACAGCCTGCACCATTCGCCGGATTACGACAGCAGCCGCACCAACTACGCCAACACCTTCATCTTTATCGACCGCATCTTCGGCACCTGCGTCGACTCGCAGTCGGAACGGGTCGGGCTCGATGATTGCCGTCGCCTGCCCATCAAGGACCAGATGCTCTACCCCTTCTACCCGATGGTCGATCAGGTGAAGAAATGGCGGCTTTCGCGGACGGCAGCCGCCGTACCCGCCGAATAGGACCGCCTCCGTCGCTCTTCTGAAAAAGGCTTGGCTATGCGCATCATCGACTGGATCTGGCGTGTCCGCGGAAGCATCCCGCTTGCGTCTCCGCGATCAAGCGCCGAGCTTTTCGGTCGGCTGGAAGGCCTGTTCCAGGAACGGGGCACGACGACCGAGATCGTCGACGGCGCACTTATCTTTCACAAGGAAAATCCCGATTCGCAGGACAAGCTGGCTTCGTTCGAGACCGGCAGGCTGACCCTTTCCGGCGGAAGCGCACCCGCACTCCACTATGCGATGAGCAGCAAGCCGCTCCTTTGGTGCTTCATCGCGCCTCTGCCCTTCCTAGCGGTAGCCCTGGGTGTGCCGAGCCTGAAGATCTCAGGATACAGTTTTGCCGGCATCTTCGTGCTGCTATATATCGCCGGTCGCTTCATTGAACAGCGCCAGGCGCACAGGCTGTTCACCCGTGCGCTGGGGGATGCTGCAGCAATCGCGGCGCCCGCTGCCGCTTCGGCCGAAGCCGGCGTACCGATCTGACGCACCTTCCGTGGCGCGCGGTTTCCACTGATGCCGCGAACCCAGGCGCGCCGCGGCGAACACCTTTCTTTTGCGGCCGTTAACCGCTGAAATGCGTAAACGATCCTTTTCCCTGTTACAGACCGGAGACAAACCGGGAGGAAGGCCCTATATGGCGGCCAACCGTTGCCGTTCCCCCCGAGGGCCAATGCTTACCACACACCCGTTTGATGACGACAAGCTGCACGAAGAGTGTGGCATTTTCGGCGTTTCCAACAGCGAAGGCGCCGCCGCGATGGTCGCGTTGGGGCTGCACGCGCTCCAGCACCGCGGCCAGGAAGCTGCGGGCATCACCAGCTGGGATGGGCAGCAATTCCATTCCCACCGGGCGATGGGCCATGTCGCCGGCAATTTCGATCGCGACGATGTGATTCGCTCGCTGCCCGGCCTCGTGGCCTGTGGCCATGTCCGCTATGCCACCACCGGCGGCTCGGCGATCCGCAACGTCCAGCCGCTCTATGCCGAGCTGGCCAGCGGCGGCTTCGCCGTTGCGCATAACGGCAATATCTCGAATGCGATGCGGCTGCGGCGCGATCTCGTCCGCCGCGGCGCGATCTTCCAGTCGACTTCGGATACCGAGGTGATTCTCCATCTCGTCGCCACCTCTCAATATCGTACGCTGATCGATCGGTTCATCGACGCGCTCAAGCAAGTGGAAGGCGCCTATTCGCTGATCGTGATGACGCCGGAAGGCATGGTCGCCTGCCGCGATCCGCTGGGCATTCGTCCGCTGGTGATGGGCCGGTTGGGCGATGCAGTGATCTTCGCTTCCGAAACGGTTGCCCTCGACGTGGTCGGCGCCGATTATGTCCGCGACGTCGAACCTGGCGAGCTGGTGATCGTGAAGGGCAATGGCAATATCTCCAGCCACAAGCCGTTCGCGCCGCAGGCGGCCCGCCCGTGCATCTTCGAATATGTCTACTTCTCACGCCCCGATTCGATCAGCGACAACCGCTCGGTCTATTCGGTGCGCAAGGCGATCGGCGCGCAGTTGGCGATCGAATCGCCGGTCGAGGCCGACCTCGTCGTGCCGGTGCCCGATTCGGGCGTTCCGGCGGCGATCGGCTATGCCCAGCAATCGGGCATCCCGTTCGAGCTGGGCATCATCCGTTCGCACTATGTCGGCCGCACCTTCATCCAGCCGGGCGACAAGGTCCGCCATCTCGGCGTGAAGCTGAAGCACAACGCCAATCGCGATCTGATTGCCGGCAAGCGCATCGTGCTGATCGACGATTCGATCGTGCGCGGCACCACGAGCCTGAAGATCGTGCAGATGATGCACGAAGCCGGCGCGGCGGAAGTCCATATGCGCATCGCCTCGCCGCCCACCCGGCACAGCTGCTTCTACGGTGTCGACACGCCGGAACGCGCCAAGCTGCTCGCGGCGAAGATGGATGTCGGCGGCATGACCGATTTCATTCATGCAGACAGCCTTGCCTTCGTCTCAATCGACGGCCTGTACAAGGCGCTGGGCGAAGCGAAGCGCGCGGACATCCATCCGAAATATTGCGACGCCTGTTTCACCGGCGATTATCCGACGATGCTGACCGATCAGGACGAGCTTGCGCCGCCGCCCGATCAACTGGCGCTGCTTGCCGAAAAGGTCGGCTGAACCGTCCTCCCTCTTCGCATTCCAGGAGACCGCATGCGCGACCGTCCGCTATCGGGAAAGACTGCGCTCGTCACCGGCGCCAGCCGCGGCATCGGCGCCGCCACGGCGCTGGCGCTCGCCGAAGCGGGAGCGCATGTGGTGCTTACCGCGCGCACGGCCGGCGGGCTGGAGGAAGTTGAGGACGCGATTTTCGCGGCCGGCGGCAGCGCCACCATCGCGCCGCTCGACCTGACCGTACATCAGGCGATCGCCCGGCTTGCCGAAGCGGTTGCGGAACGCTGGTCGGCGCTCGACATGCTGGTGCTGAACGCCGGCATGCTGGGGACGCTTGGCGCGATCAACGCCATCGACTTCCCGGAATTCGCGAAGGTGTTGACGCTGAACGTCACCGCGCAGGCCGCGCTGCTCGCCGCTTTCGATCCG
The DNA here is from genome assembly GCF_048568905.1 of Sphingomonas sp. HT-1. Lineage (GTDB taxonomy): Bacteria > Pseudomonadota > Alphaproteobacteria > Sphingomonadales > Sphingomonadaceae > Sphingomonas. The sequence goes on along the minus strand of NZ_CP183770.1, from coordinate 803,213 downwards.
TTGCTGCGCCGGGCGCCTTCGGCGCGGGTGATCGGGATCACCTCCAGCGTGGCGCAGGCGCCGCGCGCCTATTGGGGCGTCTATGGCGCATCAAAGGCTGCGTTCGAGAATCTGCTGCTCAGCTATGGCGAGGAAGTGGGACCGATCAGCGCAATCCGCACGGCGATCCTCGATCCCGGCGCCACCCGCACCAAGATGCGGGCGCGCGCCTTTCCCGGTGAAGATCCTGCCAGCGTCAAGCCGCCGGAAGCGGTGGCTGCGCGGATCGCAGCACTGATGCAGGCCGGCTTTGATGCCGGGCACCGCGAACGGGTCGACTGAGCCGCGTCAAGCTTCCACCACCGGCTGCAGTCCCATAGCCCCCGCCAGCGCGCGGTGGCGCTTCTCCACCGCTTCGCCCCACAGCGCTTCGTCGCCATCGGCAAGGCTGAGGATCACGCTCCCATGCTCTACCCGCAGCCGCGAACGCTTGAGCGGAGCAGCGACGCCGCCGCTCAGCCGCTGGCCCAGTCGCATCGCAAGGCCCCATTTTGTCGCTTCCAGCAACGCATCGGGCGATGCAAGACGTTCGAGGGGCTGCGGCCTATCGGTGGCACCGCCCAGCGACGTGTAGAGCGCCTGTGCCACCATCGCTCGGCCGGCCGCATCGATTCCAACCCAATTGCCGTGCAGCGCGATTTCCATGCCGCGTTCCGCCCGAAATTCCGGGTTTGCCCGCCAGCCAACATCGGCGAGCAGGCAGGCGGCATGGCGCAGCCGCGCCCAATCGCGGCTGTCCTGGAACAGCGGCGCGATCCAGGCATCGAGCAGGTCACCATGCTCGGGGAAGCGGCCCAGCCGCTCGCCTTCCTCGCGCGCCGCGACGATCAGCGGATCCATCCGGCGCTCCTCGGGCGACAGGCGCTGGAACAGCAGGCCTTCGCGCAAACCATAAGCGGAGACGATCGTGCCCGAACTGCCCAGTTGTCTCACTATGGCGAGCAGCACCGCGGCCGCATCGGCAAGCGTGGGGATGCGGGCGCTAGACAGGTCCGGCACGGTCTTCAGGTCCGCCTTGGTGGCGCCTTCTACCCGGCGGCCTAGTTCGGCGATCCGATCGATCGCCAGGGGGTAATTGTGGACGATCGGCAGCGGATAGGCGGTCAGATGCATGTCCAGCTTCGCCAGCGAACGCCAAGAACCGCCGACGAGATAGAAGGGCAGCCCCTTGCAGCGTCCCTTCCAGCCCGCCGCGTCGATCATTCGCGCCACCTCACGATCGAAGGCGGCGCGCCCCTGCGCCCGGATCGCCCCCAGCCGCAGCACCCCCAGCGGGAAGGAAACGCGATCGGTTACGGTGCCGGCCACCACCCGCACCAGCTCCAGGCTGCCGCCGCCGAGATCGCCGACGATACCGTCCGCGTCGGGAATGGCAGACAGAACCCCCAGCCCGGATGCAGTCGCTTCTTCCTGCCCGGAGAGCAGCTCTACCTCGAGCCCCATCGCCTCGGCTGCCGCCATCAGCTCGCCGCCATTGCGGGCATCGCGCACCGCAGCGGTCGCCACCGTGCGAAGCTCGCCCACCTGCATCTCGCCAGCGAGCAGCGCGAACCGGGCGAGTGCGGCGCGGGCGCTGGCCAGCGCGGCAGGCGCGATCGCACCCGTTTCGGCCAGGCCGCGGCCTAGCCCGGCCATGACCTTCTCGTTGAACAGGATCGCCGGCAGCCGCGCTGCGCCTTCATAGACCACCAGGCGCACCGAGTTGGAACCGATATCGATGATCGCGGTGCGCGGGCGTGTGCCCTCTGCCGCCGCCCGCGGCTTGCCGAACAACAAGGTCGCCACCCGGCTCAACCGCCTTTCGCGGCGAGACGACGCTTGCGCGGCGAGAGCTTCGGCACCGGCTTGCGCGCCTCGACGGCAGCGCCGCGGCCGGACAGCGACGGATTGGTCATGAAATAGCGATGCAAGTTGAATTCGCCATCCTCGCCCGGTGCAACCCGCGCATAATGGCCGTCCGCGTCCAACAGCCAGCTTTGTTCGGTATCGAGCAGGTTCGCCACCATCACCTGATCCAGCACCTGATCGTGCACGGTCTTATTGAGGATCGGCAACATGAACTCGACTCGGCGGTCGAAGTTGCGCGGCATCCAGTCGGCGGAGGAGATATACACCTTGGCGCCGTCGTTCGGCAGCGCCTGGCCATTGCCGAACGCCCAGATGCGGCTGTGCTCCAGGAACCGACCGACGATTGACTTTACGCGGATGTTCTCGCTCATGCCCGCCACGCCCGGCCGCAGGCAGCAGATGCCGCGCACAACCAGTTCCACCTTCACGCCGGCGCAGCTTGCTTCGTACAGCTTCTCGATGATCGCAGGGTCGACCAGCGAATTCATCTTCGCCCACACCGTGCCCGGCCGCCCCGCGCGGGCATGGGCGGTTTCCTCTTCGATCAGCTGGCCCAGCCGGTTGCGCAAATCGCGCGGCGAAATGCCGATCAGCTCTAGATGCTGCGGCTCGACATAGCCGGTGACGTAGTTGAAGATCTGCGCAGCATCGCGCCCTACCCGCGGATCGGCGGTGAAGAAGCTGAGATCGGTATAGATGCGCGCGGTAATCGGGTGGTAATTGCCCGTGCCGAAATGGCAGTAGGTGCGATAGCCATTGCCTTCGCGCCGCACCACCATCGAAACCTTGGCATGCGTTTTCCAGTCGATGAAGCCATATACCACTTGCACGCCGGCCCGCTCCAGCGCGGTTGCCCAATAGAGGTTCTGCTCTTCGTCGAACCGCGCTTTCAGCTCCACCACCGCGGTGACTGATTTGCCCGCCTCGGCAGCGGCGATCAGCGCGTTGATAACAGCGGGCTGCTTGCCGGCGCGGTACAGCGTCTGCTTGATCGCAACGACATCCGGATCCGCCGCTGCCTGCTGCAAGAAAGAAATGACAACGTCGAAGCTCTCATAGGGATGGTGGACGATGATGTCCTTTGCTCGGATCGCAGCAAAGCAATCGCCGCCATATTCTCGGATTCGTTCGGGAATTCGCGCAGAGAAGGGCGTGAACTTCAGGTCCGGGCGGTCCTCGTCGACCAGCAGTGAAAGGTCGCCCACTCCCAAAAAGCCGCCGGTCTCCGTCAGCAGCGCATCACTGCCGCCCAGCTCTTCCTTCAGAATGGCTTCCAGCTCCGGGGCGATCCCCTCCTCCATCTCCAGGCGGATCACGCGGCCGCGGCGGCGGCGTTTGATCGCGGACCGGAAGGTCATCACCAAGTCCTCGGCTTCTTCCTCGATCTCGATGTCGCTGTCGCGCAGCACGCGGAACGTGGCGGCACTCACCACGGTATAGCCGGGGAAGAGCAGCCAGGAGAAATGCTTGATCAGCGTCTCGATCGCCACATACCGCGCAGGCGTGCCTGGAAGGCGCACGAACCGGCGGATGGCAGACGGCAAAAGCACAAGCTCACGAACAGGTTGTCTATCGCTCTTGCGAACAAGATTGAAGATCACGCTCGATCCCTGGTTGGGGATGAACGGAAAGGGATGCGCCGGATCCAGCGCTTGCGGCGTCAGGATGGGGAAGATCTGTTCGCGGAAATGCGCCTCAAGCCATTGCTCGACCTCGCCCTCGATCGCATCGGCTTCCAGCACGAAAATATTGGCGATGGCGAGCTCGGCGCGGATATCTACCCACACCGCTTGCTGCTCGTCAGCCAGCCGCGCCGCTTCGGCGGAGATTGCTTCCAGCTGCTGCGCAGGCGTCAGCCCGTCGACCGAACGGGTATCGATGAGCTGAAGCTGCTGACCCATCAGGCCGGCAACGCGGACCATGAAGAACTCGTCGAAGTTATTCCCGGAGATGGACAGGAAGCGCAGCCGCTCCAGCAGCGGATGGGCGGGATTGCACGCCTCTTCCATCACCCGCCGGTTGAACGCGAGCCAGGAAAGCTCCCGGTTGAAATAGCGGGCGGCCTGTTCGGCCGGACTGCGCGGCGGTGCCTCCGGGGCGGCGATCGAAGCGGTTGCTGGGCTGTTCATTCGCTCTCGCTATCGTCGAAATGCGTCAAAAGGCTTGCAGCCCCCAATGTAGCCTTCACCACTGGGATCGACAAACGACCATCGGTTTCGGTCTCCAGCACATCGGCCACGCGCAGAATGGCGACATGGCTGCGTTCGATCCGCTTTGCGATCCAGGCGATCACCACGGGCGCCGCGTGCAGCAGGTGCCGGGTGAAGGCGCGCTCCACCAGCTGCGGCATCAGCGCATCGTCGGGCGGGCCGATCTCCAGCAGCGGCGACGCGGCAAGGCGCGAGCGCAGGTCGGGCAGTGCCACCTCCCACCGTGGCGGTGGCGCATCGGCGACGATCAACAGCGGGCGATGCTCGACCTGTGCTCGATTCCAGGCATGAAAGATCTCCGCCTCCACCGCCCGCTCCGCATCGTCGATGATCGCAGCACCCGTCTTCGCCGCGAAGATCCGCGCCAGCAGGCTACGGCCCGACTTGCGCGGGCCTGTGAGCAGCGCCGCCATGACCGGCCATGTGCCCCAATGTTCAAGCTGGTGGACCGCGCGGGCGTTCGATTCGCTGACCAGGAAATCAGTTTCGCTCGCCTCGGGCAAGCCAAGCGGCAGGCGCAGCTGGCTCATGGTTCCCGCGGCGTCGCCGAAGCGCGCGGCGACGGTGTCGCGGCCGGTGCGGAGCTTCCGCCTCCGGCCCGCCGGATCCGCAGCACCCCTGGCCCCTCCTGCACGCTCCAGCCGCGCGCCTCCAACGCGGCGCGAAGGCTTGCCTGCGATCCGTCGAAGGCGATGCGCATCACCGAGATGCCGCCGAGCGCTAGGCTCGCGGTCGTTGCGCTGCGCACGCCCGGCACGCTCCGAATGGCCGATTCAGATGCCGTCACTGCGGCAGCGTTGGGCGTGTCGACCTGAATCGACAGCGTGGCGCCTCCGGCGGCGTCGGCCGTGGGCGTCGCCGTCGGGGTGGGTTCGGGCGCCGCCTCGGTGAGTTCGGGCGGCGCGATCTGCGCCACCGGCGGACGTGCAGCGAGCACGGCATCGGTGTGCAACCGGCCCTCGGCCAGCGCCGTCTGATACGCCTTGTCGATGCGCCTCACCGCAGTATCGAGCAGCGCATCGATCGCGTCACCATTGTCGATGCGCAGCGCAAAGCTTGTCACCGGCACCCGGTCCGGCCCGTGGCTGGCCGCGAATACGCCGATAATCGGCCCGCCGGGATATTCGCGCCGCAGCTGCACCTCGGCGACCAGGACATCGTTCGCGCCATATTGGTCGAGGATCGTGCGCCACCAGTTGCGCCCGCGCCGCAGCGTCTGGCCGCTGTTCACCAGCAACCGGTCCGCGCCCGTGCCGCGCAGGCGCACATAGTCGATGGTGCTGCTAGCAGCACGCAATCGGTTCCATGCGCGCGCCCATGCGGTCTCGCGCTCGAAAACCTGTCCCGAACCGCCCGAAAACTGCAGCGGCACCAGCAACATGGGCGCCGAATGGGTAACGGCGATCGAAACCCCTAAAATCGAGCCTGCTTTGGACCTGTCGAACAGGATACCCAGGCTGGCGATATAGCGGTTCGGCCCGATCTGCTCGCGCTCCACCACGATGCCGGTCACGATCGAATCGAGGGCCGAATCGGACAGCGGGCTGGTCTTGCCGGTCAACTGCTTCGCCAGCCGTTCCCAGCCTTTGCGCTGGGCGATCCGCCAGCCCCCCTGCCGCGCGAGATCCGCCGTCTTACCTGATACGTCGACGGTGACGCCGCTCACCTCGAAGCTGCCGGAAGCCGCAGCAGCAGCCGTCGGCGCTTCGCCCTGCCCCCGCGCGACCATGGCCCCGGTAGCGGCCATGCCGAGCGCCGCAAGGGCGACGAAAGCGGTTTTGGGACGTCGGAACTGCATCTGCGCGCTCTTTTGGCGAAGCGGGCGTGGAAATCCAAGCGCGTTGTGGCTAGTGCCGACGCCCATGAGCGAGACCAAGGCGGGCGATGGCCCTTATACCTATGCCCAGGCGGGCGTTTCGATTGCGGCAGGCAACGCGCTGGTGCGCGCGATCGGGCCGCTGGCGCGTTCCACTCGGCGCTCCGGCGCCGATGCCGATCTCGGCGGGTTCGGCGGCATCTTCGATCTAAAGGCGGCCGGCTTTACCGATCCGCTACTAGTCGCCGCGAACGATGGCGTCGGCACCAAGCTCAAGCTGGCGATCGAGCATGACCGGCACGACGGCGTCGGCATCGATCTTGTGGCGATGTGCGCCAACGATCTGATCGTGCAGGGCGCCGAGCCTCTGTTTTTCCTCGATTATTATGCGAGCGGCAAGCTCGACAACGCGGTGGCAGAGCGAGTGATCGCAGGAATCGCCGAAGGATGCCGCCAGGCCGGTTGCGCGCTGATCGGCGGCGAAACGGCGGAGATGCCGGGCATGTACGCCGATGGAGATTATGATCTCGCCGGCTTCTGCGTCGGCGCGGTCGAGCGCGATCAGTTGCTCGACGGCAAGAAGATTGCGCCCGGCGACGTGCTGCTCGGTCTCGCCTCAAATGGCGTGCACTCGAACGGCTTCTCGCTGGTGCGGCGACTCGCGGCAGACAAGGGGTGGAAGCTCGATCGACCTGCTTTGTTCGATCAGGAGCGCCTGCTGATCGACGCGCTGATGGCACCGACTCGTATTTATGTCGCCAGCCTGCTGCCGGAGTTACGCAAGGGCAGCATCCATGGACTTGCCCACATCACCGGCGGCGGCCTACTGGAAAACGTTCCTCGCGTGCTCCCCGCAGGCACCCACGCGCGCATCGATGCCGATGCATGGCCACAGCCGCGCCTCATGGCGTTCCTACAGGCACAGGGCGCAATCGAGCCGGAAGAGATGGCGCGCACCTTCAACTGCGGCATTGGCATGGTCGCCGTAGTCCCGGCGGATCAGGCCGAGGCGGTAACGGCAGCACTTACCACTGCGGGCGAGACGGTGTTCACGATCGGCACGATCGAAGCCGGCGAGTGCGGGTGCACCGTGGTTGGCGGCGACGAAACCTGGAGCGCGCGCGAACCGTGGAGCGCCACGCACCATGGCTGAGGCGTCTACCGGCGCCTCAAGCCCTAAGAAGCGAGTCGGCATCCTGATCTCGGGTCGCGGATCGAACATGGCTTCGCTGGTGGAGGCCGCCGCGGCGCCGGATTGCCCCTATACGGTAGCACTTGTCGCCAGCGACAAGCCGGAAGCCGCCGGGCTTGCCTGGGCCGCCGAGCGCGGCGTCCGGACCTTCGCCCAGTCGCCCAAGGGCATGCCGAAGGCCGAGTATGAAGCCAGCATCGACGCGGCGCTGCGCGATGCGGACGTGGAGGCGATTGCGCTTGCCGGCTATATGCGGCTGCTATCAGATGCGTTCGTGGCCCGCTGGCGCGGGCGAATCGTGAACATTCACCCGTCGCTGCTGCCGAAATACAAGGGACTGGATACCCATGCCCGCGCGATCGCTGCCGGCGATACCGAAGCCGGCGCCTCCGTGCATCTGGTGACCGAAGAATTGGATGGCGGTGAGGTTCTGGGCCAGGCGCGCGTGGCGATCCTTGCCGGTGACACCGCCGACACCCTCTCGCAGCGCGTGCTGCAGGAAGAACACCGTCTATACCCCCGCATCCTTTCGCAATGGCTACAAGGCTGATCGACAACGGATATTTCGCCCGCCCCGCGCGTTAAGGTCGCCGATAAGAACAGGCAGAAAGAAACGGACATGCCCAGCGAATCGCCGCTTGCGCCCGAAACGAGCGGCGGGGTGGCGTCCGCGGAATTCGGCCTGGTGATGCTCGACGGGCCTGCGGGCGTGGCCGTGGCAATGACCCCCGAAGCCGCCGAGGAAACCGGTCTCAGCTTGCTGGCGGCCGCAGAAGCCGCCGCCGGGCAACGCGCGCGCGGAGAAACGGGTTATTAGGCTTGTGCAACGATGCTGCTCGCGCCGATAAGGGGCGCGGATGATCAAGGTCGCCAGCTACAACATGCGGAAGTCGATCGGCACCGACCGACGACGCCGACCGGAGAGGACGCTCGAGGTACTGCTCGAGGTCGATGCCGATGTGATCGCCTTGCAGGAGGCGGATCGCCGATTCGGCACACGCGAGGCTGTGCTCACCGCGAACCTGCTCGCCGAACACAGCCCGTGGAAGGCGGTGCACTTCGGGATGCGGGCGCGTTCGATGGGCTGGCATGGCAATGCCTTGCTGGTACGCAAGGACGCGGAGATCCTCGCCTGCGAAGCCATTCACCTCCCTACGCTTGAGCCGCGCGGCGCGGTGATGGCCGATCTGCGGGTGAACGGCTCGCCCTTGCGGGTGGTCGGGATGCATCTCGATCTTTCCGGCCTCTGGCGGCGCCGCCAGGCCCATGCCATTCTTTCCCATCTCGCCGCCTGCACCCCACGGATGCCGACAGTGATGATGGGCGACCTTAACGAATGGAGCGCTGAACGCGGCTGCCTGCACGATTTCGCTCAGCATTTCGCGTTCGCTCCCACCGGCAAGAGCTTCCACGCCCGCCGCCCGATGGCGCGGCTGGACAGGATAATGGCATCGCCCGAACTTGAGATCGGCGACGTCGGCGTGCACCGGAGTCTCGCCGCGCGCACCGCCTCCGATCACCTGCCGGTCTGGGCGGAGCTACGGCACCGCTGATGCACGAGACGCAGGAAAAGGAACTGCGGCTCGCACTGGTCTGCTATGGCGGGATCAGCCTCGCCGTCTACATGCACGGCATCACCAAGGAAGTCTGGCACCTCGCCCGCGCCAGCTGTGCGGAACGCGAGGGCACGCCGCTCGACAGCGTCTATCGCGGGCTGATCGAGGAAATCCGCGAGCGCAGCGGCCTTAACCTTCGCGTGCTCGTCGACATTCTATCCGGCGCCAGCGCCGGCGGGATCAACGCGGTTTTCCTGGCACAGGCGATCGCCACCGGCCAGTCGCTGGATCCGCTGACCGCAATGTGGCTCGACCATGCCGATGTCGAGGCGCTGCTCGCCCCCGCTCAGGCCCCGTCGCACCGCTTCGCCAAGATCTGGGCGACGCCGATCGCCTGGATGATGGCCAATCGCTCGCAGACGATCGACGAGACCGTGGAGGCCAGTGCCCGCGCCGAAGTCCGGGAAAAGCTGGAGCGTTTCGTCCGGTCCCGCTGGTTCGAACCGCCTTTCGGCGGAGAGCAGCTGCTGAACAAGCTGCTCGATGCCTTCGACGCAATGGCCCGGGGCCCGGCCGACCGTCGCCTCCTGCCGCACGGGCAGCCGCTCGATCTGTTCGTCACCGCCACCGATTTTCGCGGACATTCCGAAATGCTGCGACTGAATTCCCCGCGGGAAGTGGTGGAAACCGAACACCGGCTGGTCTTCGCCTTCAGCGATCACGGGCGAGGCACCGGCGTCGCCCATCCCGCGGCCCTCGCCTTCGCAGCGCGTGCCACCTCCAGCTTCCCGGGCGCCTTCCCGCCGCTGATGGTGGCGGAACTCGACAAGGTTCTTGCCGAGCGCGGCGAGCAATGGGCGGGCCGCAACGCCTTCCTGCAGCGCGCGCTGCCCGAGCAATGGGCGGACAATCGAGCGGAAAAGGCCGTGCTAATCGATGGCTCGGTGCTCGCAAACGCGCCCTTCCGCCCGGCGATGGAGGCATTGCGTGAGCGTCCCGCCCACCGCCAGGTGGACCGCCGCTTCGTCTTCCTCGATCCGACGCCGGACATGCGCTTCGATTTTTACGGCCCCCGGCAGGAACGCCCTGGGTTCTTTTCGACGCTGATCGGCGCGCTTTCGGAGCTGCCGCGCAAGCAGCCGATCCGCGACAATCTAGAAACTATCGCCGAGCGGTCCGATCGGATCGAGCGGATGCTTGCCATCGTGACGGAGATCCGCGCAGAGGTTGAAGCGCAGGTCGACTTGCTGTTCGGCTATACGCTGTGGCTGGATTACCCGACGCCCAAGCGACTGGCCGCGTGGCGCAAACGCGCGCAGCTCCAGGCCGCCGCAAAGGCGGGCTATGGCCACACCGCCTATGCGTTGCTGAAAGTGGACGGCGCGATCGATCGCACTGCGCGACTGGTGCAGGCGGTGCTGGGCCAGCAGGACGGCCAGCGGCTTCGCATGCTTTGCCGGCAGCTGCGCGAAACGGTGCGCGCGCGAGGCGCCGATCGGTTCGGCGCATCGCTGCCGGGCGGCGCTTCCCCCGAGGCGCTGGATTTCCTTCGTGGTCACGACCTAGGTTTCCGCATCCGCCGGCTGCGCCTTCTCGCCCGGCGCCTCGCCGAACTGGAGCAGTCGGCGCCGCGCGGGGTGATGCGGCCGATGCGCGATGCGATCTATGGTGCGCTCGCCGCCTATCTTGAGCTGAAGCGCGCCGATACCTTTGTCGATCTGCGCGAAACGCTGGTGGATGCGGAGAATCATGCCGGGCCGACGCTCGATGCCCTGGCGGCGCACATGCAGCTCCGCACGCTCGACGCGCAGACCGATGCGATCCTTTCCACCGGGTTCAGCGCACTGTCGAAGGATCTGCGGCGGCCGATGCTGCTCGCCTATCTCGGCTTCCCCTTCTTCGACATCGCCACGCTGCCCCTACTGCAAGGCGAAGGCGTGGACGAATTCGATCCGATCCGCGTCGACCGGATCTCGCCCGAGGATGCCAAGGCAATCCGGACCGGCGGCGTGGCGGCGATGCTAAAAGGCAATCAGTTCAACAATTTCGGCGCCTTTTTCAGCCGCGCCTACCGCGAGAACGATTATCTCTGGGGCCGGCTCAACGGTGCCGATCGGCTGATCGACATCGTCTTGTCGACTCTCGACGAAGATGCTCAACTACCCGCCGATCGCATCGCCGAAGTGAAGCGCCGGGCCTTTCACGCGATCCTGGACGAAGAGGCGCCGCGTCTCACGGCCATTCCTGCCCTGATCGCGGAGCTGCGCAGCGAAATCGGCTGAGCCTTGGCAAGCAGCCTTCCTCGGGCCTAGAAGGATGGCAAGGTTTGCTTGGAAGGGAGCGGAATGCGGTTTCTGAAGGTGCTATTGTGGCTCCTGCTCGGCGGCGTGATCGCCGGGTTCGTGATCTACAATGGCGAGCAGCGCGTGAGCATCCAGCTCTGGGGCGGACTGGTCGCCGATATCAGTCTGCCGCTGCTGCTGATCGTCGTGTTCCTAGCCGGCTTCCTGCCGATGCTGGTGGCCTATCAGGCGCTCCGGTGGCGGATGCGCCAGCGCTTCGCCGGGCTGGAACGCGCTATTGCTGATCTCCGCGCTGTCCCCGCCGCGCCCGCACCCCGTTTCGAGCCGGTCGCCCCCACCGCGGCGCTTGAGGAGCCGCGTGCATGAGCGGCCGTATCTATGTCGCGCTCGACACGCCGGAGCTGGATAAGGCGAAGTCGCTCGCCCAGAAGGTTCGCCACCATGTCGGCGGTATCAAGCTGGGCCTTGAATTCTTCATGGCGAACGGCGGCCACGGCGTGCACGAAATGGCCGAGATCGGCGTGCCGATCTTCCTCGACCTCAAATTCCACGACATCCCCAACACCGTTGCCAAGGCCATCCAGGCGCTGCGGCCGCTGAACCCCGCGATCCTCACCGTTCACGCCGCCGGCGGCCGGGCGATGCTGGAGGATGCCAAGGCCGCCGCGCCCGAGGGCACCAAGGTCGTCGCGGTGACGATGCTCACCAGCCTCGACGGCAACGACATGACGTCGATCGGCCTCAGGCCCGATCCGCACGAGCAGGTGATGCGGCTGGCCGAGCTCGCCCGCTCGGCGGGGGTCGACGGCATCGTCTGCTCGGGCGAAGAGGTGAAGGCGGCGCATGCGGCGTGGAAGGACGGCTTCTTCGTCGTCCCCGGCGTGCGCCCTGCCGATGCGCATGTCGGCGATCAGAAGCGGGTGGTGACGCCGCGCAGCGCGGTGGATGCCGGTGCCTCGATTCTGGTGATCGGCCGTCCGATCACCCAGGCCGAGGATCCGGACGCGGCCGCGCGAGCGATCGCGGCGACCTTGTAACTCGCCGCAAGGCCCCCCTCGCCCTCCCCACTGCCTCCGGCGCGGGAGGCGCCGAGCGCCGGAAGGGTGAGAGTAACCGTCCAAGCATAACCATGGCTCCTATCATCCGCCCCGCCACCACTGCCGACCTGCCGGCGATCCACCCAATGATCGAACGCGCCTATCGCGGCGAAACCGCGCGCCAAGGCTGGACGCACGAGGCCGATCTGATCGAGGGTCCGCGCACCAATCTCCAAACGCTCACCGCCATCGTCAACGATCCGGCGCAGGTGCTGCTCAGCGCCTGGGACGGCAACACCGCGATCGGCTGCGTCAACGTCGCGAACCGGGGGGGCGGCACCGCCTATCTGGGCCTGCTCTGCATCGATCCGCTGCGCCAGGCCGCGGGGCTCGGCCGCCAGCTGATCGCCGCCGCCGAGGCGCATGCCCGCACCGTCTTTGGCTGCACGCGGATGGAGATGACGGTGATCGAGCAACGCCGCAAGCTGATCGATTACTATGTGCGCCGCGGCTATACCGAAACCGGCGCGCGCTGCGACTTCCCGATCCCGCTCGATCCGCCGCTGTTCATGACGGTGCTGGCCAAGAAGCTGGTCTAGCGCCTACAGGGCAGCGATGCCCGCAACCGCGAAAATCTGTGGCCTGTCCACGCCCGAGACGCTCGACGCCGCCGTGGCCGGCGGGGCGAGCCATATCGGCCTCGTTTTCTTCCCGCCCAGCCCGCGCCACCTGAGCTTCGACAAGGCGCAGGGACTCGCCGCGCGGGTGCCTGGGCATGTCGCGCGCGTAGGCGTGTTCGTCGATCCCGACGACGCGCTGCTCGACACCGCGATTGCCGCCGGATGGCTGGACGTGATCCAGCTCCACAAGGTGACGCCCGAGCGCACCGCCGCCGTGAAGGCCCGCACCCGCCTCGAAACCTGGGCCGCGCTCGCGGTGAAGACCCGCGCCGATCTCGTCCCCGCCGCCGGCTTTCGGGGCGCCGCCGACCGGCTGCTCTACGACGCCAAGGCGCCGGAAGGGGCGAAGGTCCCCGGCGGCACCGGCCTGCGCTTCGACTGGACCCTGCTCGACGGCTTCGCCCATCCCCTGCCCTGGATCCTTTCCGGCGGGCTCGACGCGGGCAATGTCAGCGAGGCGATCCGCGTCACCGGTGCCCGCCTGGTGGATGTCTCTTCGGGCATCGAGGCCGCGCCGGGCATCAAGGATGTGGACAAGATCGCCGCATTCCTTAAAGCCGTGGCCCGATCATGACCGCACCCAACTCCTTCCGCGCCCAGCCCGACGACCGCGGGCATTTCGGCCAGTTCGGCGGACGCTTCGTCGCCGAGACGCTGATGCCGCTGGTTCTCGACCTGGAGCGCGAATACACCGCCGCCAAGGCCGATCCCGCCTTCCAGGCCGAGTTCGACGACCTGCTCGAACATTATGTCGGCCGCCCCAGCCCGCTCTATTATGCCGAGCGGCTGACCGAGGCGCTGCGCGAGAACGCGCCCGATGGGCTCGGCGCGGAGGTCTGGTTCAAGCGCGACGAGCTCAACCATACCGGTGCGCACAAGATCAACAATTGCATCGGCCAGATCCTGCTCGCTAGGCGAATGGGCAAGACGCGGATCATCGCCGAGACCGGCGCCGGCCAGCACGGCGTGGCGACCGCCACCGTCTGCGCGCGCTTCGGGCTCCCTTGCGTGATCTACATGGGTGCGACCGACGTGGCGCGGCAGCAGCCCAACGTGTTCCGCATGAAGCTGCTCGGCGCCGAAGTGGTGCCGGTCACCTCGGGCGCCGCGACGCTCAAGGACGCGATGAACGAAGGCCTGCGCGATTGGGTCGCCAATGTGGAGGACACCTTCTACATCATCGGCACCGCCGCCGGCCCGCACCCCTATCCCGAGCTGGTCCGCGACTTCCAGTCGGTGATCGGCCGCGAGGCGCGCGAACAGATGCTCAAGCGCACCGGCAAGCTGCCCGATCTGCTCGTGGCCGCGATCGGCGGCGGATCCAACGCGATCGGGCTGTTCCACCCGTTCCTCGACGATGCCGAGGTCCAGATGCTCGGCGTCGAGGCGGCGGGCGAAGGGCTCGACAAGCGCCATGCCGCCAGCCTCGCCGGCGGCGCGCCCGGCATCCTGCATGGCAATCGCACCTATCTGCTGCAGGACGAGGACGGCCAGATCACCGAGGCGCACTCGATCTCGGCAGGCCTCGACTATCCGGGCATCGGGCCCGAGCACGCCTGGCTGCGCGACATCGGCCGCGTGGAATACACGGCGGTGACCGACACCGAGGCGCTCGACGCCTTCCAGCTGCTCTGCCGCACCGAGGGCATCATCCCCGCGCTCGAGCCGAGCCATGCCATCGCCGCAGTGGCCAAGGTCGCCCGCACCATGCCGCGCGACAAGGTGATCCTCGCCAACCTTTGCGGTCGCGGCGACAAGGACATCTTCACCGTCGCCGACGCGCTGGGAGTGCAGATGTGACCCGGCTCGCCAACGCCTTTGCCCGCGCCGCCGATCAGGGCCGCGCCGCGCTGGTGACCTTCGTCACCGCCGGCGATCCGACGCCGGGTGCCACCGCCGCGATCCTCGACGCGCTGGTCGCGGGCGGGGCCGACGTGATCGAGCTCGGCATGCCGTTCACCGATCCGATGGCCGACGGCCCGGCGATCCAGGCAGCGAACCTGCGCAGCCTCGCCGCCGGCACTACCACGGCGGACGTGCTCGCGATCGCCACCGCATTCCGCGCACGCCATCCGGACGTGCCGCTGGTCCTGATGGGCTATGCCAACCCGATGACGCGTCGCGGACCGCAATGGTTTGCCAGCGCCGCGCGCGATGCCGGTGCCGACGGCGTGATCTGCGTCGACATTCCCGCCGAGGAAGATGACAGCCTCGGCGAAGCGCTGCGCGCCGCCGGCCTCGGCAATGTCCGCCTCGCTACCCCGACCACCGATGCCGCCCGCCTGCCGGCGGTGCTGGAGGGGGCCTCGGGGTTCCTCTACTATGTCTCGGTCGCCGGGATCACGGGGCTGCAGCAGGCCGCCACGGCCTCGATCGAAGCGGCGGTCGCCCGCCTCAATGCCGCCACCGACCTGCCGATCGCGGTGGGCTTCGGCGTCCGCACCCCCGAGCAGGCGGCCGCCATCGGCCGCGTTGCCGACGGCGTCGTCGTGGGCAGCGCGATCGTCGAGCTGGTCGGCCGTCACGGCGCGGATGCGGCGGAGCCCGTCCGTGCCTATATCGATACGTTGAAGACGGCGCTGGTCGCCGCACGCAAGGAAGTCGCATGAGCTGGATTTCGCGCGTCCGTAACGCGCTCGCCTATGTCACCACCCGTGGCGAGGAGAGCCCCGACAATCTCTGGCACAAGTGCAAGGGATGCGGACAGATGGTCTTCATGAAGGAATTCGAGGACAATCTGAACGTTTGTCCGCACTGCGATCATCATGACCGGATCGGTGCCGCCAAGCGCTTTGAGCATCTGTTCGACAAGGGCAGCTTCAAGCTGCTGCCCAATCCGAAGGTGGCCGAAGATCCCCTGAAGTTCCGCGACTCGAAGCCCTATACGGCCCGCATCAAGGCGGCGCGGGCGACTACGGGTGAGCAGGACGCGTTCCAGAATGCCAGCGGCACGATCAATGGCCACAAGGCGGTGATCGGCGTGCAGGACTTCGCCTTCATGGGCGGATCGATGGGCCAGGCGGTCGGCGAGGCGTTCATCGCCGGCGTCGAGACCGCGATCGCCGCGCGTGCGCCCTATATCGTGTTTACTGCCTCGGGCGGCGCGCGCATGCAGGAAGGCATTCTCAGCCTGATGCAGATGCCGCGCACCACCGTGGCGATCGAGATGCTGCACGATGCAGGCCTGCCCTATGTCGTCGTGCTGACCGATCCGACCTCGGGCGGCGTGATGGCGGCCTATGCGATGCTGGGCGACGTCCAGATCGCCGAGCCGGGCGCGACGCTTGCCTTCACCGGCCGCCGCGTGATCGAGAACACGATCCGCGAGAAGCTGCCTGACGATTTCCAGACCAGCGAATATTATCGCGACCATGGCCTGGTCGATATGGTGACACACCGCCGCGACCTGCGCGACACGCTGGGCCAGCTGATCGGCCTCCTGTGCGAGGCGCGCGCGGCGGCGTAATGCGTCAGGGGATGTGCAGCCAGTTTGCGCTCCCCTCCCGCTTACGGGAGGGGAACGGTGCCTGATTTCGCTCGCTCCACCGATCCCGCAGTGCAAGCCCAGATCGACCGGCTGACCCTGCTCTCCCCCGGCGCCGACATCCTCGGTTTGGATCGGATCACCCGCCTCCTAGAGCGCGTCGGCAACCCGCACCTCCGCTTGCCGCCGGTGCTTCACGTCGCTGGCACCAACGGCAAGGGCTCCACCTGCGCCTTCCTCCGTGCAGCGCTCGAAGCCGCGGGCCTGCGCGTCCATGTCTATTCTAGCCCGCACCTCGTCCGCTTCAACGAGCGGATCCGCCTCGCTGGCACGCTGATCGACGACGCCACGCTCGCGCCACTGCTCGCCGACGTGCTGGACGCCGGTGGAGACATCGGCGCGAGCTTCTTCGAAGTCACCACGGCCGCCGCCTTCCTCGCCTTCGCCCGTACCCCCGCCGATGCCTGCGTGATCGAAGTCGGCCTGGGCGGGCGGCTGGACGCCACCAACGTCATCCCCGCGCCAATCGCCACCGGGATAGCCCAGCTCGGTATCGATCATCAGGCGTTCCTCGGCGACACGCTGCCGCAGATCGCCCGCGAAAAGGCCGGCATCGCCAAGCCCGGCGTGCCGCTGGTGACGATGCGCTACGATCCGAAAATTGCCGTGGTGGTGGCGGCAGCCGGGGTGCCGGTGCTCGCCCAGGGCGGGGCATGGGACTACGCCGTGAAAGGCGATCGCCTCACCTATCGCGACGCGAAAGGCACGCTGGAAACCCCGCTGCCGACACTGTCCGGACCGCACCAGCCCGGCAACCTCGCGCTCGCGATTGCGATGCTGCGGCATCAGGACACCCTCGTCGTATCCGATACCGCCTTCGCCGCCGCAGCGACGGGTGCGCGCTGGCCGGCAAGGATGCAGCGGCTCGGCCACGGCCCGCTGACGGCGCTGCTTCCAGCCGGAACGGCGGTGTGGCTCGACGGCGGCCACAATGCCGCCGCCGGAGAAGCCATCGCCGAAACCGTGGCCAATGTTGCCGCAGGTGCGCGCTCTCACCTCATCCTGGGCATGCTTGCAAACAAAGATCCCGAAGGGCTGATCGCGCCGCTCGTTGCCCACCTCGCCAGCGTTACCGCGGTGCCGATCCCGGGCCACGCCCATCATGCCCCGGAAGATCTCGTCGCGTTGCTGGGCAAAATGGGCGTGCAAAGGGCGCAGACGGCGACGGATGTGCCATCAGCGTTGCACGCGCTGGCCAGCCACCTCGACTCCGCGCACCCAGGCACGATCCTGATTCTTGGCTCACTGTATCTCGCCGGCACTGTGCTGCAGGCGAACGCAGAATTGCCCGACTGATCGCATTCGCAGCTTATTGCGATTGACTATTAATAACAGAACGGCATGATCCCTCCCGTGCTCAGCGGGAGAATCGCATGTCGCCGAACGTCCAGACCCTCGTAACTGCCCTTCCGACGCTCCAGCCCGACGATCCCGGCGTGCGGCTGCTGCTGTTCGGCATCCGGCAGACGGGCGCCAACGGCCTGAACGATGCCAGCACTGCCCACGCATTTGTGGTCGCCTTCGGCAAAGCGTTTCGCCGTCCCTTGCTGCTGCTGCGGACTCTGATGCAGGAAATGTCGGCCATGGCTGCCGGACCGGTGCAGATCGGCCCCTGGTGCTGCCCGCGCATGACGACGTCCGAGGCCTGCCTGATCGCCGCGCTGGCGAAGGTCCGCACCAACCCGGCCGCCGCGGCGCTGTTGCTGGCAGACGTGATCGGAGTGCGCGACGCTCGAGGCCTGCTCCCCACTGCGCATGCGCTTGCTGAGAGCTTTGCGGACCTCGCTCTGCCGCTCGAAGCTTAGCCGGCGGCGGCGAGAAATGCGGGGACCAGGCCCCACACCTGGTCCAGCTGCGCGCGTGTGATGCTGTAGGGCGGCATCACATAGACGGTGTTGCCGAGCGGGCGCAGCAACACGCCGCGATCGCGGGCGAACGCCATCAGGCGGGGCGCGATGGCGGAAAGGTAGCCGTTTTCCGGCTGCTCGATCTCCACTGCGGCAATCGTGCCCATCCGCCGGTGGCCGATTAGGCCGGGCATATCGCCAAGCCGCTCCAGCGCGGACTGCTGCCATTCGCCCAACTGCATCACCCGCTCAAGCACCGGCTCGTCGCGCCAGATCGCCAGATTGGCGACAGCGGCCGCGCACGCGATCGGATTCGCGGTATAGCTGGAGGAATGGAAGAACATCCGCGCGCGATCCTCGGCCCAGTGCGCCTCGAAGATCGGCGCAGTCGCGAGTGTCACCGCCAGCGGGATCGCGCCGCCGGTAATTCCCTTCGAAAGGCAAAGAATATCCGGCACCACGGCTGCCTGCTCGCAGGCGGTGAGCGTGCCGGTGCGCCCCCATCCGGTCATCACCTCGTCGGCGATGAAGAGAACGTCGTGGCGTGCGCAGATCGCGCGCACTTCGGCGAGCAGCGCCGGGGTGTAAAAGAGCATCCCCCCTGCCCCCAGCACCAGCGGCTCAACGATGAACGCCGCCGCACCCGCGCGGCACTCCGCTTCCAGCGCGTCGAGCGTCGCCTGTTCGGCGCCAGCGCTTGGGAACGGGATGGTACCGACATCGAACAGCAGCGGCTGATACGGGCGGTTGAACACGCCACGGGCGCCGACCGACATGCCGCCGATCGTATCGCCGTGATAGCTGTGCTCGAGCACGAGGATACGGCTGCGATCCTCCCCGCGATTATGCCAATAGCCGAGCGCCATCTTGAGCGCGACTTCCACCGCGGTCGAGCCGCTGTCGCTGAAGAAGACATGTTCGAGCGCGTCCGGCAGGATCTCGCGCAGCCCGGCGGCGAGCGTCTCGGCGGGCTCGTGCGTCCAGCCGGCGAAGATGATCTGGTCGAGCTTGCCGGCCTGCTCGGCGATCGCCGCCATGATGCGCGGATTGCAATGGCCGTGGGTCGTCACCCACCAGGACGAGATCGCATCGATGAAGCTGCGGCCGTCAGCGGTGTGGATCACGGCATCCCGGGCATGGCTGACCATCGGGATCGGCTCGCCCAAGCCATGCTGGGTGAAGGGGTGCCAAACCGACGACATCAGGCGAAATCCGCAAGGTCGAAGGCGCCGGCGAAGGCTTGGGCGAGCGCCGCGGGGGTGAGCTCGGACAGCATCGGCAGGCGGCCGAGACGCTTGACCTTGCCAATCGCGGCGATGGTCGCCTCGCTGTCCTCGACCGGATCGCCGACGAACGCGATGCCGTGGATCGGCACGCCGCGCGACCTCAGCGCCTCGATCGAGAGCAGGCTGTGGTTGATCGTGCCGAGCGCGGTGCGCGCGACCAGCACCACCGGCTTGGCCCAGCGCGCAAAGACGTCGGCGTAGAGGATCTCGCGCGTCACCGGCACCAGCGCACCGCCTGCGCCTTCCACCACCAGCGGCCCGTCGACCGCGGGCAGCGCGAGGCGATCGAGGTCGATGGTGACACCGTCGATTTCGGCCGCGAAGTGCGGCGAGCAGGGCGTGACCAGACGATAGGCTTCCGGGAGGATGTGCCCGATCGGCAGGCCCGAGAGCGCTGCGGTACGTTCGCTGTCGCTGCCGTCGTCGAGCCCGGCCTGAACGGGTTTCCAGTAGCGCGCGCGCAGCGCACCGGCGAGAGCTGCGGCGAACACGGTCTTGCCGATGCCGGTATCCGTACCGGTGACGATGAAGGTCTGGGTCATGCTGCGACGGGCTCGGTTGCGGGGAGAAGCGTCGCCAGCCGCTCCGCGAGCGCGGCGATCTGGCCATGCGACACATTGTTGGTGATCGAGATGCGCAGGCGCGAGGTGCCTGCGGAAACGGTCGGGGGGCGGATGCCGCGGACGTCGAAGCCGCTGTCCTGCAGCGCGCCAGCGATCGCCATGGTCCGCACATCATCGCCGAGGATCAGCGGCAGGATCTGGGTATCACCCGCCGGTACGCCGAGCGGCGCAAGCGCGGCGCGGGCGGCGGCGACCCGCTCGGCCAGCGCGGACCGGAGGTTGTCCCCCTTTGCCACGATGCGCAGCGCCGCGCGCACGGCGGCGGCCATCAACGGCGACGGCGCGGTGGAGAAGATGAACGGCCGGCCGCGGTTGACGAGGAAGTCGCGGACGATCGTCGGGCCGGTGACCAGCGCGCCTTCGCAGCCCAGCGCCTTGCCGCAGGTGTGCAGCGTGATCAGGTTGGCGGTCGGCAGGCCATAAGCCAGCCCCTGCCCCTGCGGGCCGTAGACCCCGGTCGCGTGCGCCTCGTCGACGAGCAGAATGGCACCTTCTGCCTCGGCCAGCGCCGACAGCGCGGCGAGCGGCGCGACATCGCCGTCCATGCTGTAGAGGCTCTCGACCGCGATCCACACGCGTCCCGCCCCGCCCTCGCGACGCCAGCCGGCGATCGCCTCCGCGAACGCGGCAACGTCGTTATGCGGAGCCTGTCGGGTTTCCGCGCGCCCAAGACGCATGCCCTCATGGGCGCTCGCGTGGACGAGTTCGTCGAACAGCACGAGGTCGCCGCGCTGGGGCAAGGTCGCGAGCAGCGCTGCGTTGGCCGCATAGCCGCTGGAGAAATACAGAGCCGACTCGCGGCCGAAGAACGCTGCTGCTTCGGCCTCCAGCGCTTCGTGCTCGGGATGGTTGCCGCGCAGAAGCCGCGAGCCGCCCGAGCCGATCGGTACGCCGCGCGCCAGCGCCGCCGCCACCGCTTCGCGCAGGGCCGGCGAGTCGGATAGGCCGAGATAATCGTTGGACGCGAAGTCCGCGCCCTCGCGGGCGATCAGCCGGCGGCCGCGTCCGCGCGCAGCGAGATCGGCAAGGTCGCGCGCCTGTGCTTCGAATGCGTGCATCGCCGCGCGGCTACACCCGGCCGCGCCCGCGTGCAATCGATCCGCTCGCCTTTACCCCGTCGGGGTAAGAAAAAGCTTGCACATGTTTACCCCAGCCGGGTAAGCGGCCGGTATGACGACGTTAGCCGGTTCCAAGATCCGCCAGTTTCGCGAGGAACGCACCCTCACCCGCGCCGCCTTCGGTGCCTGGTTCGATACGCCAGGCTCGACCGTGCAAGGCTGGGAGACCGACGGCAAACGCGCCAACACCAAGGTGATGAATCAGATAGCGGCGATGGGAATCGCCGAGCATGCGGACTGGCACGTCGCCGTCCGCGACGTGGAGAGTGCAATGGCAAGCTGGACCCCCGATAGCTGGACGCGCGCCGAAGCGCGCCAGATGCCGCAATATCCGGACAAGGGCGCGCTCGACGCCGCCACCCGGCAGCTGAGCAGCTACCCGCCGCTGGTCTTCGCCGGCGAGGCGCGCGAGCTTACGGGCGCACTCGCCAAGGTCGCGCGCGGTGAGGCGTTTCTGCTACAAGGCGGTGACTGCGCCGAGAGCTTCGCCGAGTTCCACCCCAACAATATCCGCGACACCTTCCGCGTGATCCTGCAGATGGCGGTGGTGCTCACCTTCGCCTCGAAGCTGCCTACGGTGAAGCTCGGCCGCATGGCCGGCCAGTTCGCCAAGCCGCGCTCGGCCGATACCGAGGTGATCGACGGCGTCGAGCTGCCCAGCTACCGCGGCGACAATGTCAACGACATCGCCTTCACGCCGGAAGCGCGGATCCCCGATCCGCAGCGGATGGTGCAGGGCTACAGCCAGTCGGCCGCGACGCTCAACCTGCTCCGCGCCTTTGCGAATGGCGGCTATGCCAATTTGCATCAGGTCCACAAGTGGACGCTCGACTTCATGGGCAAGAGCCCCTGGTCGGCCAAGTTCGCCGATGTCGCGGACCGGATCGGTGAAGCGCTCGACTTCATGGAAGCGTGCGGGATCAACCCGGATACCGTGCCGCAGCTCAAGGGCACCGATTTCTACACCAGCCACGAGGCGCTGCTCTTACCCTATGAACAGGCGCTGACCCGGCAGGACAGCCTGACCGGCGACTGGTACGATACCTCGGCGCACTTCCTGTGGATCGGCGACCGCACCCGCTTCGAGGGCTCGGCGCATGTCGAGTTCCTGCGCGGCATTGGCAACCCGATCGGCATGAAGTGCGGGCCGAGCCTCGAGCCTGACGCACTTCTGCGGCTGCTCGACACGCTCAACCCCGGCCGGGTGCCGGGGCGGATGACGCTGATCACCCGCTATGGGCATGACAAGATCGAGGCGGGCCTGCCTAAGCTGGTCCGCGCGGTGAAGCGCGAGGGCCATCCGGTGGTGTGGAGCTGCGATCCGATGCACGGCAACGTCGTCAAGGCGGCGAACGGCTACAAGACGCGGCCGTTCGACCGGATCCTCGCCGAGGTGCGCGGCTTCTTCGCCGTCCACCGCGCCGAAGGCACCTTCGCCGGCGGCATCCATGCCGAGATGACCGGGCAGAACGTCACCGAGTGCACCGGCGGCGCGATCGCGATTACCGAGCAGGGTCTGGCCGATCGCTACCACACGCATTGCGACCCGCGCTTGAACGCCGGTCAAAGCCTGGAACTAGCCTTCCTGCTTGCCGAAATGCTTAACGAAGAAATGGCCGAACGCCGCAAAGCTGCAGCATAAAATCAACCAGTGGGCGCTGCTTATCCGAGCAGCGCCCGCACGAGCGCGACGACACCCCAGCCGATAGCGAACACGAATACCCATGCCAGAAATGCGCTGACGATGATGGCAGCCACGCGCGTGCGAATCGGCAGCCGGTCGTCCTTCAGTGCGCTCTCCGCACTCTCCTCCGACATAGTCGAACGGGGCGTGGGCAGCGGCGTCTTGGGGAAGGCAATCGGGCTGGCGGCCGGCGCGGAAACCGCCGTGCGCAGATCTTCGCTGCTCAGCGGGATCAGGAATTCGCAGCCATAGATGCCTTGGTCGCCCCACACAACTCGCGCCTCGCGAGTGCCGAGGCCGGCCACGCCCAATGCGATCTTGTCGCCGATCGCTAGGTCGGCACCCGCCACGACTCGAAAGCCCCCCGGCGACACATCCTCGATCACCACGTCCAGCGGCGACCATGCGGAGTCGCGCAGGGTCGCTTCGATTTCCACCGGGTGGCGGTCGGTCCAACGGCCGTCCTGATAGAGTCGCGCTGCAATGCCCATCTTGCGCTCCAATGAAGTGCGTGATGCGATGCTCTGCACTCAAGTGGGTTGCCGTTGCGTAAACACCGTCCTGCACGGGGCGACAATTTTCGAGAATTCTTCTCGGGATGTAACGTCCGGCGGGCCTCTTTCCGGTTGAATTGCATCAGACGGACACTCTTCTGCAACATCCGCGATGCAAAGCCAGGCCGTCGGCGCGACCAGTTCCCCCTTCGCGTCGACTCTCCCCGAACTACGGGGCAGCCGATGCGTCGGCTGCCCCGGCCTTTTTCGGTCTCAGGCGTAAAGGTCGATCACCTCCGCCCCGTTTCCCTCTGCCTCCAGAAGCAATGTGCGGTGGCAATGACATGGATCGCGCTCGTAGCAGAGTAGCGCGCTCGGCTTGTCGGCGGCGAGCGTCCGCATCTGCGCGGCCTGGGCCTGCGCTTCGGGTAAGCCGAGCTGGAGGTCATAGACGTAGCGCAGTGTCTCCACATCCCCCTTCTTCGCCGCATCGCGCCCGCGCTTGGGCGTGCCGAGCTGCTTGAGATGCACATAGTCGATCCCCGCCTCGGCGAGGCTGGCCGCCAGGCTCGACTTGGAGAAACCGGGGCGGCGCGACAGCGGCAACGCGCGTACGTCGATCACCCGCTGCACCCCGGCCGCCTGCAACGCGGCGAGGAACTCGGCCATGGTGGTGGCCTCATAGCCGATGGTGAAAATCTTCATCGCCTCTTCTCTAGCGCAACATGCGAGAACACACCCTGCTTTTCGCGATTGAAAGATTCGGCTGCACCATTCGCTTCAAAGCTGAATGGCAACAAGGGTGAACACGCGGCGTCTCGGGGGTTGCACGATCATTCAGCCCAGCTATGGCCGCGGCTTCCCATAGAAGAGTAGAAGCACGTCCATGCCCGGCCACGACATTCATATCATCGGCGGCGGTCTCGCCGGATCGGAAGCCGCTTGGCAGCTGGCCCAGGCCGGTCACAAGGTCCGCCTGTCGGAAATGCGGGGCTCGGGCGAGATGACGCCGGCGCACCAGAGCGATCGACTGGCCGAGCTGGTCTGCTCGAACAGCTTCCGCTCGGACGATGCCGACAGCAACGCGGTCGGGCTGCTCCACCAGGAGATGCGCGCGCTCGGCTCGCTGATCCTGACACAGGGCGACATTCACAAGGTGCCTGCCGGCTCGGCGTTGGCGGTGGACCGCGACGGCTTTGCCGATGGCGTGACCGCCGCGCTGGAGCAGCACCCCAACGTCACCATCGTCCGCGAGCGCGTCGACACGCTGCCCGCCGAGGGCCGCACGATCGTCGCCACCGGGCCGCTCACCGCTCCGTTGCTGGCCGAGAGCATCGGCCGCGCGACCGGCAAGGACAGCCTCGCCTTCTTCGATGCCATCGCGCCGATCGTCCACCGCGAATCGATCGACATGGAGACCGCCTGGTTCCAGAGCCGGTGGAACAAGGGATCGGGCAAGGATTACATCAACTGCCCGATGTCCAAGGAACAGTATCTCGAATTCCACGCCGGGCTGATGGCGGGCGAGAAGACCGAGTTTCGCGAGTGGGAGAACGTCCCCTATTTCGAAGGCTGCATGCCGATCGAGGTGATGGCGGAGCGCGGGGTGGACACGTTGCGATACGGGCCGATGAAGGGCGTCGGCCTCGACGATCCGCGCACCGGCCGCTGGCCCTATGCGGTGGTTCAGCTCCGGCAGGACAATGCCAGCGGCACGCTGTGGAACATGGTCGGCTTCCAAACAAAGCTGAAATATGCCGAGCAGGTGCGGCTGTTCCGCACCATCCCGGGGCTGGAGAAAGCCGAGTTCGCGCGGCTCGGCGGGCTGCACCGCAATACCTTCCTGCGCTCGCCCGAGTTGCTCGACAGCACGCTGCGGCTGAAGAGCGCGCCCCACATCCGTTTCGCCGGGCAGATCACCGGCTGCGAAGGCTATGTGGAAAGTTCCGCGATCGGGATGCTTGCCGGGCGCTTTGCCGCGGCGGAGATCGCCGGCCAAATGCTGGCCCCTCCTCCGCGCGAAACGGCGCTGGGCGCCCTGCTCGCGCACATCACGGGCGAGGCGGAGGTAGATACCTATCAGCCGATGAACGTCAATTTCGGGCTATTCCCGCCGATCGAGGGGCGGACCAAGAAGGCTGATCGCAAGCGCATGTACACAGATCGTGCGCGGGCGGCGCTGAAGGACTGGCTGGCGGCCTGACGCAAGGTGCTATTTGTCCTCGTCTTCGCTGGCCTTGGCGGCCGCATCGGCGGAAGGGGTGGCCTTCTCACAAGCGCAGCGTGCAACTGGCCGGCGCTTCGGTGCGGTGGTAGAAAATTCCGCGCGGGAGAGCACCCCGGACCTGTCTGCATCAGCCCCGGTGAAACGGTCGATTGCCTTGACCGCCCATTCTTCGAAGCTCAGCCGTCCGTCGCCATTAGCGTCTAACTTTGCAAAAGCCTTGCGACGCGCAGCAAAATACTCGTCGCGATTGATCGCATCGTCCCGATCCTTGTCATAGCGATCAAAACGCTTCTGTTCGCGGGTCTTGGCGTCAGCTTCCGGCGCGGCATCGGGCAAGTCGGACTCCGCCGCGCTTGCATTGCCGAGCGGAAACGGCGCGGAAGCAAGCTTGGAGCCGCCCTGCGGCGCGCCTTGAAAGATCAGAAAGCCACCGAGCGCCAGCAGCAACGCCGCCACCGCGCCCACACCGTATCGCCACATCTGCAGCCTCCCCCGAGACATAGACAAGACTAAGCGCCACGACGCGCGGCGCCAAGCGTTATCGTCCGCTCAGCCGGTGCCAGAGCAGCCGCGCCACGCGCCCAGGCGCGCCAATGGGCACCGGCTGGTCCAGCGGCACGGCTAGGTCTAGCCGCGCACGATGAGCCAGCGCCCCCAGCGCGCGTGCCTTGCGGCCCCAGCGCGTACCGAGTGCCGCATCCAGCAGCGGTCGTGCCTCGCGCCGCGCCGCCTCCGCCTCCGCGCCGTCGCCCAGATGGCGGGCAAGGTCTGCCAGCGCCCAGCCCTGCCCCGCCTGGGCGAGCGGGTCCGCAGCCCCTGCCCCAAATGCGGCGCCGGCAGCGACGAACAGCGTGCCTCGCCCCACGGCGAAGCGCGTCAGCGCCAGCGTGTCCAGCGCCTCTTCTTCCACCAGCACTTCCCACCCATGCACAATCGGCACCAGCGATGCCCCGGTCCCTCCCCGAGGGAGCACGTCCGCCGCGAGCGCGGTCAGCACTGGTTCGGCAGGGGGCGGCGCGGTATCGAGCTTGGCCAGCGCTTCCCGCCACCACGCGAGTCGGAGCTGCCCGACAGCGGGCTGTGACGTCGTCCGCAGTAGTTGCGCTAGCGCGTCGTCCAGCGCCAGCAGCGCCGCCAATGCCGGCCGCGCTTCAATGGGCGCATAGGCGAGGATCAGTCCCCGCTCGGGATCTTGGATTATAGGATCGGTCACGTCGTTCCTGTATGACCAGTCGGCGGTCCGCGAAAGAGTCCGCACAAAAGAGAAGACCCGCCGGACACTGGGTCCGGCGGGCCTTTCCTGTTCCGCTTCAGCGGCGAAGATCAGCGATAGGTTACCTTTTTCACCATCGCGACCACCTTGTCGGCAGTCACAAGCGCAAGCTTTTCAAGGTTCGCGGCATAAGGAAGCGGCACGTCCTCGTTGGTAACGCGCAGCACCGGTGCGTCGAGGTCGTCGAAGCCCTCTTCCATCACGAAAGCGGCGACTTCCGACGCGATCGAGCAGACCGGCCAGCCTTCCTCGACCACCACGATGCGGTTGGTCTTCTTCAGACTCTCCAGCACAGTCTGCTTGTCCAGCGGACGCAGCGTGCGCAGGTCGATCACCTCGGCATCGATGCCCTCGGCCGCCAGCTTCTCGGCGGCTTCGAGCGAGACGCCCACGCCGATCGAGTAGCTGACCAGGGTCACGTCCTTGCCCTCGCGCATGATGCGGGCCTTGCCGATCGGCAGGACATAGTCGTCGAGCTTGGGCACGTCGAAGCTGCGACCGTACATCAGCTCGTTCTCGAGGAACACGACCGGGTCCTCCGAACGGATCGCCGCCTTGAGCAGGCCCTTGGCGTCGGCCGAATCATAGGGCGCGATCACGATCAGGCCGGGGACGCTGGCGTACCACGGGCCATAGTTCTGGCTGTGCTGCGCGCCGACGCGGCTGGCCGCGCCGTTCGGACCACGGAACACGATTGGGCAGCGCATCTGGCCGCCGGACATGTAGTTGGTCTTGGCCGCCGAGTTGATGATGTGGTCGATCGCCTGCATGGCGAAGTTGAACGTCATGAACTCGATGATCGGCTTCAGGCCGCCCATCGCCGCACCGGTGCCGACGCCGGCAAAGCCGTATTCGGTGATCGGCGTGTCGATGACGCGCTTGGGGCCGAATTCGTCGAGCAGGCCCTGGGTCACCTTGTAGGCGCCCTGATATTCGGCGACTTCCTCGCCCATCACGAAGATGCGCGGATCGGTCCGCATTTCCTCGGCCATCGCGTCGCGCAGCGCTTCGCGGACCGTGGTCTTCACCATCTCGGTGCCGGCGGGCACGGCCGGATCGGCCGGACGCGTCTTCTCGACCGCGGCGGTCAGCTGGGCGGTGCCGGTTTCCGGAGCCTTCTCAGGCGCCGGCGTCGGCTCGGCCTGCTGGCTCGCGGGTTCCGGCGCGGCCGGTGCAGCAGCGGCGAAGGATGCATCCTCGCCCTCGCCCGCGATCATCGCGATCACGGTGCCGACCTTCACGTTATCCGTGCCCTCGGCGACCAGGATCTTGGCGATCGTGCCTTCGTCGACGGCTTCGAATTCCATCGTCGCCTTGTCGGTCTCGATCTCGGCGAGGATATCGCCGGACTTCACGACATCGCCTTCCTTGACGAGCCACTTGGCGAGCGTGCCCTCTTCCATGGTCGGCGAGAGCGCCGGCATCTTGAGTTCGATCGCCATCTCAGTAGGTCTCCACCAGCACGTCGGTATAGAGTTCGGCCGGATCGGGCTCCGGCGTCTGTTCGGCGAAGTCCGCCGATTCGTTCACGATCTTGCGGATCTCGGCCTCGAGCGGCTTCAGCTGCTCTTCGGTCACGCCCATCGTCTCGAGCTCGCGCTTCACCGCCTCGATCGGGTCCGACTTGTCGCGGACCGACTGGACTTCCTCGCGGCTGCGATACTTGGCCGGATCGGACATCGAGTGGCCGCGATAGCGATAGGTCTTCATCTCGAGGATGATCGGGCCCTTGCCGGCGCGCACCCAGGCGAGCGCCTCTTCCGCCGCACCGCGGCAGGCGAGCACGTCCATGCCGTCCACCTGGATGCCGGGGATGCGGAAGCTCTCGCCGCGCTTGTACAGCTGGTCCTCGGCCGAGGAGCGATTGACGCTGGTGCCCATGGCGTACTGGTTGTTCTCGATCACGTAGATGATCGGGAGCTTCCACAGCTCGGCCATGTTGAACGATTCGTACACCTGGCCCTGGTTCGCGGCGCCGTCGCCGAAATAGGCCATGGCGACGCCGCCATCCTCGTTATACTTGTGCGCGAAGGCGAGGCCGGTGCCGAGCGAGACCTGCGCGCCGACGATGCCGTGGCCGCCGTAGAACTTCTTCTCGGTCGAGAACATGTGCATCGAGCCGCCCTTGCCGCGCGAGATACCCGCGCCGCGGCCGGTCAGCTCGGCCATGATCACCTTGGGGTCGATGCCGTAGGCGAGCATGTGGCCATGGTCGCGATAGCCGGTGATCACCGAGTCCTTCTCGCCGTCCAGCGCCGACTGCAGGCCCACCGCAACGGCCTCCTGGCCGATATAGAGGTGGCAGAAGCCGCCGATGAAGCCGAGGCCGTAGAGCTGGCCCGCCTTCTCTTCGAAGCGGCGGATCAGCAGCATCTGCCGGTAGAATTCGAGCAGCTGTTCCTTCGACGCCTTGAACCGTTCCGGTTCGCTGGGCCGCTCGCGATTCGGTACGGCGGGTGGGGTCGGTGCGTTGCGTGCCGGTGCTTTGGCCACGATCAGATATTCCTCATCCGGGGAGGGGAAAGGCGGGTGCCTATACGCGCGTTTTCGCAAGGCTTGCAACCAACGCGCGGGTTCGGACCACGTACATCCGCCCTAAGGTGCTCGGCCGTGGCTGGCAACAGGTGCCGCTACGGCGATCACTTCTTGTCGAGCGGGATGATCACTTCGTCGGGGCGGACGACGTTGAGCTGCTTGCGAGCAAGCTCGTCGACCATGTCGGGATCGGCGCCGTGCTTCGGATCGAGCAGATCGACTCGATTCTTGAGCTCGGCACGCTTCTTGTCGAGCACCGCATACTCGCGCTGCTTGGCTTCCAATTCGTGCCGCACTTCCTTCGCGGCGACGATCCCGTTCGGCCCCAGAACCGCGTTATACCCGAAAAAGCCGATGGCGATCAGCGCCGCGGCGGGAAGCCCCGCGCGGCGCAGCAGCGTGGACATGGGCGAAGCGCGCTTCATGCCCGTGTTTTTCGCTGATCGATCGGCTCTTAGCAAGATTGCGGTTCCTACTGAGGGTCAGGCGCGGCGCAGCACCGAACGGCCAGCATAGACCGCCGCGTCGCCCAGCTCTTCCTCGATGCGGATCAGCTGGTTGTACTTGGCGAGCCGGTCCGAGCGCGCGAGGCTGCCGGTCTTGATCTGACCGCAGTTGGTGGCGACCGCGAGATCGGCGATCGTCGCGTCCTCGGTCTCGCCCGAACGGTGCGACATCACCGCGGTGTAGGACGAGCGCTGGGCAAGGCTGACGGCCTCCAGCGTCTCGGTCAGCGTGCCGATCTGGTTGACCTTCACGAGCAGCGAGTTGGCATAGCGGCCCTCGATGCCGCGCAGCAGGCGCTCGGGGTTGGTGACGAACAGGTCGTCGCCGACCAGCTGGACCTTGCCGCCGAGCAGCTCGGTCAGCGTCTTCCAGCCTTCCCAGTCGTCCTCGGCCATGCCGTCCTCGATCGAGAAGATCGGATAGTCGGCGGCGAGCTTGGCCAGGAACTCGGCATTCTCGGTCGAGCTGAGGGTCTTGCCCTCGCCCACCATCTTGTAGGCGCCGTCCTTGAAATATTCGGTGGCGGCGCAGTCGAGCGCGAGCATCACGTCGTCACCGGGCCTGTACCCGGCGGCTTCGATGCTGGTCATGATGAAGTCGAGCGCTTCGGTGGTCGAGGCGATGTTGGGGGCGAAACCGCCCTCGTCGCCCACGCCGGTCGCCAGGCCCTTCTCGTGCAGCTTCTTCTTCAGCGTGTGGAAGATTTCCGAACCGCAGCGCACCGCCTCGACGATGTTCTCGGCACCGACCGGAACGATCATGAATTCCTGAAAGTCGATCGGGTTGTCGGCATGCTCGCCGCCGTTGATGATGTTCATCATCGGCACCGGCAGGACGTGCGCGTTGACGCCGCCGACATAGCGATAGAGCGGCAGCCCGCGCGCATCGGCCGCGGCCTTGGCGGCGGCGAGGCTGACGCCGAGGATGGCGTTGGCGCCGAGGCGACCCTTGTTGGCGGTACCGTCGAGTTCGATCATGGTGCGGTCGAGATCGGCCTGGTCTTCGGCGTCGAGGCCGAGAACCGCCTCGGCAATCTCACCGTTCACCGCATCGACGGCACCTTCGACGCCCTTGCCGAGCCAGCGGGACTTGTCGCCGTCGCGCTTTTCCACCGCCTCGTGGGCACCGGTGGAGGCGCCCGAGGGCACGGCGGCGCGGCCGAAGCTGCCATCGTCCAGCAGGACATCCACTTCCACCGTGGGGTTGCCACGGCTGTCGAGAATCTGGCGGGCGTGGACGTCGATGATTGCGGTCACGTCATGGTCTCCGTAACATGTCAGGAATGAGGCGCGCGGTGCCTCTAGCGGTTCCGTATGGAACTCGCAAACGGGGCCGTTGTTGTTTCGACGAGGCATGGAGGGTTTTTGATCATGGCAGACGAAACGACCAGCATCGCGGGCGATCCGCTCGCGGGGAATATGGGCGCTACCGGCAGCGATGCGGGCGGCACCGAGGGTGCGGAGACGAAGCGCTCCACATCGGATACGATCAAGGACGAAGCCGGCAAGTTCGCCGATCAGGCGAGGGAACGCATCCTCGGCTTTGCAGGCGACGGCAAGGAACGGGCCACCAGCGCGCTCGACGAGGTAGTGACTATGATGCGCACTGCCGCGAGCGATGTTGATGCCAAGCTCGGCGAGCAATACGGCCAATATGCTCGCAGCGCTGCGGACGGTATCGCCGGGTTTGCCGAGTCGCTGCGCGCAAGGGACGTCGACGATCTGCTGAACGAAGCAACCGACTTCGTGAAGAAAAGCCCGGCGATCGCGGTCGGCACGGCAGCCGCGCTTGGCTTCGTGCTTGCCCGCGTCATCAAGTCGGGCATCGAGGCGGCCGGCGGTGAAGGCACCACCGGCGGAAACGGCGGCACAACGACGGGCAGCACCGCTACCGCCGGCACAGCCGAAGATATCACCGTGGATCCCGTCGGCTTCGGCACTGGTCCGTCGGCGTCCCCCGGCACCACCCAGAGCTAAGGACGAGCAAAAAAGGGCATGGAAGCGCCCCGAACGGAAGACGCCGGTATCGGTGAGCTGATCGGCCAACTCACCGAAGACGCCAAGGACTACGCCCGTGCCGAGGTCGATTACTTAAAGGCGGTCACCCGGCTAAAACTGGCCGAGATGAAGGGCGCGGCAATCGCCGCCATCCTTGCCTTCGCGCTGGCGCTCGCGGCGGCGATCGGTCTTATCGTGGGGGCAATCCTGACGCTTGCCACGCAGGTCGGCCCCGGCTGGGCGACGCTGATCGTCGTGGGCATCAGTCTGGTCGTAGCGACGCTGCTCGGTTGGGCGGCGGCGCGGGGCTTCCGCAAAGCCATGGGAGCGACACAATGACAGTACCCCGCGACCCCGACGCGGCTAGGGTGCGTGCTCGCGCCGCGCGGGACAAGCTGATGGGCACCGTCGGCACGCTGCAACAGCGGCTCAAGCCGGCGAATCTCGCCCAGGAGGCGGTGGAAAACGCCAAGCAGAGCGTCACTAGCATTGCCCGCGAGGGCACGGAGGCGGTTCGCACCCGCCCCTGGCTGGCAGCGGCGGTGACCAGCGGCATCGGGCTCGTCTTCGCCCGTGGGTGGATCGTCGACATCTTCCGCAAGGGCAAACACGAAACCGCCGGCCTCCCCAAGGGTTCGGCTACGCAAAACAGCAACGCAGAAGGATGACGCCATGAGCATCAACACCGAAACCGACACCGACACCGGATTGCGCCTTACCGAAAATCCCGCGCTGCTGCTTGCCGGCGGCGTTGCGGTGGGCGTGCTGATCGGCATGCTGCTGCCGCGGTTCGAGCGCGAAAAGGCGGCACTGGAGCCGCTCGGCCGCAAGCTTGCCGACGGCGCCGCCGCCGCCGTTCAGGCCGCAAAGGAAAGCGGCCGCGAACAGATAGAATCGCTGATCCCGAACAGCGATGCCACCAAGGAGCGCGTCTCGGCACTGTTCGGCACCGTAATCGACGCGGCCAAGGACGCTACGAGTAGCCGTTGATCCGCCTATAAGGGGGTTGAGCGAAGGGCCGCAGTCCCGGTAAGGGCTGCGGCAACCCCACCCCAGGAGGCGCAATGAGCAAGCTTCATCTGGTTTTCGGCGGCCGCGTGGCCGATCCGACGACCCTTGATTTCGTCGATCCCTCAAAACTTGATGTTGTCGGCATCTTCCCCGACTATGCAAGCGCCGAAAAGGCGTGGCGCGCTGCCGCGCAGCGGACCGTCGACGATGCTGAGATGCGTTATGTGGTGGTCCATCTCCACCGCATGCTGGATCCGGACGCGGAAGCGACCAAAGGCTAATCCAGCCCCGAACGGTTCACCCCCTCCTGCGTGCGGGAGGGGGTATAGCGAAACTTGCGCTCAGGCGTGCCGCCAGCGCCACAGCAGCAGCGGCCGCGCCAGCGCAAGTCCAACCAGGAAGCCGCCGATATGCGCCCAGATGGCGACATCTACGCCACCCTGGACGAAAGCAAAGCCCATCAGCAAGTTAAGGCCGATCCATGCCGCGGCCAGCCAAGCAATGTGAACCACCGGCGCCGGGATAGGCCCGATCGCCTTTGCACGCTGCCGCCCGAACAGCAGCGAATAGGCGCCCACCACCGCTGAGGTCGCTCCGCTGGCACCAATCATAGGAGCGGTCGACATTGGATCGGCCAGCCACTGCGTAGCGGCCGCGGCATAGGCGCCGATCAGGTACAGGGTAATCAGTCCCTTGCCGCCAAGCGCCCGCTCCGCTTCCCGGCCGGTATAACCCAACATCAGCATGTTCATGCCCAGGTGGAAGAACCCGGCATGGATTAATGTGGAGGAAAGCGGCGTCAGTAGCGCCGGTACGGTCCAGGCCGCGGGCATTGCCACGCCGCCAGTCAGGCGCGCCGGCAGGAAGCCAGCCAGATACTGGATTTCGAGCGTATTGGGGGCGACGCTGACTAGCAGGCTCACCACGACGGTGATGGCGACGATCGCCGTCGTAGCACTCAGCGACCGCATCGAATTCCTCAGATGAACTCGATCTTGGAGACCAGATAGTAACGGTCGCCCGCAGGCACCGAAACTTCGACTTCCTCGTCGACCTTCCGACCAATCAGCGCTCGGCCGATCGGCGAATTGTACGAGATGCGACCCTTACTCGCATCGGCTTCAGTCTGACCGACAATCTGGTACTTCACCGGTTTGTCGTCTTCGTCGAGCAGCGTCACGGTCGCGCCGAACACGACCTTGTCGCCCGACAGCTCCTTCGGATCAATGATCTGGGCGCGGCTCAGCTTGTCCTCGATATCGTTGATCGAAGCTTCGACCTGGCCCTGCCGTTCCTTGGCGGCATGGTACTCGGCGTTTTCGGAAAGGTCGCCATGGGCGCGCGCTTCCTCGATCGCGTCGACGATCAACGGCCGCTCGGCCTTCAACCGCTTCAGCTCCTCGCTGAGCTTCTGATAGCCTTCGGCCAGCATCGGCATCTTTTCGACGGTCGCCATACGCCCTAGTCCTTCAATACGCCCCCGGGGACCGACCATCGCCCGAAAACGACGTCCGCACATTCACATCGGTTGGGGAAATCCATTGTGCGAACGCGAATTGTAAGGTGCGGCACCCGAAACATCAAGGCGGGGAGCGTAAAAGCAATCTTTAGTTCACTGCCAATGGGCTTGCGCTCCCCTCCCGCAAGCGGGAGGAGTCAGGGGGGAGATCGACGCGGAAGAAGCGCTGAACAGCTTCCGCCCCTCCCCCAGGATTCTCCCGCAAGTGGGAGGCGAACGATAGAACCGCACGCCTCCCGAATTTCACCCGCGCGAAGCGAAATAGGCTTGAATTGGCTGCACGCCGAACGGGTTCTGCCGCATCGCCGCGATCGCCCGCGCCGCCGCGACGCTGCCCGGCGCCGTGGTGAAATAGGGCACCTTCTGCGCCAGCGCCGAGGCGCGGATGCTCATCGAGTCCTTCAGCGACTGCCAGCCCTCGGTGGTGTTGAAGATCAGCGCCACGTCGCCGTCCTGGATGCGGTCGACGATGTGCGGGCGGCCCTGCGCCACCTTGTTCACCGTCTCAACCGCGATCCCCTCGGCCGCCAGGAACTCGGCCGTGCCGCTGGTCGCGATGATCTTGAAGCCGAGATCGGCCAGGATCTTCACCCCCGGCAGCACCACCGCCTTGTCGCCCTGCTTGACGCTGACGAACACCGTGCCGCCGTCCGGCAGCACCGTGCCCGCGCCGAGCTGCGACTTGGCGAAGGCGGTCGCGAAGTCGCGGTCGATGCCCATCACCTCGCCGGTCGACTTCATCTCGGGCGAGAGCACCGGATCGACGCCGGGGAAGCGCGCCCAGGGGAACACCGCTTCCTTCACCGCGATATAATCGATGTCGCGGTCGATCTTGGGCAGGGTCGCCAGCTTCTCGCCCGCCATCACCCGGCTCGCGATCTTGGCGATCGGCGCCCCGATCGCCTTGGCGACGAACGGCACCGTGCGGCTGGCGCGCGGGTTGACCTCGATCAGGTAGACCTCGCCGTCCTTGACCGCGAACTGGATGTTCATCAGCCCCTTGACCTTGAGCGCACGGGCCAGCGCCACGGTCTGGCGCTCGATCTCGGCGATGATCTCCTTGGGCAGGCTGTAGGGCGGGATCGAGCAGGCGCTGTCGCCCGAATGGACGCCGGCTTCCTCGATATGCTGGAGCACGCCCGCGACGACGACGTCGGTGCCGTCGGCGATCGCGTCCACGTCCACCTCGATCGCGTCGCGCAGATACTGGTCGATCAGCACCGGCGAGTCGCCCGAGACCTGCACCGCAGTCTGGATATAGTCGTCGAGCTGCTGGAGGCTGTCGACGATCTCCATCGCCCGGCCGCCCAGCACATAGCTCGGCCGCATCAGCACCGGATAGCCGATCCGCTCGGCGACGCGCACCGCCTCGTCGCGGCTGCGGGCGATGCCGTTGGCGGGCTGCTTGAGGCCCAGCTTGGCGACGAGATCGGCGAAGCGCTCGCGGTCCTCGGCCAGGTCGATCGCGTCGGGGCTGGTGCCGAGGATCGGGATGCCCGCATCCTCCAGCGCCTTGGCGAGGTTGAGCGGGGTCTGGCCGCCGAACTGGACGATCACGCCGACCAGCTCGCCCTTCGACTTCTCGACCTCGAGGATCTCGAGCACGTCCTCGGCGGTCAGCGGCTCGAAATAGAGCCGGTCCGAGGTGTCATAGTCGGTGCTCACCGTCTCCGGGTTGCAGTTGACCATGATCGTCTCATAGCCCGCGTCCGCCAGCGCGAAGCAGGCGTGGCAGCAGCAATAGTCGAACTCGATGCCCTGCCCGATCCGGTTCGGACCGCCGCCGAGGATCACCACCTTGCGGCGGTCGCTCGGCTCGGCCTCGTTCTCGGGCTCGCCGAAGCTCGGCGCCTCATAGGTCGAGTACATATAGGGCGTCTTCGCCTCGAACTCGGCCGCGCAGGTGTCGATCCGCTTGAACACGGGGCGCACGCCCAGCCGGTGGCGCAGCTTGCGCACCTCGGCCTCGGTCACGCCGCCGGAGATGGCGTTGGCCACCTCGCCGATCAGCCCCGAGCTGCGCGCCATCGCTTCGCTGCCCGCGCGGAGATTGACCGACTTGAGCGCAAGATAGGCCAGCCGCTTGTCGCTGAAGCCCATCGCCTTGAGGCGGCGCATGCCCGCCGCGTCCTGCGGCAGACCGTTGGTGGCGACGTCCTTCTCGGCGTCGAGGATCTCGGCGATCCGCTCGAGGAACCAGGGGTCGTAGCTGGTGAAGCGCTGGACCTCCTTGACGCTGAAGCCCTCTCGCATCGCCTGCGCGGCGATCAGCAGCCGGTCGGGCGAGCGGACGGTCAGCGCCGCCTCGATCACGTCGCGCGGCGCGCCGACCAGCCGGTCGACATCGTTGAAGCCGCTGAGGCCGGTCTCCAGCCCGCGCAGCGCCTTCTGGATCGATTCGTGGATCGAACGGCCGATCGCCATCACTTCGCCGACCGACTTCATCGCCGTGCCCAGCACCGCCTCGGCGCCCTTGAACTTCTCGAAGGCGAAACGCGGGATCTTGGTGACGACGTAATCGATCGTCGGCTCGAAGCTCGCCGGGGTGGCGCCGGTGATGTCGTTGTCGATCTCGTCGAGCGTGTAGCCCACCGCCAGCTTGGCCGCGACCTTGGCGATCGGGAAGCCGGTCGCCTTGGACGCCAGCGCCGAGGAACGGCTGACGCGCGGGTTCATCTCGATCACGATCAGGCGGCCGTCCTTCGGATTGACCGCGAACTGCACGTTCGAACCGCCGGTCTCGACGCCGATCTCCCGGAGACACGCGATCGATGCATTGCGCATGATCTGGTATTCCTTGTCGGTCAGCGTCAGCGCCGGCGCGACGGTGATCGAATCGCCGGTGTGCGTGCCCATCGGATCGATATTCTCGATCGAGCAGACGATGATGGCATTGTCGTTCCGATCCCGGACGACCTCCATCTCATATTCCTTCCAGCCGAGCAGCGATTCCTCGATCAGCACCTCGGTGGTCGGCGACAGGTCGAGCCCCGAGCGCACGATCGCGATGAATTCCTCGCGATTATAGGCGATGCCGCCGCCCGAGCCGCCCATGGTGAAGCTGGGGCGGATGATCGCCGGCAGGCCGACATGGTCGAGCGCGGTCAGCGCCTCGGCCTCGGTGTGCGCGATCGCCGAGCGGGCGCTTTCGAGCCCGATCTTGGTCATCGCGTCCTTGAACTTCAGCCGATCCTCGGCCTTGTCGATCGCATCGGCATCGGCGCCGATCATCGTCACGCCGAACTTCTCCAGCGTGCCGTCGCGGAACAGCGCGAGCGCGGTGTTGAGCGCGGTCTGGCCGCCCATCGTCGGCAGGACGGCGTCGGGCCGCTCCTTCTCGATGATCTTGGCGACGACCGCGGGGGTGATCGGCTCGATATAGGTCGCGTCGGCCAGCTCGGGATCGGTCATGATCGTCGCCGGGTTCGAATTGACCAGGACGATGCGATAGCCCTCTTCCTTCAGGGCCTTGATCGCCTGCGTGCCCGAATAATCGAACTCGCACGCCTGACCGATAACGATCGGCCCCGCGCCGATGACGAGGATGGAGGAGATGTCGGTGCGCTTGGGCATTAGTTACTCTGCATCATCTGGCTGACAACCGCACCCAGCAGGGCGTTGGCCAAAGCCTTGATTGTTGGATTTTTGTAGCGATCAATCAGTTCTGAAAGAGCGCGCACGAGCACTTCGTAAAGCAAGTACACGCGAAATTCGCCTGCACGTATCAACTCACGCCCAGCCTTGATTTGGCCAAGCAATCTTTCACGAAGCCCTGGCTGCTCAGGATCGCCATTGTCCTGCTCAAGAGCGTCAATAAGCTCGTTTACCGGACGAACAGCCTCTTCGACCTGATTATGGCTGAGGCTTACAATGCGATCAGAGGCCGGAATCTCAACCTCACTTTGACTCCGCTCGTTGTAATCTTTGAGTCGCGCAATCAAATTTCTCAGTGAAGGCAAACGCTCCGCCGCTTGCAAACCCTCGTCCGTGAGAGAGTAAGAAACAGGGCCATCATTCTCGAATTGACCAGTCCCAACAAGGCCAATGAGCCCTGAGTCAGTCAGACTAGTTAGTACTCTGCGCGTAAAGCCCAGCGCGAATACGTTATCCAAGCGCGCCTGGATGTCGTCTGCTCCTAGGCTGTCCCAATCTGCAAAGCCGTATAGCGTCTCGTACGCAGCGACGAGAACGATATCTTTAGCCTCGTCGAAGGTCGCTCTCACGCCATCATCCCCACGAACCGCTCGAACAGATAGAGGCTGTCCTGCGGGCCCGGGCTGGCCTCGGGGTGGTATTGCACGCTGAACGCCGGGCGGTCGGTGAGCGCGATGCCGGCGTTGGAGCCGTCGAACAGCGACACATGCGTCTCGCGCACACCCTCCGGCAGGCTCTCGCGCTCGACGGCGAAGCCGTGGTTCATGGAGGTGATCTCCACCGCGCCGTCTTCCAGCCGCTTGACCGGATGATTGGCGCCGCGATGGCCCTGGAACATCTTGGTGGTCTGCGCGCCCACTGCGAGGCCGAGCAGCTGGTGGCCGAGGCAGATGCCGAACAGCGGCTTGCCGGTCTCGAGCAGCTGGCGGATCACCGGCACGGCATATTCGCCGGTCGCGGCGGGATCGCCCGGGCCGTTGGAGAGGAAGAAGCCGTCCGGGTTGAACGCCATCACCTGCTCGAAGGTGGCGGTGGCGGGCAGCACGGTCACGTCCGCACCGGCCTTCACCAGGTTGCGGAAGATGTTGCGCTTCGAGCCATAGTCGATCGCGACGACCTGCGGGCGCTTGGCTGCGGGGCGGCTGGTGTCATAGCCGGCGCCGAGCTTCCACACGCCGCCTTCCCAGCCGAAATGCGTCTCGCACGACACGGTGACGGCGAGGTCCATCCCCTCCAGCCCCGGCCAGGCGCGCGCCTTTTCGAGCAGCGCGTCGAGGTCGAACTTGCCCTCCTTGGAGTGCGCGATCACGCCGTTCGGCGCGCCGCCCAGGCGGATACGGCGGGTGAGCGCGCGGGTGTCGATGCCCGACAGGCCGATGCGCTGGTGCTTCGCCATCCAGGCATCGAGATGCTCGGTGCTGCGGAAGTTCGACGGCTCGGTCACGTCCTCGCGGACGATCATGCCCAGCGCATGGGGATCGTCGGCCTCGATGTCGTCGGGGTTGGCGCCGACATTGCCGATATGCGGGAAGGTGAAATTGATGATCTGACCGGCGAAGCTCGGGTCGGTCATGATCTCCTGATAGCCGGTCATCGCGGTGTGGAAGCACACCTCGCCGACGGCATCGCCTTCGGCACCGAATCCTCGACCCCACAATATCTCGCCGCTCGCCAGAACCAGAACGCCCGTGGCTCCAACGGGCATGGACAAGGGTTTGGCGTCGGCCATTTGGGGCGGGCACTCCTGCTTTGGGTTTTGCGATGTTGCTAAGGGCCGCCCGCTAGACCCCATGGGCGGGTGCGTCAATCTGTTAAGTTTTGTGGCATTCGGCTATGTCTCCGCGCTTTCCCGGACAAGATCGAGAGACCACGAATGATTCGCGACGACATCAAGGCTGCGCTGGTGACCGCCATGAAGGGCGGGGACAAGGCGTCGACCGCCACGATCCGCCTGATCCAGAGCGCGATCAAGAACCGCGACATCGAGGCCCGCACCGGCAAGGCACCCGAGGACGACGACGTGCTGGTCGTCGAGGTGCTGCAGAAGATGGTCAAGCAGCGGCGCGAATCGATCGACATGTATGTGAAGGGCGGGCGGCAGGAACTCGCCGACGCCGAGGCAGCCGAAGTGGTGGTGATCGAGCGCTTCCTGCCGCAGCAGATGAGCGAGGCGGAGACGACCGCGGCGATCGAGGCGATCAAGGCCGAGCTGGGCGCAAGCGGCATGAAGGACATGGGCCGGGTGATGGCCGAGTTGAAGGCCCGCCACGCGGCGCAGCTCGACATGAGCAAGGCCAGCGCGCTGGTGAAGGCGGCGCTGAGCTGAGACAAAAGCTCCCCCTCCCTTCCAAGGGAGGGGGTCGGGGGGGCGGGTGCATGTTCACACATAGCAAGCTCTGGATGCAGACGCGCGCGAAAGAGCTTCGCCACAATCCCACGCCGATGGAGCAGAAGCTCTGGCAGCGCCTTCGCGCCTCCCAGCTTGAAGATCTGAAGTTCCGCTTCCAGCACGTCATCGAACCGGCAATCCTCGATTTCTGCTGCCCGAGCATCGGCTTGGTGATCGAGATCGACGGCGACACCCATGACGCGGACGCGGATCGCGACCGCGACATCGGGCTGGCGCAGCTGGGTTATACGGTGCTCCGCTTCACCAACCACGAGGTCGCCACCAACCTGGACGGCGTCCTCCAGACGATCGCGGATCGCGCACGCGGTCTACCCATTCGGCAGTGGAACCGAGGCGTCACCCACCCCCCGGCCCCCTCCCTTGGAAGGGAGGGGGAGCGCTAGGCCCCATCGTTCCCCCTCCCTTCCAAGGGAGGGGAGGGAGCCGCGCAGCGGCGGAAGGGGGTGGGTGATCGGTCGCCTGCCTACCGCCCTCACCTTCCCGACTCACTCACAAAGGCGCATCACGCACCAGTGTCCCTCACCCCCGCCTTTCTCGACGAGCTCCGCGCCCGCACCACGCTCTCCACTCTCATCGCCAAGTCGGTGAAGCTGCAGCGGGCGGGCAAGGAGTTCCGCGCCTGCTGCCCGTTCCACAACGAGAAGACCCCCAGCTTCTACGTCAACGACGACAAGGGCTTCTATCATTGCTTCGGCTGCGGCGCGCATGGCGATGCGATCCGCTGGATGACCGACCAGCGCGGCCTGCCCTTCATCGATGCGGTGAAGGAACTGGCCCAGGCCGCCGGGCTCGACATGCCCGAGCAGGACCGCCGCGCCGCCGAGAAGGCCGAGCGCGCCAAGGGCCTGCACGAGCTGATGGGCGACGCCGCCACCTGGTTCACCGAGCGGCTGAACGGCATCGAAGGCGCCGAGGCCCGCGCCGTGCTCCAGCGCCGCGGCATCACCCCCGAGACCGCGCGGACCTTCGGCCTGGGCTTCGCCCCCGATTCGCGCGGCAAGCTCAAGGAAGCGCTGAAATCCTATGGCGATCCGATGCTGATCGAATCCGGCATGCTGATCGCCGTCGAGGGCAAGGAGCCGTACGACCGCTTCCGCGGCCGGCTGATGATCCCGATCCGCGACGTGCGCGGCCGGACGATCGCGTTCGGCGGCCGCATCATCGGCGAGGGCGAGCCCAAATACCTCAACTCGCCCGAGACCCCGCTCTTCGACAAGGGCCGCACGCTCTACAATCTCGATCGCGCCCAGGCCGCCGCGCGCAAGGCCGACCGGGTGATCGCGGTCGAGGGCTATATGGACGTGATCGCGCTCGCCCAGGCGGGGTTCGGCGAGGTGGTGGCCCCGCTCGGCACCGCGCTCACCGAACACCAGCTCGAGCGGCTGTGGCGGCTGTCCGAAGTCCCCCTGCTCTGCTTCGACGGTGACAGCGCCGGGCAGAAGGCCGCGCTCCGCGCCGCCCACCGCGCGCTGCCGATGCTCGCGCCCGGCCGCAGCCTCGCCTTCGTGACGCTGCCGCAAGGCCTCGACCCGGACGACCTCGTCCGCGCGCAGGGCCCGGCCGCGTTCGAGGCGCTGCTCGCGAAACCCGAGCCGCTGGTCGATCGCCTCTGGGCGAGCGAAGTCGCCGCCGGCCCGCTGGACACGCCCGAGCAGCGCGCCGGCCTCAAGCGCCGCCTCACCGAACTTGCCGAGCAGATCCAGGATCCGAACGTAAAGCACGAATATATCGCGGAATTTCGCGCCCGTGCCGACCAGCAGTTCGGCCGCGGTCCGCGCGAGTTCCGCAAGGACCAGCGCGGCCCCTCGCCCGCCCGCCCGCAGCCGCGCGGCACCCGCAACGCCCGCGGCGTCTGGCAGCCGCCCGAGGCCCCACCCTCGCATCTGATCAAGGGCGTGCAGGCGAGCGGGCTCGATCCCATATTGGCACGCGCCGTCCTCGCGGGGCTGATCCGCCACCCGGTCGAGATCGCCCGCCACATGGAGATCCTCGGGAGTCTGCGTAGTGCATCGGGCGCGCTCGGCCGGCTATTCGAAGCCGTTGTCGAGGTGGCGCTTACCAATCCGGGCCTTCGTCAACTTGATAGCGAGGATTTCCTCACCATATTGGCTAGGTCCGGTTTCGATTCAGTGGCAAGCGAGTTGCTCCGTGCAGACACGCTCCCCTTCTCCTTCACGCGGCCCGCGGCCGACGTGGCGAAGGCGCGCGAGGATCTGGGCGAGGCGATCGCGGTGATGGCGGCGCAGCCCGCCGTCGACGTGGCGCTCGCCGAGGCGACTGCTGCACTGATGCGCGACGGTACCGAGGAAGCGTTCGCCCGCCAGGTGGCGCTTTCGCGGCAGCGGCAGGAACTTCAGGATCGGCTCGCGAATCTGATGCTTGCGGAAGACGGCGTTTTTGAGGAATAGAGGCGGTGTAAAATTGCCGCCATCTGAGTTTCGAGGGATTTGATGGCGAAGGCGAACATGGCAGACGTCACGGACACGGCAGACACGAGTGACGCGCCGCTGATCGATCTGAACGAGGGTTCGATCAAGAAGCTGGTCGCGCGTGCCAAGAAGCGCGGTTACATCACCGTCGACCAGCTCAACGAGATGCTGCCGCAGGACCAGATGTCCTCGGAGCAGATCGAGGACGTGATGGCTGCGCTCAACGACATGGGCATCAACGTCGTCGAGAACGAGGACGCCGGCGAGGACGCCGAGTCCGAGGACGATTCGGCCGACGATTCGGAAGCCGCCGACACCAGCGACGATTCCGCACCTGCCTTCGAAGTCGCGAAGAAGAAGGAAACCGTCGATCGCACCGACGATCCGGTGCGCATGTACCTGCGCGAGATGGGCGCCGTCGAGCTGCTCAGCCGCGAAGGCGAAATCGCCATCGCCAAGCGCATCGAGGCCGGTCGCGACACGATGATCCTGGGGCTCTGCGAGTCGCCGATCACGTTCAACGCGATCATCGGCTGGTCGACCGCGCTCAACGAAGGCACGATGCAGCTGCGCGAGATCCTCGATCTCGACGCCATGCTCTCCAAGGGTCCGTCGGCCGAGCAGGTCGAGGGCGCCGAGGACGACAATGGCGAGATCAGCGAATCGAGCACCGGCCCGACCTTCAAGGAAGAGGAAGAGCCGGAAGAGGTCGCCTCGGACGACGATGACGAGCTGACCGAACGCCGCGCCCGCCGCCCCTCGGACGACGAGGAGGAGGACAACACCCTCTCGCTCGCCCAGATGGAAGAGCAGCTGAAGCCGCAGGCGCTCGAGAAGTTCGCGAACATCACCGCGATCTACAAGAAGTTCGGCAAGGTCCAGCAGCAGCGGCTCGACACCATGTCGGCCGGCGAGGAATTTCCGGCCGCCGAGGAAAAGAAGTACAACAAGCTCCGCGAGGAGCTGACCGCCGAGGTAGAGAGCGTCCAGTTCCACCAAGCGAAGATCGAGTATCTCGTCGACCAGCTCTACAGCTTCAACCGGCGCCTGACCGCGCTGGGCGGCCAGATGCTGCGTCTTGCCGAGCGCCACAAGGTCAGCCGCAAGGACTTCCTGGATCGCTATGTCGATCACGAGCTGGACGAGAACTGGCTGCCCACCGTCGTCGGCGTCGACAAGAAGTGGAAGGCGTTCGTCGAGAACGAAAGCGCCTCGGTCGACCGCATCCGCACCGAGATGAGCGAGATCGCCCAGCAGACGGGCATGACGCTCACCGAGTTCCGTCGCATCGTCAACATGGTGCAGAAGGGCGAGCGCGAGGCGCGCATCGCGAAGAAGGAGATGGTCGAGGCCAATCTCCGCCTCGTGATTTCGATCGCCAAGAAGTACACCAATCGCGGCCTGCAGTTCCTGGACCTCATCCAGGAGGGCAATATCGGCCTGATGAAGGCGGTGGATAAGTTCGAATATCGCCGCGGCTACAAGTTCAGCACCTATGCGACCTGGTGGATCCGCCAGGCAATCACCCGCTCGATCGCGGATCAGGCGCGCACCATTCGCATCCCGGTGCACATGATCGAGACGATCAACAAGCTGGTCCGCACCAGCCGCCAGTTCCTCCACGAACAGGGCCGCGAGCCCACGCCCGAGGAAATGGCGGAGCGCCTGAGCATGCCGCTCGAAAAGGTGCGCAAGGTGATGAAGATCGCCAAGGAGCCGATCAGCCTCGAAACGCCGATCGGCGACGAGGAAGACAGCCATCTGGGCGACTTCATCGAGGACAAGAACGCGATCATTCCCGTAGACGCGGCGATC
Organism: Sphingomonas sp. HT-1; assembly: GCF_048568905.1. Lineage (GTDB taxonomy): Bacteria > Pseudomonadota > Alphaproteobacteria > Sphingomonadales > Sphingomonadaceae > Sphingomonas. Next base: position 758,559 of record NZ_CP183770.1, on the reverse strand, counting down.
CAGGCGAACCTCAAGGAAACGGTCACCCGCGTCCTGGCGAGCCTCACCCCGCGCGAGGAACGCGTACTGCGCATGCGCTTCGGCATCGGCATGAACACCGATCACACGCTGGAAGAAGTCGGCCAGCAATTCTCGGTGACGCGCGAGCGTATCCGCCAGATCGAGGCCAAGGCACTGCGCAAGCTCAAGCATCCGAGCCGCAGCCGCAAGATGCGCAGCTTCCTCGACCAGTAAGTCGTCGACAAAGGGCCCCAGCAAGGATGCCGGGGCCTTTTCGAGAGAATTCAAGATTAATCGACGCGTAACCATCTTTCTACGCGCTTCGGTATATCCCCGCATGCGACGAAGCATTGCTCGCAGCAGCAACGTGATGCTTGATCCATTCGAGGAACAACATGCCGGTCGATATCGTACAGTCCGCATCCTTGGCCGGCGCATGGGGGGCGATGGGCACACTCGCCGCCAGCGATGGCAGCACCACGCATCCGCACCTCACCGCGCTCGCACGCGGCAATGCGTCGCTACGCGATCTGGCTGACGCGGTGCATCATGTTGCCCGGCTGCACGGCCGCCATCCTGGCCTGATCGATTTTGCCCGCCGACACGCCGTGCGTCCACTGGAACAGGGTTGGATTGAAGCCGCCGCCGATGCCTTTGTAGCGGAGCGGACCCGGTTGGTCCGGCTCGCTGCTGCCGCCGGCCCGTTGCCGCGCACGCCCGGCCATGCTGAAAGCGAAGCTGCCGCCGCCGCGCAGCGCCATGCGATGGACATGCTGGCCCAGTCCGATCGCACCGGCTGTGCCACCGGGGCGGCGATCGCGCTTGCTATCGATTGGGTCCCGATCCGCGCGATGCTGGATCTGGCCGCTGCGCATTTCGGCGTCGCGTCTGCCCGGCCAGAGCTTCCCATTCCCGCAGAAACGGTAACGGTAGTGGACGTCCTCGCCCGCGAGTCGGCGCTCGAGCGCGCGATGCTGTTCGGCGCTCAGCAGGTGTTCGCACAGCACCGTGCGCTGTGGGATCTGCTGGAAGCTCGCGCAGGCGCCCGTCAGCGCGGCTGATCGAGCAGCTTGCGCCGGCGCAACTTTCTCCCCACTTCGGCACCATGCGCTTCGAAGGCACCCAAAACTATATCGCGACAGCGGACCTCAAGGTCGCCGTCAATGCCGCCGTAACCTTGCGGCGCCCGCTGCTTGTGAAAGGGGAGCCGGGCACCGGCAAGACCGTGCTCGCCTATGAGATCGCCAAGGCGGTGGGCGCGCCGCTGATCGAATGGAACGTCAAGTCCACAACCAAGGCGCAACAGGGGCTTTACGAATATGATGCAGTGGCGCGGCTGCGGGATGGCCAACTCGGCGATCCGCGGGTGCACGAGATCGGCAACTACATTCGCAAGGGGAAGTTGTGGGAAGCATTTACCAGCCCCACTCTTCCCGTGCTGTTGATCGACGAAATTGACAAGGCCGATATCGAGTTCCCGAACGATCTGCTCCAGGAACTCGATCGGATGGAATTCCATGTTTACGAAACGGGCGAAACGGTCCGTGCCGCGGAACGGCCGATCGTCGTCATCACCTCGAACAACGAGAAGGATCTACCCGACGCGTTTCTGCGCCGCTGCTTTTTCCATTACATCAAATTTCCCGAACGCGACACGATGCAGGCGATCATCGACGTGCATTTTCCCGATATCCAGAAACTCGTCGTCGCCCGTGCGCTCGATCTATTCTACGAGATCCGCGACGTGCCAGGTCTGAAAAAGCGGCCGTCCACCAGCGAGCTGCTCGATTGGCTGAAGCTGATCCTGCATGAAGATATGCCGCTGGAGGTTCTGCAGTCCCGCGATCCCGCCAAGGCGATCCCGCCGCTCCATGGCGCGCTGTTGAAGAACGAGCAGGACGTAATGCTGTTCGAGCGCCTCGCCTTCATGGCGCGCCGGCAGAAGTAGGCAGCCCCGCGCCATACCGGGCACCTCCGGCGGTCAACGGAGTGGACGCGGACCGCCCCGCGCTCGTAGAATGTGGCATGTTCCTCGCTTTCCTCGATGAACTGCGCACCGCCGGCATCGCCGCCAGCCTGAAGGAACATCTTCTCCTTCTGGAAGCACTCGATCGTCAGGTCATCGATCCGACCCCCGAAGCCTTTTATTACCTTTCCCGCGCCACCTTTGTGAAAGACGAAGGCCTGCTGGACCGGTTTGACCAGATCTTCGCCAAGGTGTTCAGGGGCGTAGCGGCGAGTGCGCGAGTCTCCCCCATCAAACTGCCGGAGGAATGGCTCCGCGCCGTTGCTGAGAAGTATCTTACGCCCGAGGAGCGCGCGGCAATTGAGTCGCTTGGATCCTGGGAGAGGATCATGGAAACGCTGCGCGAGCGGCTTGCCGAGCAGCATGAGCGACATCAGGGTGGCAGCAAGTGGATCGGCACCGGTGGCACCTCGCCTTTCGGCAACGGCGGGTACAACCCCGAAGGCGTGCGGATCGGCGGCGAGGGTCAGCACCAGCGGGCGGTCAAGGTTTGGGAAGCGAGGGACTTCCGCAACCTTGATTCCAACCGCGAACTCGGCACCCGCAACATCAAGGTAGCGCTGCGCCGCCTGCGCCGTTTCGCGCGCCAAGGCGCCGCCGACGAACTCGATCTCGACGCAACGATCGCCGGCACCGCGCGGCAGGGCTGGCTGGACGTGCGGATGCGGCCGGAACGGCACAATGCCGTGAAACTGCTGCTGTTCCTCGACGTGGGTGGCTCGATGGATCCGTTCGTGAAGCTGTGCGAGGAACTCTTCTCCGCTGCGACAAGCGAATTCAAAAATCTGGAATTCTTCTACTTCCATAATTGTCTCTACGAAGGCGTGTGGAAGGACAATCGCCGGCGCTATACTGAGTGCATCGCCACCTTGGATATCCTGCGCAAGTTCGGGCCCGACTATAAAGTGCTGTTCGTCGGCGACGCGTCGATGAGCCCATACGAGATCACGCAAGTCGGCGGTTCCGTGGAACACATGAACGAAGAACCTGGTGCTACGTGGTTGCAGCGAGTGGTAGATGCTTACCCAGCAGCCGTTTGGCTAAACGTCTTGCCGGAAGCGCAATGGGCCTATTCGCATTCGGTGGAAATGATCCGCGCATTGATGCGTAACCGAATGTTTCCGCTCACGCTCTCAGGGATCGATGCAGCGATGCGCGAGTTGAGTAAAACGCGATGAACAGATTGCGATCGAAGCTCTCCTGGTGGCGGCGACGGCTTTTCGGCAGCTACCGTATCACCGACCCGCGATCGCTTGCGGAATCGGCCCCTTACACATTCTTCCTCCCTAGCGAGAACGAAGTGCTTGCACTGCGGCGGGGTGACCTGGCGAAACTGATCTTCCAATCGGTGCCCGCCTCCACCGACTATGCGGCCGAACGGATGTGGGTCGTGATCACCCTCGCCGACGGCGATCACTTGATCGGCCAGCTCGACAACGCACCGATCGATATGCCGCAACTGCGCCCCGGCAGTGAAATCCGGTTCCGGCGCGGCGACGTAATCGATCTCCGCTGGGGCGCCGATCGGCCCGTGCGGCCGCCCTCCGCCCCCGCCCGCCGCCACTATGAAGAGCGGTGCCTCGTCGATTCCTGCGTGCTGCGGGACGGCTTGGCCGTGCATTACCTCTATCGCGAGGCGGGCTTGCCGCACGACGAGGGCGAGTCTCCAGATAGCGGCTGGCGCATCCGCGGCGATTTCCGGGCCGAGGCGGACGACGCTGCCATCGATGCACGCCGAACCGAGTGGACCACCATCGGCCATGTGCTGAATGCGGACGATAGCTGGGTCAGTCTTGTCGATGCGCCCGTGGGTTCCGCCTATGTCCGCAACTGGCAGAGCAACCGATTCGAGCCGGAGTCCGCCGCGGCCGACTGATCGCCGGGCTTACAGCCCCTCGACTGCTCGCTCGATGCGCCGCAGCAGCACGCCGTCCTGTGCGCTGCGCCGCACCGCTTCATCCGCGAGTGCCATCAGTTGCACTGCGCCGAAGCTGCCCGCCAAGCTTTGCAGTCGCAGCGCCGCGCCAGCCCACGCCTCCGCGCCTCGTGCGGAGCGCATCATTTCGACAGAGCTGCGTGCGCTGTCGAGGAAAGCCATGCGCAACTCGGCGATCAACGCCGGCTCATCGCCCACCGCAGCTGCCAGAGCCGCATCGATCGCACCGGATTCATATGCCATGCATCGGGCTTACTAGGCGCGGCGTTAACGGTTCCTTTCCGCGCAACTCTTGGTGCCGTGAGCAAAACTGGTAGAGTGATCGGCATGACTGGGGGCAACACCGCCGAATCCGCGCCGATCCAACCCGAAGCTGCCGAGTTAATGGCAGCGACGGAGCTGTATCCCGCGCCTTTATCCGACGCGCTCGGGGCGCCTTCGCCGCATGAGCTCCCTGCCCGATGGCCGGCCATGGTAGCGGTCCTGCTCGGCATTGGTGCTACCCTCTCGCTGGTGTGGGTGGCGCTACCGGCACTGCAGGGCCCCCTCCCCCCTGCAGAACGTGCCCAGCTCCTCGCGGCGCTCTGTGTCCCGGCAGGACTCGTTGCGCTCCTCTATCTAGTGGCATTGCGCACCAGTAGCGCAGAGGCACGTCGCTTCGCTGCCACCGCCGGCGCGATGCGGGCGGAAGCGCATCAGGTCGATAGCATCACCGCTGCCCTATCGGCAAAACTCGCCGAACAGCAGGCGACTTTGGCGGAGCAGGCCTCGCAGCTGACTCGCCTCTCCGATGCCGCAGCCGAAAGGATCGCGTTGGCGGCGGCATCTGCGGCGCAACAGGCGGAGGCGATCGTCGTCAGCGCGGAGCGCCTGTCCGATGCGGCGGGCAGCGCCGAGCAGCGTGTCGCGGTCGTGCTCTCCTCCTTGCCGCGCGCGCGCGAGCAGATGCGCGACCTTGCTGAACGGCTCGACAGCACCGGATTGCAGGCCAGCCAGCACGCAGCCGCGCTCGACGTACAGGTCGCCGCCCTGGCCGAGCGGGGGCGCGAGGCCGATCGCCTCGCCGGCGGCGCCGCCGAATGCCTCGCCGCGCATATTTCTCGCATGGAGGCGTCGACGGACGCAGCCAGCGGCCGATTGGAACAGGTGTCCGAGCAGATGTCTCGCCAGGTGGACGAGGTGCTGGATCGGGCGGCCGTGGCGGTGGATCAGTCTCGTCAGGGTATTGCGGCGCAGGGCGAAGCGATATTGGCGATGTTGGCGACCAACCAGTCCGCGCTGGATCGCGCGGGCGCGGAGAGCATCGCCGCAATGGGCGAGCGAATCCGCGACATTGAAGATGCGATCATTCGGATTTCCGCGCGTCTAAGCGAGGAGCAGCGACGCGGCGATGCGCTGTTCGTGCGCCTTTCCGAGGGCGCGGTGCGGTTTGATCGCGAGATCGAGGTACTCTACGCGGCCGGTATGCAGCGAACCGAGGTGCTGTCGGCTTCACTCGGCACGCTGCACCGTTCAATGGACGCGATGACGGATTCGATGCGTACCGGCGAATCCACCGCACGTCAGGTAATCGCCACCACTGAGACGCTTCTGACGGGCTTGGATGCGGCCACCCGCGAAATGGACGAGACGATGCCCGCTTCGCTGGCTCGCCTGGACGCCCGCATTGTCAAAATGCGGCATAACGTCGCGCAATCGAAGCCGGAGCTGCTCGCACTGGTGACCGCCGCAGAGTCGACCCATGATGCGGTTGAAAGCATTCGCGCCGCCATCGCGCAGCAGGAAAGCGCGCTGGCCGAGGCCCAGGCTGCGCTCCTCGAAACACTGGCCACCGGCGGCGGGCAAGCGGAAAGGCTCCATCGCCTGGTCGAAGAGGCGATCGACAATGCGCGCCACTTCACTGACACGGCAGCACCAGACCTCATCCAGACGCTGATGGGGGTTCGGGACAGTGCCAACAAGGCAGCCGACCGTGCTCGGGAAGCGATCGACGCGATCCTTCCTTCGGTGGAGCGGACCCTGCGAGAGGCGAGCGCGGCCACGGTCGAAAAGGCGGTGGAACGCTCCGTACAGGAACAACTTGAATCCCTCACGCATGCTGCCACCGCAACGATGGCCGAAGCAGACCGAGCCGCGACAACGCTGCGTGAGCAGCTGGCTGCACTCGAACAGGCAACCACCGAAGCGCAAGCACGGATCAACGAAGCCGAGCGCATGCGCGAAAGCTCAGAGGCCGAGGGCTTTGCTCATCGCATGACCCTGTTGATCGAAGCGCTGAACGCGACCTCGATCGATCTCGCTAAGGCATTCTCGGCGGACGTTCCCGATGCCGACTGGGCTGCGTACCTCAAGGGCGATCGCGGCGTATTCACGCGCCGCGCGGTTCGCCTGCTGGCTCCGCACGAGGCGCGTGAGCTTTATCGCATTTATGAGCAAGACGCCGGCTTCCGGGAGCACGTGAACCGTTACGTGCACGATTTCGAAGCGATGCTCCGCCAGATGCTAGCACTGCGTGAAGGCAACCCGCTGGCCGTAACCCTGCTCTCGTCGGATGCAGGTAAGCTTTATGTCGCTCTGGCGCAGGCGATCGAACGCCTTCGCACCTGAGCGGAATCTTGGTCTGATGACCGAGCGCGATTGCTAAGGCGGACCTTTAAGGCAATGGACGGAGCCCGCCCCCTGCCGGTTTTGAATTGCGAGACCACCATGCGAAGGCTCGAACGAAAATCTGCGTCATAACCAGTACGGCGCGCGGCATCGGTCACGCCAGTTGCGAACGATTCTAGGCGGAAGGCGCCGACATTGTCCTTACTGATCGCGCCGTCGCCAAGGGCAAGGCCGCCGCGGCGGCGCTCAATCGCCGCTTCGGAACGGTGGAGGAAGTCGCCGCAATGCTGGCAGCGGATGAGGCAAGCTATATCACTGGCGCCGAATTCACGATCGACGGCGGGCTGCTCGCAGGCTCAGCCACCGCGCCTGGCTGTGTCCTTCAGCACTCCATCGTCGAGATACGGATCTAAGGCCGCGGCTTCCGCCTCGATCTGGCGGCGCATGGCCGATCGAATTACCGCCGAGGCCGCGCAATAGCCGGCCCAATCGGCAACGATCCGGCGCAGCGTCCAGTTCACGATGTGCGCGCTGGAGGCCGCCCGGTTTACCGGCGCTATCGCTGCAAGCGCCTGGACCGCCGCGTCCTCCGCGTCGACGCTCTCGCAAAGTACTTGCACCGCCTTGCGCCGGGGGCCGCTCAGCCGTGTCAGCCGATAGCGCAGTGCCGTAACCGCAGCCTCGTCGCAGGCCGGGCGGGGCGTGAGCGCTTCGAGGTCATCAAGGGCGCCCAGAAGGTCGCGGTGCAGAACGGGAAGGTCGGCCATCCCTATTTATAGGCGAAAAATGCCGTTCTTCCGATTAGTTATGCACCCAGTCCAGCATATCCGCTGTCACCCAGCCATAGATATAGTTTAGATAGAAGGCGGTGAAGAGAAGCGTGGCTATAATCGTCGTGCGCGCAACGATGCGCATAGGGCGAAACTCATGCGGCGCACTCGGCGATTGGCCGGGCACCAGCGGTGCCCCCGCTTCCTCGCTGGTACGCACCCCGAAAGGCAGCACGACGAACACCGAAAGCGCCCAGAAGAGCACATAAATCGCGAGCGCCGACTGCCACTTCATGGGGTGGAGGTTACGCCTCGATCAGCAGCACGTCCACTACCGGCTTCTTGCCGGTGAAGCGCACCGCGACGCGACGTACCGCTAGACGCAGCGACTCGCGAAGCTTCTCGCGATCGCGCCAGTCCTTCTTCACCGCCTCGGCGGCGGCATCGGCGGCGGCCTCGATCAGGTCCTCGCGGTCCTCTTCCACCGGCACGCCCTGCACGCGGATCTGGGGGGCGCCGAGCAGCTTGCCCTTGCGATCGATCGCCACCGCGACCGACATCTGGCCGTAGAGCGCGATCCGCCGCCGCTCGCCCATCGTCGCGCCGTCGGCGGGCAGGATCACGTCGCCATCGAGCACGAGGCGACCGACCGTCGCATGGCCGATCTTCTGCGGGCCGTTGGGCGCGAGGCGGATGATCTCGCCATTCTGCTGCTTCACCGCCTTGGGCACGCCCTGCTCCAGCGCGAAGCGCGCCTGCTCGTGCATGTGGCGGATCTCCCCGTGGACCGGCACGATGATCTCCGGCCGGATCCACTTGTACATCTCGGCCAGCTCCGGGCGACCCGGATGCCCCGAGACGTGGACGAAGGCCTGGCGATCGGTGATGATGTCGACGCCCTTGTCGGCGAGCGTGTTCATGATCTTGCCGATCGCGATCTCGTTGCCCGGGATCTGGCGCGAGGAGAACACCACCAGATCGCCCTGGTGGAGCTTGAGCACATGACTGCCCTCGGCGATGCGGTTGAGCGCGGCGCGGGGCTCGCCCTGGCCGCCGGTGGCGACGATCAGCACGCGCGAGGCGGGCAGCGTCATCGCCTTGTCGAAGTCGATCAGATCGGGGAAGTCGCGCAGATAGCCGGTCGCCTTGGCAACGCGGATGATCCGGTCCAGCGAGCGTCCGGCGACGCACAGTTCGCGGCCGGTGTCCCGGGCGACCTCGCCCAAAGTCTGCAGCCGCGCCGCGTTCGAGGCGAAGGTGGTGACGAGCACGCGGCCCTTGGCGCCGGCGACCACTTCGTCCAGGCCCTTGCGCACGTCGGCTTCCGAGCCCGAGGCCTCGGGGTTGAACACGTTGGTCGAGTCGCAGACCAGCGCGAGCACGCCCTTGTCGCCAATCGCGGTCAGTTCCTCGGCAGTCGCCGAACCGCCAAGCGACGGCGCCTCGTCCAGCTTCCAGTCGCCGGTGTGGAACACCTTGCCATAGGGCGTCTCGATCAGCACCGCATTGCCCTCGGGGATCGAGTGGGCGAGCGGCGTATAGGTGACCGTGAACGGACCGATGTCGAACGGCCCCTCTTCCTTGACCACGTTCAATTCGACACGGTCGTCGATGCCTTCCTCGGCCAGCTTGCCGTGGATCAGGCCCGCGGTGAACGGCGTCGCGTAGAGCGGCACGCCGAGATCGGCGGCGAGATAGGGCAGCGCGCCGATATGGTCCTCATGCCCGTGCGTCAGCACGATGCCGAGCAGATCGTCCACCCGGTCCTCGATGAACTGGAGGTCGGGCAGGATCACGTCGATGCCCGGATAGCTGGCATCGCCAAAGGTGATGCCGCAATCGACCATCAGCCATTTGCCGTCGCAGCCATAGAGATTGACGTTCATGCCAATCTCGCCCGAGCCACCAAGGGCGAGGAAGAGCAGTTCGTTTCTTGGAGTCACTTAATTTCCTTGCTGGCTGCGTTCCCACAGCATCGCCAAGCCCTGGATGGTGAGATCGGGCTCGATCGTATCGAACACCGATGTATGCCTTTCGAAGAGAATCGCCAGCCCACCCGTCGCAATAACCTTGAGCGGCCTGCCCACTTCGGCCTTCAGCCGCGCGACCAGCCCCTCGATCATCGCGACATAGCCCCAATAGATGCCGATATGCATCTGATCGACGGTGTTGCGACCAACCACGCTCGCAGTCTCGGGGGCCGAAATCGCGATGCGCGGCAGCTTGGCGGCGGCGGTCACCAGCGCATCGAGCGACAGGTTGATGCCCGGCGCGATGATCCCGCCCTTATAGGCGCCGCGATAATCGACCACGTCGAAGGTGGTCGCGGTGCCGAAATCGATGATGATCAGGTCGCCTTCGTGCCGCGCATGCCCGGCGAGCACGTTGAGCGCGCGATCGGCACCCAGGTTCTGCGGCTCGTCGACATCGAGCGCGAAGCCCCATTCGGCATTGCCCTTGCCGGCGATCACCGCCTCGGTCTTGAAGTATTTGCTGGCGAGTACCTGAAGGTTGTGGAGCGCGCGCGGCACCACCGTGCCGACGATCACGCCGCTGACCGCGCTGCGGTCGAAGCCCTCCAGCGCCAGCAACTGGCTGAGCCACACCGCATATTCGTCGGCGGTGCGGCGCGGATCGGTGGCGATGCGCCAGCGGGCGCGGATCTCGCCGCCGTCCACCAGCGCGAACACGACATTGGTATTGCCGGCGTCGACCGCGAGCAGCATCGCCCTTCCCTCTTCCTCGTTACAGCAGGAACACGTCGCCGGCGTGAATGGCACGGGTCGTTCCATCGGCCAAGCGCAGGATCAGCGCCCCGCTCGAATCCAGCCCGCCGAACAGCCCGTCGAAGCTCGACCCGTCGGCGAGCCGTGCGGTGAGCGCGGTGCCCTCGGGATGCGCCCTGGCAAGCCAGCGCTCGCGCACCGGCCACACCCCCTCGCCCCGCCAGCGTTCCAGCCAGCGGCCGAAGCTTTCGGCGAGCACCTCTGCGAAGATGTCGGGAGCGACGGTCACGCCTTGCGCGGCGAGGCTCGTCGCAGCGCGGTCGAGCCCGTCGGGCGCCGCCGCCAGGTTGACGCCGATGCCGACCGCGATCGCATCCCCTGCCCGTTCGAGCAGGATGCCGGAAAGCTTGGCGCCGCCCACCAGCAGGTCGTTGGGCCATTTGAGCATCGGCGATACGCCGAACGCCCGCACCGCCTCCTCCAGCGCGACGGCCGAGAGCAGCGCCAGCGTCGCCGACGACGGATCGGTCGACCGCACGCGGACCAGCGTCGAAATGTAGAGATTGCCCGCAGGCGAGACCCAGGCACGCCCCTGCCGGCCCTTGCCGGCGGTCTGGCGTTCGGCCCGGAGCCACAGCCCTTCCCCGGCGCCCGTAAGCGCCAGGGAAAGGATGTCGGCATTGGTCGATCCCGTCTCGGCGACGGTCCGGATCACAGGGGTCAGAACAGCGCCTTCGCCGCGACCAGCGACCAGGTGCCGAGCGCACCGAACAGCACCCAGCCGATCGGCGAGATGACGACCGCGCTGATCGCGATCAGCCCGCCTTCGACCAGGTCGGTCTTGCCCGCGAAGGCAGGGGCCGGCTCGTCGAAGTACATCGTCTTGACGATCTTGAGGTAATAGAAGGCACCGATCGTCGAGGCCGCGGCACCCACCGTGGCGAAGGCGATCAGGCCCGAATGCATCGCGGCGATGAACACCCCCAGCTTGGCGAAGAAACCGAGCAGCGGCGGGATACCGGCGAGACTGAACATGAAGATCGCCAGCGCCAGCGCCAGGCCCGGCCGCGTGCGCGACATGCCCGAAAGGCTGGCGATGGTCTCGACCTGCTCGCCCTGCTCGTCGCGCATCTGCAGCACCACCAGGAAGCTGCCGATCGTCATCACGACGTAGATCGCCATGTAGACGAGCACGCTCGCAACGCCTTCCTCGCCGCCGGCGGCAAGGCCGATCAGCGCGAAGCCGACATTGTTGATCGACGAGTACGCAAGCAGGCGCTTGATGTTGGTCTGGCCGATCGCCGCCACCGCACCGAAGATGATCGAGGCAAGCGAGGCGAAGATCACGATCTGGCGCCATTCGAGGATGGCAGGCCCCATCGCGTCGACCGCGACGCGCACCGCCATCGCCACCGCCGCCACCTTCGGCGCCGAAGCGAAGTACGCGGTGACCGGGGTCGGCGCGCCTTCATACACGTCCGGCGTCCACATGTGGAACGGCACCGCCGAGATCTTGAAGGCGAGACCGGCGAATACGAACACCAGGCCGAACAGCAGACCGGTATGCTGGCTGCCGGTCGCACCGGCGCTGTAGGCGTCGGCAATGCCGTCGAACAGCGTCGTACCGGCGAAGCCGTAGACCAGGCTGATGCCGTAGAGCAGGATGCCCGAGGCGAGCGCGCCCAGCACGAAATACTTCAGGCCCGCTTCCGCCGAGCGCGTGTCCCGCCGCATGAAGCTGGCGAGGATGTACGCCGACAGGCTCTGCAGCTCGAGACCGACATAGAGGCTCAGCAGGTCGCCCGCCGAGACCATCATGCCCATGCCCACCGTCGAGAGCAGGATCAGCACCGGATATTCCGGGCGCAGATCCTCGCCCGAGGTGCGCTGGAAGAACTTGGGCGCGACGAGGATCGACACCGCGGCGGCAACAAAGATCACCACCTTGGCGAAGGTCGCGAAGGCATCGGCGCGGTAGAGGCCGCCGAACGCGCTGCCGCCCGTCGAAGACGGACCCGCCAGCGCGATGCCGGCGCCGGCGAGCAGCGCCACCGAGGCCCAGCTCACCAGCTTGGTCGATGCCTGGCCACCCCAGGCGGCGACCAGCATCAGGACGATCGAGCCGGCCGCGAGCAACAGCTCGGGCAGCGTCATGAGGAGTTGCGTGGAATAGGACATCAGTGCGCCCCCTCGTGCGCGGAGGCTTCATGGGCGGGTGCCGCCTGCGGCGAACCCGGCGTGGGCTTGGAGTCGCTGATCGACGCGGTGTGCGCGGCGCTGTCGAGGCGCTGCGTCAGCCGCGCGACATCGGCGCGCATCGGTGCGGTGAAGCTGGTCGGGTACACGCCCATCCACAGCACCACGGCGGCCAGTGCCGCGAGCATCGCGACTTCGCGACCGTCGAGATCCGGCATCGCCTTCACATCGTCCTTGGTCAGGTCGCCCCACACCACCCGACGGAACAGGTAGAGCATATAGGCGGCGCCGAGGATGATGCCGGTGGTGCCGATCAGCGCGGTTGCGGTCGAGACCTGGTACACGCCGGCGAGGCTGAAGAATTCGCCGACGAAGTTGCTGGTGCCCGGCAGGCCGATCGAGGCCATGGTGAACAGCAGGAACAGCACCGCATAGCGCGGCATGTTGATCGCCAGGCCGCCATAGCGGTCGATCTCGCGGGTATGCAGGCGATCATAGATGATGCCGACGCACAGGAAGAGCGCGCCCGAGACCACGCCGTGGCCCAGCATCACCATCATCGCACCGTCGATGCCGTTCGCGTTGAAGGCGAACAGACCCATGGTGACGATCGCCATGTGCGCGACCGACGAATAGGCGATCAGCTTCTTCATGTCGCTCTGCACGAGCGCGACGAGCGAGGTGTAGACCACCGCGACACACGACAAGCCGAAGACGACCCACATGAACTGCACCGACGCGACCGGGAACATCGGCAGCGAGAAGCGCAGGAAGCCATAGCCGCCGAGCTTCAGCAGCACGCCCGCGAGGATGACCGAACCTGCGGTCGGCGCCTGGACGTGCGCGTCGGGAAGCCAGGTGTGGACCGGCCACATCGGCATCTTCACCGCGAACGAGGCGAAGAAGGCGAGCCACAGCCAGGTCTGCCAGCTGGCCGGGAAATCATAGGCCATCAGGTAGGGGATCGACGTCGTGCCGGTGGTCAGCACCATCGCGATCATCGCGATGAGCATCAGCAGCGAGCCGAGCAGCGTGTACAGGAAGAACTTGTACGACGCGTAGATGCGGTTCACGCCGCCCCAGATGCCGATGATCAGGTACATCGGGATCAGGCCGCCTTCGAAGAAGACGTAGAACAGGAACAGGTCCTGCGCGGCGAAGGTGCCGATCATCAGCACTTCGGTCGCGAGGAACGCCGCCATATATTCCGGCACGCGCTTGGTGACCGAGAGCCAGCTGGCCCCGATGCAGATCGGCATCAGGAACAGCGAAAGCTCGATCAGCAGGAAGGCGAAGCCGTCGATGCCGAGCGCCCAGGAGAACTCGACGCCACCCATCTTGAACAGCGTGACATGCTCGACGAACTGCCACTGCGGAGCGCCGTCGCCATATTGGAACTGCGTCCAGAGCCAAGCACCCAGCGCCAGGTTGACGAGCGTCGCTAGGAGCGCCGTCCAGCGGGCGCCCTGGGCACCCACGAACAGGCAGACCACTGCGGCAACCGCGGGCACCGCGAGCAGGACGGAAAGGATCGGAAAGCCGGTCATGATTCCATCACCTCGCAATGACCCAGGTGAGCGCGGCGGTGAGCCCGATCAGCATGACGAAGGCATAGGTGTAGAGATACCCCGATTGCAGCTTGACGGCCCCGAAGCTTCCGAACTGCACCAGGCGCGCCGCGCCATTGGGGCCGAACCGGTCGATCGTCTGCTCGTCGCCGCGCTTCCAGAACAGCCGCCCGATGGCGAACGCGGGACGCACGAAGAGCAGGTTGTAGAGCTCGTCGAAATACCATTTGTTGAGCAGGAACAGGTACAGCGGACGCACCTGCTCGGCGAAGGCCGCCGGGAAGCCCGGCGAAACGATGTACGCGAAGATCGCGGTGCCCAGGCCCAGCAGCATCGCCACCGTGGCCGAGAGCTTCACCCACACCGGCACTTCATGCATCGCGTGCATCAGATGCTCGTTGAAGGCCAGCGCGCCGTGCCAATAGGTCTCGCCCGCGCTCGGCTCGATAAACGCGCCGTGGAAGACGAAGCCGGCCAGCACTGCACCGATCGACAGCAGAACCAGCGGGATCAGCATGACAAGCGGGCTCTCGTGCGGGTGATAGCCCGCCGTGCCGTCGCCGTGATCGTGCGCGTGATGATGGTCATGGCCGTGCGCGTCGTGCGCGGCATGGGCATGATCGTCATGCGCGTGATCGTCATGGCCGTGGCCGTGCGCGTCGTGCACCGCGTGCTGGATATGCTCGGAAGCTGCCCAGCGCGGCTTGCCGTGGAAGGTGAGGAACACCACGCGCCACGAGTAGAAGCTCGTCAGCAGCGCGACGACCACGCCGACCCAGAACACGCCGGTGTTGCCCGAAGCGAAGGCCGCTTCGATGATCGCGTCCTTCGAGTGGAAGCCGGCAAAGCCGAACGCCACCGGATTGCCGAACAGCGCGGGGATGCCGACGCCGGTGATCGCGAGCGTGCCCGCCATCATCGCCGTGTAGGTCAGCGGGATCTTCTTCCAGAGGCCGCCATAATAGCGCATGTCCTGCTCGTGGTGCATCGCATGGATCACCGAGCCGGCGCCGAGGAACAGCAGCGCCTTGAAGAAGGCGTGCGTGAACAGGTGGAACATCGCCGCGCCGTACGCGCCGACGCCCGCTGCGAAGAACATGTAGCCGAGCTGCGAACAGGTCGAATAGGCGATCACGCGCTTAATGTCGGTCTGCGTCGTGCCGACGGTGGCGGCGAAGAAGCAGGTAGCCGCGCCGATCACCATCACGACGTGCATCGCGACCGCACTCTGCTCGAACAGCGGCGACATGCGGCAGAGCATGAACACGCCCGCGGTCACCATGGTCGCGGCGTGGATCAGCGCCGACACCGGGGTCGGGCCTTCCATCGCGTCCGGCAACCAGGTGTGCAGGCCGAGCTGCGCCGACTTGCCCATCGCGCCGACGAACAGCAGCAGGCAGAGCACGGTGATCGTGTCGAAGCGATAGCCGAGGAAGCCGATCGTCGAACCCGCATGGTTCGGCGCCGCCGCCAGGATCGTCGGAATGTCGACGGTGCCGAACACCAGGAACACGCCGAAGATGCCGAGCATGAAGCCGAGGTCGCCGACGCGGTTGACCACGAAGGCCTTGATCGCTGCGGCATTGGCGCTAGGCTTGCGGAACCAGAAGCCGATCAGCAGGTAGGACGCGAGACCCACGCCTTCCCAGCCGAAGAACATTTGCACCAGGTTGTTCGCGGTCACGAGCATCAGCATCGCGAAGGTGAACAGCGACAGGTACGCGAAGAAGCGTGGCTGGTCCGGCTCCTCGCTCATATAGCCCCAGCTATAGAGATGGACGAGCGCCGACACGCTGGTGACCACCACGAGCATCACCGCGGTCAGCGCGTCGACGCGCAGTTCCCAGGCGAAGCTCATCGTGCCCGAGGTCATCCAGTGCAGCACCGGGGTGACCGTCGGCGCGGCCGAGCCGCTCAGGTAGGAGAGGAAGATCGGCCAGGACAGGCCGCACGCCACGAACAGCGAGCCCGTGGTGACGATCTTGGGCAGCGCGGCGCCGAACGACTTGTTCACGAGCCCCGCAACGGCTGCCGCGAGAAGCGGCAGGAATGTGATGATCAGAATGGACGACATCAGCCCTGCATCCGATTGACGTCGTCGACCGAAATCGTGCCGCGACCGCGGAAATAGATGACCAGGATCGCAAGGCCGATCGCGGCCTCACCGGCGGCGACGGTCAGCACGAACATCGCGAACACCTGGCCGACCAGATCGCCGAGGAACGACGAGAAGGCGACGAGATTGAGGTTCACCGCCAGAAGGATCAGCTCGATCGCCATCAGGATGACGATCAGGTTCTTCCGGTTCATGAAGATGCCGAGCACCCCCATGGTGAACAGGATGGCCGAGACGACCAGATAATGGGTTAGCGAGATCACAGCTCCATCCCCTGCCCGACCGCCGGGTTCATGTTACGGGTGGCGTCCTTCGCACGGCGGGCGTTCTGGCGCGCAATGTTCTGCGGCCGCACGTCGCTGCGCTTGCGGTAGGTCAGCACGATCGCACCGATCATCGCGACGAGCAGCACCAGGCCGGCGCCTTCGAACACGAACAGGTAGCGCGTGTAGAGCAGCTGGCCGATCGCTTCGATGTTCGGCACGCCGTCCTGCACCGGGGCGACGCGGCGGCCGAGCGCCAGCGTGCCGGCGCTCCAGGCGCCCACCGCGACGATGATCTCGGCGACCAGCGCTAGCGCCAGCAGCAGGCCGACCGCGGCATACTTCATCACGCCCGCGCGGAGCTCGGTGAAGTCGATGTCGAGCATCATCACGACGAACAGGAAGAGCACCGCGACCGCGCCGACATAAACGATCACCAGCAGCATGGCGATGAATTCGGCGCCCACGAGCACCATCAGGCCCGCAGCGTTGAAGAACGCCAGAATGAGCCAGAGGACGGAATGTACCGGGTTACGCGACAGGATCGTGCAGGCGCCGGAGACGCACACGATGATCGCAAACAGGTAAAAGGCGAGAAGCTGGATCACGGAATCGGATGGCCCCTTTGAATGGTGCGGCGCTTAACGGTACGGCGCGTCGGCGGCAAGGTTCGCCGCAATCGCGCGTTCCCAGCGATCGCCGTTCGCGAGCAGCTTATCCTTTTGATAAATCAGCTCTTCACGCGTTTCGGTGGAAAATTCGAAATTCGGCCCCTCGACGATCGCATCGACCGGGCAGGCTTCCTGACACAGGCCGCAGTAAATGCACTTGGTCATGTCGATGTCGTAGCGCGTCGTGCGGCGGCTGCCGTCGTCGCGCGGCTCGGCCTCGATCGTGATCGCCAGCGCCGGGCACACCGCCTCGCACAGCTTGCACGCGATGCAGCGCTCTTCCCCATTGGGATAGCGGCGCAGCGCATGCTCGCCGCGGAAGCGGGGCGAGAGCGGGTTCTTCTCGTACGGATAGTTGATCGTCGCCTTGGGCTTGAAGAAATACTTCAAGGTCAGGGCGTGCGCCTTCACGAACTCCCACAGAGTCCAGGTGCGGACGAAACTTGCGACGCTCATGCGGGCACTCCAACCCGGGTCAGCATGAGAAACCCGGAAACGAGGAAGACGAAGAGAAGCGACAGCGGCAGGAAGATCTTCCAGCCCAGGCGCATCAGCTGGTCGTAGCGATAGCGCGGGACGGTGGCCTTCACCCAGCTGAAGCAGAAGAAGAAGAACAGCATCTTGGCGAACAGCCAGAGAATGCCCGGCACCATATACAGCGGCGCCCAGTCGAACGGCGGGAGATACCCACCCCAGAACAGCGTGGCGTTGAGCGCGCACATCAGGATGACGTTGGCATATTCGCCGAGCCAGTAGAGCGCGAAGGCCATCGACGAATATTCGGTCTGATAGCCCGCGACCAGCTCCGACTCCGCTTCGGTCAGGTCGAACGGCGCGCGCTGCGTCTCGGCGAGCGACGAGATGAAGAACACGATCGCCATCGGGAAGAGCAGCGGGTTGACGAAGTTGCCGTTGACGAAGCCGTAATAGCCCTTCTGCGCCTCGACGATCGCGCCGAGGTTGAAGGTGCCAGCCCAGAGCACGACCGAGATCAGCACGAAGCCGATCGAGACTTCATAGCTCACCATCTGCGCAGCAGCGCGGATCGCCGAGTAGAACGGGTACTTCGAGTTGGACGACCAGCCCGCGAGGATGATGCCGTACACGCCCAGCGACGAGGCCGCGAGCACGTAGAGCAGGCCGACATTGATGTTCGACAGCGCGACGCCCGCCTGGAACGGCACCACCGCCCACACGATCAGCGCGACCGTGAAGGTGATGATCGGCGCGAGCAGGAACAGGCCCTTGTTCGCACCCGACGGGATGATGGTTTCCTGCAGGAACACCTTCAGGCCGTCGGCGAAGGACTGGAGCAGGCCGAGCGGACCGACGACGTTCGGGCCGCGGCGCAGCGCCATCGCCGCCCAGATCTTGCGATCGGCATAGATGATCATGGCCACGGCCAGCATCACCGGCAGCGCGATCACCAGAATGTCGATGATCGTGGCGATGAACCAGGACCAGCCGTACGGCAGGCCGAGAGCGGTAAACCAGGAGGTCATTCTGCGGCCTCTGCGAAATCTTCGCCATGGAGCAGTTCGGCCGAGCAGCGCTGCATCGTCGGCGACGCACGGCAGATGGCGTTGGTGAGATAGAAGTCAGCGATCGGATAGGTCACCGGACCCGACGCCTGGCTGGGCAGCGACGGCGGGTTCCACGCGAACTCGGCCAGACCTTCCTGGCCGAGCGCCGGAACCTCGCCCGCCATCGCGGCGCGCAGCTCGTCGAAGCTGTCGAACGGCAGCGTGCGGCCGAGCTTTTCGGACAGCGCGCGCAGGATCGTCCAGTCCTCGCGCGCCTCGCCCGGTGCGAACACCGCGCGATCGGCGCGCTGCACGCGGCCTTCGAGGTTGACATAGGTGCCCGGCTTCTCGGCATAGGTAGCACCCGGCAGGATCACATCGGCATGATGCGCGCCCTGGTCGCCATGGTGGCCGATATAGACCTTGAAGCTGCCGGCGAACTTCGAGAAGTCCACCTCGTCGGCGCCCAGGAAGAAGGCGAGCTTCGGCGATGCCGCGACGATGTCGGCAATGCCGCCCTTCTGCGCATAGCCGAGCATCAGGCCGGCCATCCGCGCCGCCGCGGTGTGGACGACGTTGAAGCCGTTCCATGCAGCCTCGGTCTCGGTCGCGGCGCGCTGGAAGGCACCCGCGATCGCGAGCGCGGCACCATGGCCGTTCTTGAGCGCGCCGGGGCCGAGGATCAGCGCCGGCTTCTTGGCATTGTCGATCGCCTGGGCGAGATTTTCCGGCAGGCTGCCCAGCAGCCCCAGATCGTCACCCAGCCACTCGACCTTGTAGGTCAGGTCGACCTGCGGGCCGATCGCGAACACCTTGGCACCGCGCTTGATCGCCTTGCGCACGCGGGTGTTCACCAGCGGCGCTTCCCAGCGCAGATTGGTGCCGACCAGCAGGATCGCATCCGCCTCTTCGAGCGCCGCGATGGTGGTGTTGAACGCCACCGCCGACAGGCTCGACGTGTCATAGGCCATGCCGGTCTGGCGGCCTTCGAGCAGGTCCGAACCGAACGCCTTCACCAGCGCCTTGGCGGCATACATGGTCTCGGCATCGAGCAGGTCGCCGGCGATCGCCGCGACGCTCGAACCGGCATTGGCGGCCACGCCCGCGATAGCGTCGAACGCTTCTTCCCAGCTCGCCGGGACCAGCTTGCCGTCCTTGCGGACGAACGGGCGGTCGAGACGGCGGCGGACCAGCGCGTCGACATGGTAGCGGGTCTTGTCGTGCGCCCACTCCTCGTTCACGTCCTCGTTGATGCGCGGCAGGACGCGCATCACCTGACGGCCGCGGCTGTCGAGGCGGATGTTGGTGCCGACCGCGTCCATCACGTCGATCGACAGGTTCCGCTTGAGCTCCCAGGGGCGATATTCGAACGCGACCGGCTTGTGGGTCAGCGCGCCGACCGGGCACAGGTCCGCGACATTGCCCGAAAGCTCGCTCTTGAACGCCTTTTCGAGATAGGTCGTGATCTGCATGTTCTCGCCGCGATAGATCGCGCCGATATCCTCCACGCCGGCCACTTCCTCGCCGAAGCGGACGCAGCGGGTGCACTGGATGCAGCGGGTCATCACCGTCTTGATGATGGGGCCCATATATTTCTCGGTGACCGCGCGCTTGTTTTCCTCATAGCGCGACTGGCCACGACCATAGGCGACCGACTGGTCCTGCAGGTCGCACTCACCGCCCTGATCGCAGATCGGGCAATCGAGCGGGTGGTTGATCAGCAGGAATTCCATCACGCCTTCGCGCGCGGCCTTCACCATCGGGCTGTCGGTGCGGACTTCCTGATTGTCGGCGGCCGGCAGCGCGCACGAAGCCTGGGGCTTGGGCGGTCCGGGCTTCACCTCGACCAGGCACATGCGGCAATTGCCGGCGATGCTCAGCCGTTCATGATAGCAGAAACGCGGAATCTCCTTGCCCGCGGCCTCGCAGGCCTGGAGCACAGTGGCGCCCTGCGGCACCTCGACTTCGATTCCGTCAACCTTGAGCTTGGGCATTACTCTGCCGCCTCTTGCATGGTTTCGATGCCGCCCGACTTGCGCTCGTTGATACGGCGCTCGATCTCGGGGCGGAAATGGCGGATCAGGCCCTGGATCGGCCAGGCGGCCGCATCGCCCAGGGCGCAGATGGTGTGGCCTTCGACCTGCTTGGTCACCTGCTGCAGCGTGTCGATCTCGCTGATGTCGGCGTCGCCGGTGCGCAGCCGCTCCATCACGCGCCACATCCAGCCGGTGCCTTCGCGGCACGGCGTGCACTGGCCACAGCTCTCATGCTTGTAGAAATAGGAGAGCCGGCTGATCGCGCGGACGATGTCGGTCGACTTGTCCATCACGATCACGGCGGCGGTGCCGAGGCCCGAGCCGAGCGCGCGCAAGCCGTCAAAGTCCATCGGGCAGTCCATGATCTGGGCTGCCGGCACCAGCGGCACCGACGAACCGCCCGGGATCACCGCGAGCAGATTGTCCCAACCGCCGCGAATGCCGCCGCAATGCTTCTCGATCAGCTCGCGGAACGGGATCGACATGGCCTCCTCGACCACGCACGGCTTGTTCACATGGCCCGAGATCTGGAAGAGCTTGGTGCCCTTGTTGTTCTCGTTGCCGAAGCTGGCGAACCATTCGGGACCACGCCGCAGGATCGTCGGCGCAACCGCGATCGACTCGACGTTGTTGACCGTGGTCGGGCAGCCATAGAGGCCCGCACCCGCCGGGAACGGCGGCTTGAGGCGCGGCTGGCCCTTCTTGCCTTCCAGGCTCTCGATCATCGCGGTCTCTTCGCCGCAGATGTACGCGCCGGCGCCGCGATGGACGAACACGTCGAAGTCATAGCCCGAACCGCAGGCATTCTTGCCCAGCAGGCCGGCGGCATAGGCCTCGGCGACGGCTGCGAACAGCGTCTCGGCCTCGCGGATATATTCGCCGCGGATGTAGATATAGGCCGCCCGCGCGCGCATCGCGAAGCCAGCAACCAGCGCGCCTTCGATCAGCAAATGCGGATCGTGGCGGATGATCTCGCGGTCCTTGCACGAGCCGGGCTCGGATTCGTCTGCATTGATGACGAGGAAGCTCGGACGCTCGGGCGTCGGGTTCTTCGGCATGAAGCTCCACTTCATGCCCGTCGGGAAGCCGGCGCCGCCACGCCCGCGCAGGCCCGAGGCCTTGATGCGGTCGATGATGGTGTCCTGCCCCAATTCCAGCAGCGCCTTGGTGTTGTCCCACGCGCCGCGCGCACGGGCGGCGTCGAGGTGCCACGACTGGTAGCCGTAGAGATTGGTGAAGATGCGGTCCTTGTCCTGAAGCACCTTAGCGTCCCTTCCCGACCAGCTTCTGTACGAACAGATAGAAGACTACGGCCAGACCGATCAGGACGAGCGTCCCGATCAAGTTAAATGCAAGCTCGAGCACCCAGCCGAGCACGACGATACCGCCGATGATGGCCAGGATGGTGACGATGAGGCTGTTGCCCCGCATCACCATTCGCCCCGATAGTCATGGTTCTCATGGACCATCGCGGTAAGCGTCGTCGGACCGCCGAGCGGCTCGACGGTGTGACGGCCCGGCTCCTGCGTACCGGTCTTGGGGCTCTCGCCCTTGGCCAGCGCGTCGAGGATCGCGAGCGTCCGATCATAGTCGAGATCTTCGAAATTGTCGTCGTTGATCTGTACCATCGGCGCCGACGAGCAATTGCCCATGCACTCGACCTCGGTGAGCGTGAACAGCCCGTCCGCGGTGGTGTGGCCCTTCTTGAGCCCGCGTGCCTTGCACGCAGCCATCACATCGTCCGACCCGCGCAGCATGCACGGCGTGGTGCCGCAGACCTGCACATGGTAGCGGCCGACCGGCACCAGATTGAACATGGTGTAGAAGGTCGCGACCTCGAACACGCGAATATAGGGCATGTCCAGTTCGCGCGCGACGAACTCGATCACCGGAACCGGCAGCCAGCCCTGCGTGTTTGTCTCCGCGCCCACCTGGCGCTGCGCCAGATCGAGGAACGGGATGGTGCACGACATCTGGCGGCCCGCCGGATAGCGCGCCATGATCTCGCGCGCCTTCTCGGCGTTGGCCGGCGTCCAGGCGAAATTGCCCCAGCGCGCGCGGACTTCCGCTTCGTCGGGGAGTTGGGGTGCGTCAGCCATCAGCGGATAAACTCCACCCGATCGACCTTGTCGTCGGAGAACGTATAAATGGACATCACCTCGAAGGGCTCGGCCTCGGGCGAGCGCGACACCTTCTCGTGCAGCACGACGGTCTCGCCGAGCGCATAGGAGGACAGGATGTCGGCACGGTTGTGCGGAAACTCGGCGAACATCGCCTTCAGCCCCGAACGCACGCCTTCGCGGCCCTCGCGCAGCACGGCGCCGCGATAGGTCGCCTCGCAGGCGCCGTCGGTCATCAGCTCGACATAGCCGTCGGCATCCTGCGCGTTGTACCGCGCGATCATTTCATGGGTCGTGGCGATACGATCCGTGCTCAACGGTCGCACTCCCCGAACACGATGTCCATCGCGCCCAGAATGGCGGTGATGTCGGCGAGCATATGGCCCTTGGACATGAAGTCCATCGCCTGGAGGTGGCTGAACGCCGTCGGGCGCACCTTGCAGCGATACGGCTTGTTGGTGCCATCCGAGACCAGGTACACGCCGAATTCGCCCTTGGGGCTCTCGGTTGCGACATACACTTCGCCCGCCGGCACGTGATAGCCTTCGGTGAAGAGCTTGAAGTGATGGATCAGCGCTTCCATCGACTGCTTCATCTCGCCGCGCTTCGGGGCCCCTACCTTGCGGTCGAGCGTCAGGACCGGGCCTTCCGGCATGTCCTGGATGCACTGCTTGATGATGCGGGCCGACTGGTAGACTTCCTCGACGCGGACCATGAAGCGATCATAGCAATCGCCGCGGGTGCCGACCGGGATCTCGAAGTCGACGCGGTCGTACACGTCATAGGGCTGCGCGCGGCGGATATCCCACGGAATGCCGGCGGCGCGGATCATCGGGCCGGAGAAGCCCCACTTGATCGCGTCCTCGCGGCTCACCGTCGCGATGTCGACGTTGCGCTGCTTGAAGATGCGGTTCTCGGCGACCAGGCTGATCGCGTCACCGAACAGCTGCGGCAGGCGCGTGTCGAGCCATTCCGCGATGTCGTTCAGCAGCTTGACCGGCACGTCCTGACGCACCCCGCCGACGCGGTAATAGTTCGAGTGCATGCGCGCACCCGACGCCCGCTCGAAGAAGTTCAGGCAGTCCTCGCGGATCTCGAACATCCACAGGTTCGGCGTCATCGCGCCGACGTCCATCACGTGCGAACCGAGGTTCAGCATGTGGTTGCAGATTCGGGTCAGCTCGGCGAACAGCACGCGGAGATACTGGCCGCGCAGCGGCACCTCGAGATCGAGCAGCTTCTCGACCGCGAGGACGAAGCTGTGCTCCATCGCCAGCGGCGAACAGTAATCGAAGCGATCGAAATAGGGCAGCGCCTGGGTGTAGGTCTTGTACTCGATCAGCTTTTCGGTGCCGCGGTGGAGCAGGCCGACATGCGGATCGATGCGCTCGATGATCTCGCCATCCAGTTCGGTGACGAGACGGAGCACGCCGTGCGCCGCGGGATGCTGCGGGCCGAAGTTGATCGTGTAGTTCGCGATCGAGGTATCGCCCGTCGCCGGGTCGACATCGCGCTCCATGATCTTGGCTACGGTATCGCTCATTTGTTCTGCCCTTCGCCCTTGGTCGGGATCACGTCCGGATCCTTGGGCTTTTCGCCGGGCTGGTTGCCCGGATGCGGCTGGCCGGCGCCGGTCTGGGCCGGGCTGTCGGTGGTCTTGGTGTCCTTGCCCTGCGCCGGCTCGCTCTTGGCGGCGGCGGTGTCGGCGCTCGCGACTTGGGCGGCGGCAGCCGGCGTGGGCGCCCCCTTGGCCTGCGGCTGCGGCGCCTTCTCGTCGCCGGGCAGCACATATTGCGCACCTTCCCACGGGCTCATGAAGTCGAAGTTGCGGAAGTCCTGCGCCAGGCTGACCGGCTCATAGACCACGCGCTTCGCCTCTTCCGAGTAGCGCACCTCGACATACCCGGTCATCGGGAAGTCCTTGCGCAGCGGATGGCCCTGGAAGCCATAGTCGGTCAGGATGCGGCGGAGATCGTCATTGCCCTCGAACAGCACGCCGTACATGTCGTACGTCT
Organism: Sphingomonas sp. HT-1; assembly: GCF_048568905.1. Lineage (GTDB taxonomy): Bacteria > Pseudomonadota > Alphaproteobacteria > Sphingomonadales > Sphingomonadaceae > Sphingomonas. Next base: position 733,986 of record NZ_CP183770.1, on the reverse strand, counting down.
CGCGCTCGAGCCAGCCGGCGACCGGCCAGATGTCGGTCACGCTCGGCACCGGCTTTTCCTCGTCGGTGATGACGCGGACGCGGATACGGTGGTTCCGGGTGAACGACAGCAGCTGGTAGACGACGTCGAAGCGCTCCGCGCGCTGCGGATAGTCGACACCGGCGATCTCGCTGAGCTGCTGATATTCCAGGCCCGGCGTGTCGCGCAGCGCGATCATCGCGTCGCACAGCTTCTCGCGGACGACGGTGAGCGACACTTCGCCCACGGCGTCCTTCGCCTCGACCAGCATGTCGCCGAGCGCGGCCTTGGCCGCCTCGATCACGCCGTCGTTCGCGGCATAGCGGGGAGCCGGCGCCCTCACCGGTCCAGGCTCCCGATGCGGCGGATCTTCCGCTGCAGCTGCATCACGCCGTAGAGCAGCGCCTCAGCAGTCGGCGGGCAGCCGGGGACGTAGATGTCCACGGGCACCACGCGATCGCAGCCGCGCACGACGCTGTAGCTATAGTGGTAATAGCCGCCGCCATTGGCGCAGCTGCCCATCGAAATCACGTATTTCGGTTCCGACATCTGGTCATAGACCCGGCGAAGCGCCGGGGCCATCTTGTTGCACAGCGTGCCCGCGACGATCATCACGTCCGACTGGCGCGGCGACGCGCGCGGGGCGGCGCCGAAGCGCTCCATGTCGTAGCGCGGCATGTTGACGTGGATCATCTCCACCGCGCAGCATGCGAGGCCGAAGGTCATCCACCACAGCGAGCCGGTACGGGCCCACTGGAACAGCTCCTCGGTGGAGGTGACCAGGAAACCCTTGTCCGAAATCTCGGCATTGATGTCGTTCAGGAAGCCGACGTCCGGGAGGGTCCCCGGCGGGGGCGGCGCCGAAAGCTCTACTCCCATTCCAGGGCTCCCTTCTTCCACGCATAGATTAGGCCGAGCGCCAGCTCGGCGAAAAAGATCATCATCGAAATCCAGGCGGTCCAGCCCAGGGTGAACACGCTCACCGCCCAGGGGTAGAGGAACGCCGCCTCGAGATCGAACACGATGAACAGGATGGCAACGAGGTAGAAGCGCACGTCGAACTGGCTGCGCGAATCCTCGAAGGCGGGGAAGCCGCACTCATATTCGGTGAGCTTTTCCGGCGTCGGCTTGTTCGTGCCGGTCAGGCGCGAGACGAGCATCGGCAGGAACACGAACGTGCCCGAGAGCAACAGGGCGATCCCCAGGAATATCAGGATCGGGAGATATTGTGACAGGTCGACCAATGGCCTTCTCTTCTCGCGACTGCGGAATCTTGAGCGGCTTCTAGGACCATGATCCCGGTGCGGCAAGGCCTGGAACCGCTGAGAATCATTCGCAATTGTTAAGGGGCGGTGAATAGGTCCGGAGCGGCTTTATCCAAGTGTATGAATTCGGATCGAATGCGCCGTCCCCTCGATCGTTGCGGGTACGAACCGCGCCCCGGGGCTTCCCCCAGGGACAGGGAGGGCAGGCGCGTTGATGATCGTCGCCAGCCGCTGGGCGAGGAAGCCGCGCGCGCCCTGCCCTTCTTGGTCGCGGGCGATGATCAGCAACTTGGCCTCGTCCGGCGCTGCACCCGGCTCGACGCCGTAGACCGAGATCGGCGCGCCGCGATGATCGGTGAGGCCGCACAAACCCGAAGGGCCCTCGATTGGCGAGGAAAGCCCGCGGAACGGCACCACTTCGCGGATCGCGTCGAGCGGGGTGGCGAGCAGCCGGGCACCGGTGTCGAAGATCAGGAAGGCGCTGGTGGCGGTGGCGTCCGCGCGGGGTCCGCTGGTGCCGCCGCCCGTCGCGGCCGTGGGCTGCCGGCACATCGCCGCCATCGCCTGGATTGCGGGATCGGCACGCACCGCCGCGCTGTCGAGCACGAGATTCTGCCCGCCGGCAGGATCGGTCGCGATGGACGCGAACAGCGTGTTGCGCCCTGCCAGCTCCACCGGCATCGGGCCGAACTTGTCGTCGGCGATCCGCGCGACGCTGCGCACGCTCTCCACGTGCCAGCCCACCAGCTTGTCCGGCGCGATCCGCAGCAGGATCACCGGACCCTGCGACTCTTCCGGCGTCGCGCCCTCGAGCCCCAGCGTCGCCAGCTGATCGAAGACGCGGACGTCGCGCCCGAGATAGTTGACGCTGCGCGACCAGCCGGGCGCGGGAACCGCACAGCGCCGCAGGCTGATCGCAGGCGCGGTGCTCTCCACCAGATGGCTGTCGATGGCGATGTCCACGCCGGCGACGGTCACCAGCACGAACGGCCTTCCGCGCCTGAGCGCCGAGTTCCCCGCGTCGCGCGGGACGCAACGGACCAGCGGCAGGCCGGGCAGGCCGAACAGCGCCTCGGGATCGAGGATGCCGACAAGATGCGCCTCGCGGACGAAGGCGCGATCCACCAGCCGCGCCGCGCCGGCCGAATCGACCAGCGCGCGCACCGCCGAAACGGGGATGCGGTACAGCCCCGACACCGCGTCGATGCGGAGCCCGAGCAGCAGGTCGTCCCGACGCAGCACCACCACCGTGCCGCCCGCGCCGGTTTCGGCGGCGAAGCCGAGCAGGATGCTGACATCGACGACGGGGATCACGTCGCCGCGTACGCCGATCGATCCGATCAGCGCCGGGTGGCTGCCGAAACGGGGCCCAAGCGCGAGCGGGCACGGCACGACCTCGCGCACCCAGTCGACCGGCACCGCGAATTCGACGCCGCACAGGCGGAGCAGCCCGACATCGAGATGCCGTCGCCCGGCCTCCCCTGCCACCGCCTCCGCCACCGCGTCATGCTCCACCCCCTCGCGCATGATCAGATCGCGCTGTGGGTGGACGTTGCCAGCTCGCCGATCATGGCGACCACCTGGCGCGACGTCTCGCGCTGGGCGCTGACCGACTGGGCGATGCCGGAAATCGCGCCGGTCGTCTTGTCGACGCACCCGGCGATCGCCTCGAACGCATCACGGGCCGAGCGCGAGCGTTCGGTGCCCTGGGTGACGCGCTCGCTCGACTCGCCGATCAGCCGGGTGATCTCCTCCGCCGCCGAGGCGCTGCGCTCGGCGAGCTTGCGCACCTCTTCGGCGACGATCGAGAAGCCGACACCGTGCTCGCCGGCGCGCGCCGCCTCGATCGCGGCGTTGAAGGCGAGCAGGTTGGTCTGGCCGGCAAGGTCGCCGATCACGTCGACGATGCTGGAGATCTTCTTCGACGACGCCGCCATCAGCTCCATCGATTCGATCGTGCCCTCGATCGCGCTGGTGCCGCGATCGGCCGCCGCCTGGGTCTCGCTGGCGAGGCCCGTGGCGCTGCAGGCGCCCTCGCTGATCGTCTTGATCGCCTCGGAGAGATCGCCGACGACGCCCTGCATCTGCTCGGTCTTGGCGGCGATCTTGCGCTCGAGCATCACCTGGTCGGTGACGTCATAGGCATATTTGATCACCCGCGACGGATTGCCCTGCAGGTCGAACACAGGCGAGTAGCTCGCCTGGATGAACACGTCGCGGTCATATTTACCGATCCGGTGGAAACGGCCCGATTGCCCCTCGCCGCGCCCGAGCGAGCGCCAGAAATCGCCATATTCCTTCGACTTGAGATGCGTCGGATCGACGAACATCGAATGGTGTCGCCCCTGGATCTCGCGCAGGGTATAGCCCATGGTCGACAGGAAATTCTCGTTCGCGGTGAGGATCTCGCCGTCAAGGCTGAACTCGATGGTGGCGAGGCTGCGGTCGACCGCCTGGGCGCGGCTCTTGCCCTCGATCGCCGCCTTCTTGCGCTCGGTGATGTCGTGCGCGAACTTGACCACTTTCACGACGTTACCGAGACCATCGAAGATCGGATTGTAGGTTGCGTTGAGCCAGATCTCCGCGCCGGCCTTGTTGCGGCGGCGGAAGTCGCCGGCGATGTACTCGCCATGCGCCAGGTCCGCCCAGAATCGCGCATATTCCGGCGAATTCACCAGTTCGGCATCGCAGAAGATCTTGTGATGCTTGCCGATCACGTCATCCCGCCGATAGCCGGTGGTCGCCAGGAAATTCTCGTTCGCGTCGAGCACGATCCCGTCGGGGGTGAATTCGATCACCGCCTGGGCGCGACTGATCGCCGCGACCTTGCCCTCCGCGTCCGCCGCCCGCAGCTTCTGCTCGGTAATGTCATAGGCATATTTGACGACCCGGATCAGTTTCCCGTCGGCATCGACAATCGGATTGTAGGTCGCCCGGATCCAGACGCGACGACCGTCCTTCCCGATGCGCGGGAAGACTCCCGCCTGGAATTCGCCCGCGGCGAGCGCGCGCCAGAAGCTGTTATACTCCTCCGTCTTAACATAGTCGGGATCGCAGCAGGTGCGGTGATGCTTGCCGATCAGCTCGCTACGCTCATAGCCCATCGTCTGCAGGAACATGTCGTTCGCGGCGACGACATAGCCGCTGGTGTCGAACTCGATCACCGCGGTCGAGCGATCGATTGCCGCCAGCTTGCCGGCGGCCTCGGCGCTTTCCGTCTGTTGCTTGGTCACGTCCATCGCGAACTTGACGATCTTCACCGGCAGGCCCTGATGATCGAGGATCGGATTGTAGGTGGCCTGGATCCAGCGGACGGTGCCGTCCTTGGCGACGCGCTTGTAGAGTCCGCCATCGAACTCGCCGTTCCCCAGCCGCTCCCAGAACTGGCGATAGGCGGGCGACCGGGCATATTCCGCCGTGCAGAACATGCGGTGATGCTGACCGATCAGCTCTTCCACCTTGTAGCCGAGCAGCTCACAGAAATTCTCGTTGGCGCCGAGCACGCGCCCGGACAGATCGAACTCGATCATCGCCGTCGCGCGGCTGAAGGCGTTGAGCACACTGCGGTTGAGCGCCGCCTCGATCTGCACGCCGCGAACGTCCCGCGCGATCAGAACGACGCGCTGCACCGTGCCGGTGGCGTCGGTGATCGGGGCATAATGACCGGCGAGCCAGGCATCCTTCCCCTCGCAGCCGTTGCGCCGCGCCGTCTCCTCGATGGTCTCGCCCGCGCGCAGCCGATCCCAGAAGGCGGCATAGGCGGGGCTGGCGGCATAGTCGGCGTCGCAGAAGAAGCGGTGATGCTCGCCGACCACGGTCTCGAGCACGCAGCCCATGGCGTCGAGAAACAGCTGGTTCGCCCGCAGCAACGTGCCGTCCGGGCTGAACTCGGCCACGGCGTAGAGCCGGTCCAGCACCGTGCCGACAACCTTGCAGAAGGCCTCGTCCTCAGCCTTTGCGCGCCGCCCATTGCCCAGGCCCGTCACTTCCATGTTCATGCGCCGTTCGTCCCGTCTCAGGCCGGCATTTTCGCCGGGGCCTTTTCAGGAACTTATAGAACGGTAACCGAACGAACCGGCTGGGAAACAAAGTTAATTCTAGGATCCCTACTCTTACGAGTGACCTCAACGCAGGGCGTTGGCGACCAGCTTGTGGAGCTTGGAGTGCAGCCCGTCATTGGCAGCGAGGAACTGGTTGCGCTGCATCGCCATGTCCTGGCCGCGATAGTCGGTGACGAACCCACCGGCTTCCTTCACCAGCAGCATGCCGGCGGCCACGTCCCAGGGCTTCAGGTCCGATTCCCAATAGCCGTCGAACCGGCCCGCCGCGACCCAGGCGAGGTCGAGCGCGGCCGAGCCCAGCCGGCGGATGCCCGCCACTTCGGGCGCCACCGCACCGAAGATGCGGCTCCATTCGGCGAAATTGCCATGGCCCATGAACGGAATGCCGGTGGCGATCAGCGATTCCGAGAGATCGCGGCGCGAGGAGACGCGCAGGCGCTGGTCCTGCAGCCAGGCGCCGCGGCCCTTCTCGGCCCAGAAGCTCTCGTCGGTCAGCGGCTGGTAGACCAGGCCATGGGTGATCTCCGGCTTGCCCTGCGATCCGTTCGGATCCTCCACCGCGATCGCGATCGAGAAATGCGGGATGCCGTGGAGGAAATTGGTGGTGCCGTCGAGCGGATCGACGATGAAGCGCGGCTTGTCCGGATCGCCCGGCAGTTCGCCGCCTTCTTCGGCGAGGATGCGCCAGTCGGGCCGCGCCTTGCGCAGTTCCTCGATCAGCGTCTGCTCGGCGCGCTTGTCGGCCATGCTCACGAAATCGGCCGGGCCCTTGCGGCTGACCTGCAGGTGCTGGACCTCGTTGAAGTCGCGACGCAGGCGGGGTGCCGCCTTGCGTGCGGCGCGGTCCATGACGGTGAGAAGGCCGGAATGCGCTACCATATCAATCTTTCTCCCTGCCGCAGTTGCGGGGGACTATGGAAGGCCTGACCCGAAAACGGGAAAAGGGGACGCAGGCCTGCCGTCCCCTTCCCTTCGCATGTTCGGCCGAAGCCGGCAGATCAGTCCGCGCGGCGGACGTAGGTCTGCTCGTACACGTCGACGACGATGCGCGTGCCCGATGCGATGTGCGGCGGCACCATGATACGCACGCCGTTGTCGAGCACGGCCGGCTTGTACGAGGACGAGGCCGTCTGGCCCTTCACCACCGCATCGGCCTCGACGATCGTCGCTTCGATCGTGTCGGGCAGCTGCACACTGATCGGCTCTTCGTCATAGAGCTCCATCAGCACGTCCATGCCGTCCTGCAGGAAGGCCGCGGCCTCGCCGAGCAGATCGCGCGGCAGCGTCGTCTGGTCGTAGGTTTCCTTGTCCATGAACACGAGCATGTCGCCTTCCGGATACAGGAACTGGAAATCCTTGGTGTCGAGGCGCACGCGCTCCACGGTCTCGGCCGAGCGGAAGCGGACGTTGTTCTTGCGACCGTCGCGCAGGTTCTTGAGTTCGACCTGCATATAGGCACCGCCCTTGCCGGGCTGGGTGTGCTGAATCTTGACGGCGCGCCAGATGCCGCCCTCATATTCGATGATGTTGCCGGGACGGATGTCCACGCCGCTGATCTTCATGGATCGTGCCTGTTGTTGAGAAAGAGCTGAGCGCGGCCCTTAGCTCCGGCCGGGCTTTCCCGCAAGCAGTGGATAGGGATCGATGTTCCGGCCCTCCCACCAGCGCTCGCCCGGCGCCATCTCCTTCACCTCCAGGTGGAGGTGGGGCGGCCCGCCGGCGGCACTGCCGCTGTCGCCAACCGTAGCGATCGGCTGCCCCTGGCGAACGATCGCGCCCTCTGCCACGCCAATCGTATCGAGGTGCGCATAATAGTGCACGCCCCCGCCGTCGGGGGTGCGGATATACAAGGTGTGGCCGCCGAGCCCGCTTTCGAACCGCTTTTCGACGGTGCCGCTCGCCGCGGCGAGCACCGGCGTGCCCTTGGGCGCAAGGATGTCGATCGCATGATGCTCGCGGTCGCCATCCCCACGCGGCTCTCCCCAATTGCTATGCAGAGCCGACACGGGCACGCCCTGCACCGGCACAATCAGGCCCGATGCCCCCGACGCGGGCGCAGATCGCGCCGCCTCGACTCGCGGTACCTGCCCGGCCGGCAGCACCCGCACGCGCGAGACCAGCAGCGCCAGCAGCGCTACCGTCACCAGCCCGACGATCACGCCCCGACGCCGCATTGCACTATTCCTGAAAGATCGCCGGCGTACCGGGCTTCACCATCAGCGCGAGGCGCGCGGCATCCCAATTGGTCAGGCGGATGCAGCCATGGCTTTCCGATCGCCCGATCGTCTGCGGCTCGGGCGTGCCGTGGATGCCGTAATGCTCCTTGGACAGGTCGATCCATACCACTCCCACCGGCCCGTTCGGGCCCGGCGGCAACATGGCGGGATCGTCGCTCTTCTTGGCATCCCAGAACAGGTCTGGATTATAATGAAACTTAGGATTGGTATCTAAACCATTGATCTTCCAACGTCCTATGGGCAATGGATCATGCTCGCTGCCCATGGTCGCGCTGAACTGGGCCACAAGGCGATTGCCGCTGCCATAGACCTTCAGCACCCCTTCCGATTTATCGACTACCAGATGGTCTGCCTTGGGCTGCGTTGCATCGACGTTCAGCATGCTGAGCGTCTGCCGCCATTCCGGCTTCATATCGTCGGGGTAGGCGCGCGACGAGGGCAGCGCATTGGGAAAGCGGAACACCGCACCGGTACGAATCGCCCGTCCACCGGGGTTCAGTTCCACCAGCACCTCGGGGGTGGTGTGGAACATTTCCGCTAGCTTCTCCAGCGGGCGGCGATAGGCCAGCGCGGACAGCTTGCTTTGTTCGGGCAGGTTCTTGGGGATGGGATCGACAAATGGTCCCGCCATCGCGTCAGCTGAGACTGCCAGCGTCTTCACGGGGCGCAAGCGGCGATACTGGTGCAGCACCTTCAGCGTCGCGGCATCGATGGTGCCTGTCACGGCAAGGCCGCGCGCTTCCTGGAAGCCGCGCAACGCCGCGGTCAGCGACTGTCCGGGGCGACCATCGAGAATACCGGGCGAGAAGCCGAGGTGATCGAGAATGACCTGCACATGGAGAATATTGAAATCGATGACCGAGCGCGGCGGCGCGGGCTGCGCCAGCGCGGGAATGCTAACGCAGCACAATGCCAACCCCAAAGCCTTCCGCACGTAAGCGACCTCCCCATCCATTCAGGCGTTGGTGGGGTAACGACTTATAAGGCCGGTTGTTTCCACACAGAAACAGAGTGGACAGGCGGGCGCCACCATGCCCTAGTGCGAACATGCGGCGGAATCCTCTAGAAACGGGACGACGGGTTCGGGCGATCGGGCGCGGTTCCTTCATCCGCCCTTCAGCAACGGGAGCATAAGGCAAGCGATGGTGCCGAACCCTTCCCGCCTCCTGTATCAGCGCCCCGGCTGGAAAGGCTGGGCAGCGATCCTGATCGCCCTGCTGGGCCTTGCCGCACTCGGCGTCTACTGGAGCGCAGGATTTCTCGACCGGGATCCGGTGCGCACCTTTACCATGCCGCCGTCTCCGCAAACCAGCGGCGCGCAAGTTGCCGCGGTGTTCTTCTCCGGCGACATGGGAATGCGCTACGGCATGGGGCCATATGTGGTCGAAGCGCTTTCGGGTGCCGGCGTACCCGTCTACGCCGTCGCCAGTTCCACGGCCTTCGCACACCACCGCAGCCATGCCGAAGTGACGGCGCTGGTGGCGGAGTCCGTGCGGCAGGCGATGCGCCGCTCCGGCGCCAGCAGAGTGGTGGTGATTGGCCAGTCTTTCGGGGCGGACATGGTCCGGGTAGGGCTGGCAGCGATGCCCGCCGATCTCCGGCCGAAGGTGGCCGCCCTCGTGCTGGTCGTGCCGGGTGCCACCGCCTATTTCCGCGCCGATCCGCTGGGCCTCGCCTATATGGGTACGCCCGATGAAGATGCCGCGGCAGCACATGGGATCGATTGGCTGCCCGTCACCTGCATCCGCGGGGCGGACGAGAAGGATAGCCTTTGCCCCAGCCTGCTTGCCCCCAATGTACGACGCATCACCTTACCCGGGGGACATTATCTACGCATGGATCATGACTTGCTGGTGCGCACGGTCTTGGGTGCGCTGACCCCTGTTCTGGGCGCACACCTGGAAGCCCCGACACCCTGATCGGCCGACTGCGGACTGATTGCACCTGAAGCGGCGCGGCGATAAGGACCCGCACGGCGTTCCCGGGGGAAGCAGATGCAGAGTTCAGGAACGGACGCGCCGCGGGATGTGAAGTCGGTGACATCGCGGACCGCGGCGTGGTTCTCGCGGCATCGCCGGGCGCTGCTGATCGCACTGGCGGTAGCGATCACGCTCATCGGGTTCGAAGCGGTCCGCGCCATCCTTGCCGAGGTGCATCTTCGCGACGTGCGCCACGCGCTGCATCAGATCGGCGCGCCGCGGCTCGCGCTCGCGCTCGCGCTCACCACGGCTTCCTATCTGTCGCTTACGCTCTACGACTGGTTCGCAGTGCGCACGATCGGCTATAAGCTGCCGTGGCGCACGGCGGCACTGGCTTCGTTCACCAGCTACACGATCAGCCACAATCTGGGCCTCTCGCTACTTACCGGGGGCACGGCACGGCTGCGGGCCTATCACGCGGCAGGCCTGGACTTCGCCGATGTCGCCCGGGTTACGTTGATCGCCTCCGGCACTTTTTGGGCCGGAGTCCTCGCGGTAACGGCGGCCGCCCTGATGGCGGCATCGCATCCGATTGCCGTGGCGGGGAACCTGTTGCCGGTATGGTTGCTCCACGGCGTCGGCGCGGCGATTGGGCTCGCCATTGCCGGGCTGTTCGTGCTGCGCACCCGGGGGCTGACCATGCTCCGGCTCGGCGCCGCCACGCTGCCCCTGCCGCGCCCGCGGCTAATGGCCGGGCAGATCGGCATCGCCGCGCTCGACCTGGCCTGTGCATCGGGTGCGCTGTTCGTACTGGTGCCGCATGCTGATCCCGCGCTGATCGGCGGGTTCTTCCTTGCCTATGCGCTGGCGATTGTGGTGGCGCTGGTCACGCATGTGCCGGGCGGCATCGGCGTATTCGAAGCGACGATGCTGGCGCTGGTGCCGATTGGCCACAGCGACCTGTTCGCAGCGCTGCTGCTGTACCGGCTGCTCTATTACTTCCTGCCGCTGCTGGTTGCGGGCGTGCTGCTGGCGATGATCGAGGGTCGGCGTCTACGCCACCCGATCGCCGCCGGGCTCAGTGTCGCGCATCGCCTCGGACAGGCGCTGGCGCCACCGCTGCTGGCCCTGCTCGTCTTCGGCGGAGGACTGGTGCTGCTCGTCTCCGGCGCGCTGCCGCCGGCGCACGGGCGGATGCACCCGCTGCATGCGATCCTGCCCCTACCCTTTGTCGAGGCCTCGCACTTCGCTGCCAGCCTGGTGGGCAGCGCCCTGCTGCTAACCGCGCCCGCCGTGCAGGCGCGGCTTAAAAGCGGCTTTCACGCAGCTCGGTTGCTGCTGGTAGCCGGCGCCGCTTTCTCCTTGCTGAAGGGCGTCGATTATGAAGAAGCGACGGTCCTGCTAGTCGTTGCCGCGCTGTTGCAATATGCGCGGCCGGGTTTTTACCGCAGCGCCGGGATCGGATCGGCGCCGGTGGCGCGCTGGTGGTGGGCCGCAGCGCTGATCGCGGTCCTGCTGAGCGCGTGGGCGGGTTTCTTCGCCTATAAGCGTGTGCCCTACACCGACGATCTGTGGTGGGATTTCGCCTGGCGCGGCAATGCCCCTCGTTTCCTGCGCGCCACGCTGGGCGCGACGATGCTGCTGGTCGGCTGGGCCTTTTGGCGGCTGATGTCCGCCTCGCCCCGTATCGTCGGGCAGCAGACGCTAGATGCCGATGTCGCAGCCCGGGCGATCGCGGCCAGCAGCCGGGCCGACGCCATGCTTGCCTTCACCGGCGACAAGGAGTTCCTCGTCTCCGCCTCGGACGACGCCTTCCTGATGTATCGCGTGCAGGGGCGCACATGGGTGGTGATGGGCGACCCCGTCGGGCCGGAGACGGCCTGGTCGGAACTGATCTGGGAAATTCGCCGTCGCTGCGATGCCGCTCACGGCCGGCTTTGCCTGTTCCAGGTGAGCGCTGCGGCACTGCCGCTGGTCGTCGAACTAGGGCTCCAGCCGATGAAATATGGCGAAGAGGCGCTGATCGATCTCCGCCATGGCTATGATCTGAAAGGCGCGGCGTTCAAATCGCTTCGCTATTCGGTAAACCGCGCCACCGCCGAAGGGCTGATATTCGAGGTTCTGCCCGCCGCAGCCGTCCCCGCCGAGCTCCCCGAATTGCAACGGGTCTCCGATGCGTGGTTGGGGGGCAAGCCCGGTGCCGAGAAGCGCTTCAGCCTTGGCGGGTTCGATGCCGACTATCTCGCACGGTTTGACTGCGCGGTGCTGCGCTTGCAGGGAGAGATCGTCGCCTTCGCAAACATCTGGGAGACGCCAAACCGCGAGGAAATGTCGGTCGATCTGATGCGCCATCTGCCAGATACGCCTTATGGCGCGATGGACCTGCTCTTCGTGCGACTGCTGCAATATGGCGCCAGCCAAGGTTTCGAGCGGTTCAACCTTGGAATGGCGCCGCTTTCGGGCCTGAAGCCGGGGCCGCTCGCGCCGATCTGGTCCCGCCTGGGCGCGGCGGTGTACGGACATGGTGAGCGCATCTACGGCTTTTCGGGCCTACGCGCGTTCAAGGCGAAGTTCGCCCCGCAATGGGTGCCGCGCTATATCGGCACATCCCCCGGCGTATCGGCACCGCGCGCGCTCGTAGATGTCGCCATGCTGGTGGGCGGTTAGCCCTTGGGGTCGCCGCGCGGCACACCATATGCTGCGACGCAACCAGGGAGACACGCATGGACCTCGCATTTCTCGGGCTCGGGCAGATGGGCATCGGCATGGCGAGTGCGCTGCTCGATGCCGGCCACACGCTCACTGTCTGGAACCGGACGCCGGAGAAGGCCGCTTCGCTTACCGATCGCGGCGCCCGGCTGGCGCGCACGCCCCGCGAAGCGGCCGACGGTGCCGAAGCGGTGCTGACGATGGTCGCCGACGATGCGGCGCTCGCCATGGTGTTGAACGGATCGGATGGGCTGCTGGCGGGCATGGCGCCTGCCACGCTGCACCTGTCGCACAGCACGATCGCCGTCGCTACCGCGGATCGGCTCGCCACCGCCCATGCAGAGGCCGGACATCGTTTCGTTTCCGCCCCGGTATTCGGCCGGCCACCGGTCGCGGCGCAGGGCAAGCTCGCCATCGTCGCGGCAGGTGCACCCGATGCGATGGAGGCAGCCGAACCGCTCCTCAAGGCGCTGGGTCGCGTCACTTTTCTCATCAGCGATACGCCCTCTGCCGCGAACCTAGTTAAATTGGCTGGCAATTTCATGATCATGGCCACGGTCGAAGCCTATGGCGAGGCGATGTCGCTCGGCGAAAAGGGCGGCGTCGCCCGCGAGAAGATGCTGGAGGTATTCTCGGGCACGATCTTCGACGGCGCGATCCACAAGGTCTATGGCCCGCCGATCGCCGAGCGTCGCCATCGCCCTGCGGGCTTCGCCGCGCCTTTAGGCCTCAAGGACATGCGCCTTGCGGGTGAAGCCGCCGAGGCGGTGGGCGCCAAGCTGCCGCTGCTCGACCTGGTCCGCGCGCATCTCACCGAGACCGTCGCCACAGAAGGCAGCGACGTCGACGTGACCGCGCTCGCTGAGACGATCGCCAAGCTGTGATTTGTCTTCCTCTCCCCTTGTGGGAGAGGGAGGGAGCGCCGCGTAGCGCGCGGAAGGGCGAGGGGGATGGGGAGATGCGGACCCAAGTCCCCCTCACCCTTCCCACTGCCTTCGGCAGCGGGCCCCTTCCCTCTCCCACAAGGGGAGAGGGATTCGGGACAGGATGCCCTTCCCCCCTGCCCCGTTCGCGCGTACAATTCCCACATGAGCACTCGGCTTTTCCTCGCCCATCCGCGCAGCGTCGGCGAAAGCTATGCCGAGCATGCCGCCACGGCGGCGCGGTTCGGCGTCACGATGATGATCGGCGGTGCCGCCTGCATCGTCCATGCGGTGCTGCGCTTCCTGTTCGTCCGCACCGCGAGCGACTCGGTGAAGCGGCTCTACGCCCAGATGAAGGCACGCCAGCCCGCCTTCGCCAAGCAGCAGGCCGCCTTCCGCCAGCCCGAGTGGCAGCTCGACTACGAAATCTGACGCCGGCATCGGGGGAGCCGCAAGCATGATCGAACACGTCGCCATCATCGGCGCGGGCTTTTCGGGCACGCTCCAGGCGATCAACCTCATCCGCCACGAGGGCCCGCGCGCGACGCTGATCGAGCGCGCGCCGGTGGCGGGCACCGGCCTCGCCTATGGCGCCGCCCACCCCTCGCACCTGCTCAACGTCCGCGCCGCGAACATGAGCGCCTTCCCGGATGATCCGGGGCATCTCGTCCGCTGGCTGGAGGCGCGCGGCGTGGAGAACGCCGCCGCCAGTTTCGTGCCGCGCCGGGTGTACGGCGAATATCTCCGCGAGATGCTGGGCGAAGCGCTCGCCCGCTATCCGGACCGCCTGCGCCTCGTCCGCGACGAAGTGGAAGACGTGACCTTCGATGCCGACGGCGCGACGCTCCAGCTGTCGGACGGCACGCTGCGCGCCGATGCCGCGGTGCTCGCGGTCGGCAACCTGCCGCCGCACGATCCGCCGGGGCTGGATCCCGCCACGCTCTCCGCTGAACGCTACAAGGGCGATCCCTGGGACCCGAGCGTCCCCGAAGGCCTGTCCGACAGCGATACGGTGCTGGTGATCGGCACCGGCCTGACCATGGTCGACGTGGCGCTGCTGCTGGAGGCGCGCGGGTTCGGCGGCAGGATCGTCGCGGTGTCGCGCCGCGGCCTGCTACCCCGCCCGCATGGCCCGGGGCAGGACTGGGACAAGATGCGCGAGCGCCCCCGCACCAGAGCCTCCGCGCTGGTCCGCACCGTGCGCGATCGCGCCGAGCAGGTCGGCTGGCGCAACGCGGTCGACGAACTCCGCCCCTTCACCCAGCCGATTTGGGCCAATGCCAGCGAGGACGAGCGCGCGCGATTTCTCCGCCATCTCCGTCCGTGGTGGGATGTCCACCGCCACCGCCTGGCCCCGGAGGTCCATGCCCGGCTCCAGGCGCTGGTCGATCGCGGCCAGTTGGCGGTGCGCGCCGCCAAGACTTTGGGCTTCGTGGAAGGTCCGGTGGGCATCGCCGTCACCCTCCGCCCGCGCGGGCAGGATGCGCCCGAGACGATCCTCGCCCAGCGCATCGTCAACTGCACCGGCCCGCTTGGCGACCTCGCCCGGTCGCGCGAGCCGTTGCTCCAGCGGCTCGCCGCCCGCAGCGTGATCCGTCCGGACACCGCACATATCGGCATCGACGTCGACAATCAGGGCCAGACCATCGCCGCCGACGGCACCGCCAACGCCAATCTCTACGCGCTCGGCCCGATGACCCGCGGTGCCTTCTGGGAGATCGTTGCGGTGCCCGATATCCGCACCCAGACCTGGGCGGTGGCCCGCCGCCTCTCCAATGCGCACTGGGTCGGCGGCGAGGGTCTGTGACGAACTGGTAACATTTGACACTAAATCGGGAAGTGAGGTATCAGGTCCGCTATGACCGATACCGCCAATCCGCTCGGCCTCAACGGCTTCGAGTTCGTCGAGTTCACCTCGCCCGATCCGGACGCGATGGCGCGCCAGTTCGAGCAGCTGGGCTTCGTCCCCACCCACCGCCATCCGCGCAAGAACATCACGCGCTACAAGCAGGGCCGCATCAACATGATGCTCAACCGCGACGATGCCGGCCGCGTCGCCGCCTTCCGCGGCGAGCATGGGCCCTCGGCCAGCGCGATGGCGTTCCGCGTCGCGGACCCGAAAAAGGCGATGGAATGGGCGCTCGCCCATGGCGGCAAGCCCACGGACGAGGACGACACCGTCATCCAGGGCATCGGCGGTTCCTACCTCTATTTCATCCAGGACGGCAGCGACCTCTATGCCGACTGGGCCGAGTTCCCGGGCTGGCGCGAGGCGGAGGCGCAGAACAGCGTCGGGCTCGACCTGCTCGACCACCTCACCCACAATGTCCGCCGCGGGCAGATGCGCGTGTGGAGCGAATTCTACCGCACGCTCTTCGGCTTCGAGGAGCAGAAATATTTCGACATCAAGGGCAAGGCTACCGGCCTGTTCAGCCAGGCGATGATCGCGCCCGACAAGGCGATCCGCATCCCGCTCAACGAGAGCCAGGACGACGCCAGCCAGATCGAGGAATTCCTCCGCGAATATAACGGCGAAGGCATCCAGCACCTCGCGCTGACCACCGACGACATCTACGACACGGTCGAGCGCCTGCGTGCCCGCGGCGTGCGGCTGCAGGACACGATCGAGACCTATTACGAGCTGATCGACAAGCGCGTCCCCGGGCACGGTGAGGATGTCGAGCGGCTGCGCAAGAACCGCATCCTGATCGACGGCTCGGTGGAGAACAACGAGGGCATCCTGCTCCAGATCTTCACCGAGACGATGTTCGGGCCGATCTTCTTCGAGATCATCCAGCGCAAGGGCAATGAAGGCTTCGGCAACGGCAATTTCCAGGCGCTGTTCGAGAGCATCGAGCTCGACCAGATCCGCCGCGGCGTGATCAAGGTCGACGCCTGACAGGTTCGGAGAGGGAGAGAGCCGGGGTGCCGCCGCAGCAACAGCTTGGCATACCCCGGCCCCACCGAACGCCCCATCCCCCTCCTGATCCTAAAGGGGAGACGCGCTGGAGAGGACGAGCCCGTGACTACCTATTTCCCCGGCTTCGGCAATCATGTCTCCACCGAGGCCGTGCCCGGCGCGCTGCCGATCGGCCGCAACAGCCCGCAGCGGCCGCCCTATGGCCTCTATGCCGAGCAGCTTTCCGGCACCGCCTTCACCGCGCCGCGCGCCGAGAACCGGCGCTCCTGGCTCTACCGGCTGCGCCCCAGCGCCGAGCACCCGCCCTACCGGCCCTATGAGGCCGCCCCGCTGTTCTCGCCCCACACCCCAGCCAAGCCGCTCGCCCCCAATCGCCTGCGCTGGGACCCGATCCCCGCCCCCACCGCGCCGATCGACTGGATCGACGGCATGGAAACGATGCTCGACACCCGCGATCCCGCCGATCTGGAAGGCGTGGTCGTCCACCGCTACGCCGCCAATCGCGACATGGACGCGCGTGCGTTCGTCGATGCCGACGGCGAACTGCTGTTCATCCCCCAGGCCGGGGCGCTCACGCTGCTGACCGAGCTCGGCCGGATCGACATCGCCCCCGGCCACATCGCCGTGATCCCGCGCGGCATCCGCTTCCGCGTGCTGCTGCCCGACGGCACCGCTTCCGGCTATGTCGCCGAGAATTACGGCGCGCCCTTCCGCCTCCCCGATCTCGGACCTATCGGTGCCAACGGCCTCGCCAATCCGCGCGACTTCGAGACGCCCGCCGCCTGGTTCGAGGACCGCGACACACCGTTCGAGCTTGTGCAGAAGTGGTTGGCAAATCTGTGGATAACCACCCTGCCCCAAAGCCCGCTCGACGTGGTGGCGTGGCACGGCAACCTCGCGCCCTATCGCTACGATCTCGCCCGGTTCAACACGATGAACACGGTGAGCTTCGACCATCCCGATCCGTCGATCTTCACCGTGCTCACCTCGCCCAGCACCGTCGCCGGCCGCGCCAACGCCGATTTCGTGATCTTCCCGCCGCGCTGGATGGTCGCCGAGGACACCTTCCGCCCGCCCTGGTTCCACCGCAACGTGATGAGCGAGGCCATGGGGCTGATCCACGGCGCCTATGACGCCAAGGCGGAGGGTTTCGCGCCGGGCGGGCTGTCGCTCCACAACCTGATGGCAGGCCACGGCCCCGACGTCGCCAGCTGGCGCGGCGCGACCGAGGCGACCCTCAAGCCGCACAAGATCGAGGGCACCTTGGCCTTCATGGTCGAGACTTGCTGGCCCTATCGTCCGACCGAGCACGCGCTCACACATGCGCAGCCCGATTACGACTCCGTATGGGAAGGCTTCCCGAAGGCGCAGCTGCCATGAACCTCGTCCGCTGGACGCGGTGCTGAATGGAGCGCCTCACCGCCACCCCAGCCGGCGTGCAGCTCGGCCCGATCGAGCTGATCCCGGACAATGCCGCACGCAACTTCGTCCTGGAAATGCGCGCGGGCCGCTTCCACGGCTTCATCGTGCGGCGCGGCGACAACGTCTTCGGCTTTGTCGATCGCTGCGCCCATGTGCCAGTGCCGCTCGCCCAGCAGCTAGATGGCTATCTCACGCCGGACGGCACGCACATCCAGTGCAGCTGGCATGGCGCCCTGTACCGTATCGAGGACGGACGCTGCGTCGGTGGCCCTTGCACGGGATCGCAACTGCTCGCATGGCCCGTGGCCGTCCGCGAGGGCATGCTCGTCACCATTGCTCCCCCGGTGGAGCCCGGCGAAACTGTACCAGCTTCGGTCATTTGAGCCTTTCACAAGGCTTGCGTCGACTGGCCCGTACCCGGATAGGACAGTACAGGGCGACGATCGCGTCGCGATGGAAAAGGACGAGCGAGCGCCGATGCCGAGCATGATCTTCCGGGACGCGTCCGCGGCAGACCTGCCGGCGCTGATCGCGCTACTGGATGACGACGATCTCAGCCGCGGGCGCGAGGATTCCTCGCTACCGCTCGACGCGCGCTATCTCGCTGCGTTCGCCGCAGTGGAAAGCGACCCCAACCAGCGACTGATCGTCGCCGAACAGGACGGCACGATCGTGGGCACGATGCAGCTTAGCTTCCTCCCCGGTATCGCGTTCCGCGGCGCTTGGCGTGGCCAGATCGAAGCGGTGCGCATCGCCGCCCCCGTTCGCGGGGCCGGTCTGGGCAGCCAGATGATCGAGTGGGCGGTCGAACGGTGCCGCGAGCGCGGATGCCGCATGGTCCAGTTGATATCGATGCAGACGCGCACCGGGGCGCACCGCTTCTACGAACGGCTGGGCTGGTCCAAGAGTCATTACGGCTTCAAGCGCGCAATCGAGCAGAAGGATTGAGCATGGCCGGCAAATTCTTCGACGAATGGCAGCTAGGCGACCGCATCGACCATGCGCTGCGTCGCACCGTGACCGAGACGGACAATCTGCTGTTCACCACCCTAACCCACAACACCCAGCCGCTGCACCTGGATGCCGAGGCGGCGCGTGCTTCGGAATTCGGGCAGATCCTGGTCAACGGCACCTACACGTTCAGCCTAATGATCGGCATTACCGTCGGTGACACCACCGCAGGCTCGCTGGTTGCGAACCTCGGCTATGACAAGCTGGTTATGCCGAAGCCTGTGTTCCTAGGAGATACGCTGCGCGCCAGTTCCGAAGTGATCGAGCTGCGCCCCTCGCGCTCGCGGCCGGGCCAGGGCATCGTGACCTGGCGGCACCAGATGCACAACCAGCGCGACGAACTGGTCTGCGAATGTCTCCGTTCGGCGCTGCTCCGCAGCCGCGCCGGCGGAGCGGCGTTATAACGACATGCGCGACGTCGACGTTCTGGTAATCGGTGGCGGCGCGGCCGGCATTGGCGCGGCCCGTACCCTTGCGGATGCCGGCGTCGACGTGCTGCTGATCGAGGCCGATGCCCGGCTGGGCGGCCGCGCCCGTACCGAGCATATCGCCGGTATGGCGCTGGATATCGGTGCAGGCTGGCTGCATTCGGCGGAGCACAATCCGTGGGTGGAGCTTGCCGCCCTGCACGGCTTCGCGATCGATCGCACCTTGCCGCGCTGGCGCGAGCAATGGCGTCAACTTGGTTTCTCGAAGGCCGAACAGAAAGCTGCGGCCAAGGCGTTCGGCGATTTCGAAGCCCGGCTGCGCCTCGACCCGCCGCCGGGCGACCGGGCCGGCGCCGCGCTGCCGCCGGGCACATCGTGGAGCAGCTGGATCGATACGATCAGCGGCTTCGTCAACGGAACCGCCACCACCAAGCTTTCGATTGCCGACTACCTCGCCTATGACGACGCCGCGACGGAGACGGACTGGCGCGTTCCAGCCGGCTACGGCGCGCTGGTCACCGCGCTTGCTGCCGGCCTGCGCACCGCGCTGGCAACGCCGGTGACGGCGCTCGATCGCTCGGGCACACGGCTGACGATCGAAACGCCACGCGGCACCCTCAGCGCGGGCAGCGCCATCCTTACGATTTCCACCGATGTGTTGGCCCGCGGCGCCATCAGCCTCACCGGGCACGACGAGATCCTCCATGCCGCCGCCGCGCTGCCGCTCGGCCTGGCGGACAAGCTGTTCCTCGCGATCGGCCAGGGCGAAGACGAGCTGGAGCCGAACGCCCACCTGCTCGGCGATCCGCGCAACGCGATCACCGGCACCTATACGCTGCGCCCTTTTGGTCGCCCCGTGATCGAGTGCATGTTTGGGGGTGAAGGTGCTCGCGAGATGGCCGAACGTGGGCTCCAGGGCGCCGCCGACTTCGCGGTGGAGGAATTGTGCGCGCTGCTCGGCGGGCAATGGCGACGCCGCCTAACGCTGCTGGCCGGATCCGCCTGGAGTCGCGAGACGCATATTCTCGGCGGCTATAGCCATGCCCTGCCCGGCCGTGCCGATGCCCGAGCTGTCCTCTCCACACCGATCGATCCGCGCATCCGGTTCGCCGGGGAAGCCTGTTCGCGCACCGAATTCTCGACCGTGCACGGCGCCTACAAAAGCGGCGTCGCCGCAGCACGCGCGCTCATCGGCTAGGCAACGCGCCGCCGCGCCGGTTCGGGGTTCGAAAAGACTAGCTCGTCGTCGATCCGGCCGAAGCGCAGGGCCAGCAGATCGCGGGTATAACTTTGATGCACGCGCCAAGGCTTGCGGTGGCCCTGCCGGGGCAGTTCCTTCGCAACCCGCTGGATGTAGCTGGAGGTGAAATCCAGAAAAGGCTGAGGCTGAACCGCCACCTGCGGCTCGGGCGTTACCTGGCGCATGCCGCGCCGCGCCATGCGGTTGAGCAGCCGGGCGACATGCTCGGCGGTCAGGTCCGCCTTCAGGGTCCAGCTGGCGTTGGTATAGCCGAAAGCGATGGCGAAGTTCGGCACGCCGGAAAACATCATGCCTTTGTAGGTCAGTCGATCGGACCAGGTGACCACGTCGCCGTCCACCGTCACGGGGATTCCTCCCATCAACTGCACCTCCAAGCCCGTCGCGGTGACGATCAGGTCGGCGGGTAGCAGGTCGCCCGATTCCAGCGCGACCCCTTCGGGCGTAAACCGAGCGATGCGATCGGTGACGACATCCGCCCTACCGTCGCGGATTGCGGCGAACAGGTCGGCGTCCGGTACCAGGCACAGCCGCTGGTCCCACGGGTCGTAGCGAGGCGTGAAATGGGTCGCGACGTCATAGCCATGGCCTAGTTCGCAGCGGACCATGTCCACCAGCCGTTCCTTCGCCTTTTCAGGATGCTTTCGCGCGATCCGATAGAAATACTGTCCCACCAACACATTCTTCCAGCGCGTTAGCATATAGGCCATCTTGCCGGGCAAGCGCCGGCGCAGCCAATTGGCGATGCCGTCTTCCGAAGGCCGCGCGACGATATAGGTCGGAGATCGCTGCAGCATGGTCACGTGCGCCGCCTGCTTGGCGAGTTCCGGCACCAGTGTCACCGCTGTGGCGCCGCTGCCCACTACAACGACGCGCTTGTCGGCATAGTCGATGTCCGGCGTCCAGAATTGAGGGTGCACGATCCGCCCACGGAATTCCGCTTGGCCGGCAAACGCCGGCATGTGGCCGCGAGCGTAATTGTAATAGCCGGAACACAGAAACAGGAAGCTGCAGCTGAACTGACGTGTTCGCCCGTCGGCCTCCACCGTCACCGTCCACAACGCCTCGTCACTGGACCAATCGGCCGCGATCACGCGATGGCGATAGCGGATGTGCCGGTCGATCCCGAACTCGCGTGCGGTATCTTCCAGATAGCGCAGAATGGCATCGCCATTGGCGATCGCCTTCGCCTCGGTCCAGGGCCGGAAGGAAAAACCGAGTGTGAACATGTCGGAATCGGAGCGGATCCCCGGATAGCGGAACAGGTCCCACGTTCCGCCAAGACGCTCCCGCCCTTCCAAGATCGCATAGGTCCGCCCGGGGCATTGGGTCTGCAGATGATAGCCAGCCCCTATCCCGGAAATTCCCGCGCCCACGACAAGTATGTCGAAATGCTCGCGCATCTACCGCCTCTCCTGACGGTATCGTCGCATGCCTTGTCATGTCGCGCTACCTCAATAATCACGAGAGTAGCGCAGGCTTGCTCCCGATCCGCCGAAGGAACTGGTCTGCGACAATGCACTCAGCGCCCGGGAAAGCGAAATCTCTAGCTGCGTCGCTGTGAAACCGCGGGCATCGGTGATGATCTCGATGTAGATATCGTTGGTGATATACTTGCCCGCGGCAAGTGAGGTCCCGCGGCCCGTCGTATCGTCGGCGCCGAGCACGCGCAACCGATCGATACCCGTTGCCGATTTCAGCTGGCCGAGCGGATTGAGCCCGCCGCCGCTACCGCGCAGCGAGTTCAGCGCCGCCGCCAACTGGATCGCCTCCGTGGCGGAAAGATTGGTCACGTTCGTGCCGAAGAACAGGCGCGACAGCACTTCGTCCTGCGGCAGCGCAGGATTGGACGTGAATGCGATCTGCGGCTTTTGCGCGGTTCCGGTGATGTTGAGGATCGCGGTGACGCCTTCCGCCGTGGTGCTGGCGGAGATGTCGATCGTCGGATTAGTCAGTTCCGCGCCCTGAAAACGGATGATACCCTTGCTCAGGTCGAACCGGCGGCTGGCGAAGCTATAGGTGCCGCGCACGACTTCCATCGTTCCGCGGACCTGCGGGTTGATCGTCGTGCCGCCGATGGTGATCCGCGCCTGCCATTCGGATTCCAGGCCCATGCCGCTCAGCATCAGCCGGTTATCGGCATGCACCAGGATGTTCAGGTCGAAATTGGCGAAGGCACGCGCCGGCTTGGGTGCACGCGCCTGCTGCGCCGGATCCAAGTCGCCCTTCCGCCGGACCCCGGTCAGTTCCGAGATCTCGGCCGCGCCCTGACGGATTATCTGGTAATTGGCTTGGGGGATGGAAATGTCGCCCTCGATCTTCTGCACGCCGGCGCCCTTGGTGACCGTCAGCGATCCGCTCGCGGTCGCCCCAAGCGATTCGCTCCGCGCCAGGCGCGCATCGGCGAGCTTGACATTGATCGCCATCGGGAAACCCTCTGCGGATGAAAGGCCCACCCGGCCGCTCGCGCTCACGGTGCCGTCCCCGGCACGCGCGCTTGCCTGGTTGAGGACGAAAGCGTCGTTGGAGAACTGCCCGTCGATCTTCAGATTGGCGAGGCGCGTGCCCGTCGTTTCGTTGTCGTAGGTCAGGTTGTCGGCGCGCACCAGGCCGTTCAGCTGCGGTCGATCAACGCGGCCGGAGAAGTCGGCAGCGATTCCGATCGGGCCGGTGAGCTGCTGGTTCGGCAGCCCGGCAAAGGCGAAGGGCAGCGCGGACGGGCCATTATAGCGGATGCCGCCGGAAAGCGGCGCTGCCATCAGCCGCTGCGTCCAACTACCCGCGCTCGGGCCGAGCGGCCGCAGCGTCGCGACCACGCGGCCGATCGTGGCATCGCCCTTTCGGATCAGCGCCCGCGCGTCGCCGCCATCCGGCAGCAGCCGGGCCAGCAGGCTGACATGCACCGGCGTCGAAACCCGCGCGAGGCTCGATCGGGTCAGGTCGTCGATCTCAAGCCGGACATCGGCGCTCGGGAACGTATCTGCATCCGGCTGAGCGAAGTCCAGGCTGCCGGACGCGGTGCCGCCCATGCCCAGATCGGGCACGAAGGCGTTGATGATCGCCAGGTCCATCCGGTCGAGCCGCGCCTGGACGGCCATGCCGTCGCCATATCGCCCCGCGATCCGCACGCTGCCCTGGTCGAAGTCGATCCGCGTCGGCAACAGCCGATATCGCCCATCGTTCACCGCGACCTGCATCGCATTCGGTGTGCGGAAGCGGATGCCGCTCGCCTGCCCCTGCAACGTCAGCAGCCACTGCTTGGGCGTCATTCGTCCGTTCACCGCGATGTCGAACGGCACACCGGACGATCCCGTCGCAACCGCCTGCACCGATCCGTTGCCGCCACGATAGTCGATCTTGGCGCGTGCCGTCTTCAGCAGGAACTCGCCGCGCTTCAGGTTGGCGATCTGCACATCCGCTAGGATCTGCGGCTGCTCCGCCAGCACGATGCTGCCAGTGGCAATGGCGCGGCCGATGGAGAACTCCGCGACGCCCGGTATGCTCGCGTTGAAAGCTGCGGCGCGCAGGTCCGCGCGCTGAAGATCGCCTTCTGCGCCCAGCGTCGCCACGCCATCGACACCCGATCCCTGGAAGCGCAACTGTCCTGCAAAGGGCCCAGTCGGCGTGGCTTGCACCTGGCCTACGATGTTCATGCCCGCAAAGCGGGCCGCGCGCACGTCGATTGCCAGCGCGCGGCCGGTGCGCACCAGCACATCGGCGTTGAACGGCCCGTAATTGCTCTCGCCAGTGGCGGTGACGGCATAGGCGTCGCCGCGCCCGCTCACCCGCGCCTCAACCTTGGCAAGGCCCACGCCCAACCCCGGCTTTTCGGCCCGCAAGAGGAGCTGCGGCGCTGCCAGCGTGCCGGTCACGCGCGCGCTGAGCGGGCCATATCGGGTCGATACGGCCTCGGCGGTCAGCCGGATCGGTCCGGCCGGATCATAGGTGCCCGATCCGCGCAGCACCCGGAATTGAGGTGCCCGCATTCGCACCTCGCTGATACCGATCACGCCGCGCGGATCCAGGTTCAGCCGCGCCGACGCGACGGTGTTCCCGCCCAAAAAGTTGCGCACGCCTTCGTTGAACAGTGTGCGGCTGCGCCCCGCCACACGGCCGCGAATGCCCCAGCCGCCGCCGGGCGCGGTATAGAGTTCCGCATCGGTGTTAAGGTCGACCACGCCGACCCCATCAATCCGATACTGGTTGATCCGGCCCTTGATCGCACCGGCGTAGCGGCCGCGCGCCATGTCGGCGGCGACAATGGCAGTCGCGTCCACCTTGTCCGAACGAAGCCGGAGATTGTCGGACAGGATACGTCCGCCCGAGATGGCTAGGTCGCCGTTGATCGACACGTTAGTAACGAGCCCGCCGGCGGCGGCATTCAAGCCCGCAATGCGCTTCGCGCTTGCGCGCACGGGGATCAGGATCCGGTCGGAATTCACCCTGGCCTGGCCCTCCGCCACCAGCCCCTCGACCACCGTCTCGCCGAAGCCGATCGCGCCCGCGGAGAGCTTGTAATCCACCATCGGCGTGGCGAACGCTCCATCCAGTGCCAGGGCGGCGCGCACTGCTCGCCCATTCAGCTGCGGCGCGATCGAGCCGGGCTTGATCAGCAGCGCGTCGACGCGCACGTTGCGGAATTGGTTGTTGCCGAGGTCGACGAGCCCGCTCGCCTCTGCCGAAAGCGCGTCCGAGCGTAGCTTCACCACGCCGTTCGCCGTCCGGTCCGCCCATCGGAAATCGGTATCCAGCTGCAGACCCGGCGCCGTCAGCCGCTCCACTGGCCCCGCCAGATACAGGCCCGGATGCGTCATGCCGCGGATTTGGAAGCGACCATTGTCTGCGGCAATCGTTAGATTGGCGAAATTCGCACCGCCCAGCGTGGCAAGGCCGCGCCCGCGCCATTGCTTCCAGTCACCGCTGCCTTGCACCGTCGCACGCAGCGGCGCCTGCAGCTTGGCGAGACTGGCGACCAGACCTGCCGCCGGCGCGTCGAGCCGAAGATCGATGCGAAGCCGGTTCGCCGCCGGCACCGCGTCCAATGTTAGGTTCAGCCGGTCGCCGCCCGCTACGCCGCGCGCCGCGATCGTGCCGGCATCGGCGCGGATCTGTGCCCGTCCGTCCGAAAGATGGGCCGATCCACGCAGCCGCGCGATGTGCCGCTGCCCGCTCACGCCCGGGCCGATGTCGACCCGGACGACCTCCAGCCGGGCGATATCGATGTTCAGATCCGGGAGCAGCGGCGCGTTCGGATCGCCCGACGGTTTCAATTCGGGCAGCCGCGCCAGCCGCACCTCGGGACTGGTAAGGCTGCGGATGTCAATCCGGTTGTTGGCATAGGCGAACGGCCGCCAGTCCAGCCGGATCTCCTGCGCGGTAGCGAACACGCCCTTTGCATCGCGCACACGCACATCGCGCAGCACCATCGCGCCATAGATCGATCCATCGATCCGCCCGATGCGAAAACCGAGGCCGGAAGCGAGTTGCAGGCGGCTGAGCTGGTCTGCGATCAGTCGGCGCCCCGGCTGGGTATCGAGCCCCAGCAGCGCCAGCCCCACCACCGCGGCGAGCGACACCGCGCCGACGACAACCCACTGCACGACGCGCAGCCAGATGGGCTTGCCCGGTCGCACTGCGGATGCCGGTTTCTCGCCTTCAGGCAATGCGTCCACCATCAGAAGGCCTGCCCGATCGAGATATAGAGTGCGATCTTTGGTTCGTTCCGCTTGCGTGCGATCGGCGTCGCCACATCGATTCGCAGCGGGCCGAAGTTGGTGTAAAGCCGACCACCGATGCCCGCGCCGAAGCGCAGATTGCGCCCCGTCGGCATAACGCCTTCATAGACCTGTCCCGCATCGACAAACGGGACGATGCCGTAGTTGCCGAAGCGATAGCGCGCCTCGATGCCGAATTCGTTAAACGATCGGCCGCCCACCGGCCGGTCGTCTGGCGATCGCGGGCCGAGCTGCTGATAGCCGAAGCCACGCACCGATCCGCCGCCCCCGCTGTAGTAGCGCCGTGACGGCGGCAGTTCGTCGCGCAAGACGCCGTTGATCGATCCCGCACGCGCGCGCCCGGCGATTACTATGTTGCGGGTGACGGGATAATAGCCGGTCACCTCGACCATCGTCCGCACATAGGGCCGCACCGATCCGCGCACCGACGTTTCAGCGCTCGCATTGGCCTTGATGCGATAGCCGCGGGTGGGATTCAGCAGGTCGTCGGACGTGTCATAGCCAAGGAACGTAGGAATTGCCGCGATCAGCCAGGTGCCGCGGTCGCGCTTCCCCAGGTCGAAATTGTACCGGTCCTCGTTCGAACCCACCAGTTCCGCGCCGTAGTAATAGGTCCAGCGCTTTTGCCAGATCGGCGTCGAATCGCGCGAGATCCGCCCCGACAGCGTCGTGGTATAGGATTCGAATGCTTCGTAGTTCGCGTGATTGAGCGAGGCGATCAGCAACAGCGTGCGATCGCGCTTGCCGGCATTCGATCTGCGGAAGGTGGTCGTCAGCGCCTGTTCTTGAGTACCCAAGATGCTGCTCACGGTCAGCGCGCCTTCGGGCGGGAACAGGTTGCGGTGAGTCCAGCTCGCCTGCAGCTTGATGCCCTGTCCGGTGCTGTAGCCCAGTTCGCCAGCCAGCGTGCGCGGCTTTCCCGCCACTTGGGTGACGAGCAGATCTACCTTCTCAGTGCCGTCGGGGCCGGGCTCGCCTGTCCGCTTCGGCTCCACCGCGACGGTGGAGAACAGCCCAGTCGCGATCAGCGCCTGCCGCAAATCGTCCACCCGCCGGCTGTCATAGATCGCCCCCTCACGATAGCGGCGGAAGATATTGACGTGCTCGGCATCGAACACCGGCCGCGCCCCGCCCGTCTGGATCGCCCCGAAGCTGGCGCGCGGCCCAAGGGTAACCGGCAACGTATAGTCGCCGGTATGCGTCGTCTCGTCGAGCAGGATGTCACGCTGGCCGACCTCCACAAACGGATATCCCTGCTGCGGCAGCCGCAGCGAGACGTTCGCCTCGGCGCCCATCACGCGATCCGCTTGGATCGGATCGCCCGGGTTCAAATTCAGCTCGCGGTCGAGCAGGCCGAACGGAACGGTCTGGTCGCTCTCGATGCGGATCGTGCCCAACCGGTACAGCGTCCCCGGGCTTGCCGTGATCGTCGCGCGCAGATTGCCCGAATTAGGCGGCACCTGTTCGAGCAGCGACGAGGCGGCGCCGTCGTAATAGCCGAGTGACCGCATCAGCCGGAGCGCGAGCTTTTCGTCCTCGCGCGCGCGCGCAGCGACCATGGCGGCGTTGGCGGCCTTGCCCTTGCCGTTGGATAGGGCGGAGAGATTGTCGAACGAATCTTCCAGCCGCAGCTTGTCGAGCCCCGTCACTACCGTGGTGTAGCGAATAGCCGGCGCCTCTTCGGAATCGTCTTCCGCCGGGGCTGCGGAGGGATCGACCTTGAATTCGGCTAACGATGGCAGTGGCGCTTCCATCTCAGCGGGAACCGGCCCCACTGGCGCGAGCCCCTGATTCTGGCTGGGCGCGGGCGCCTGATCCCCCGCGGGCACGGGCGCCGGACTCTGCTGGGTCGGCGCTGCAGGCTGCACAGCGTTGGGCTGCACGGGCGGGGCTGCGGGTTTATCGAACCTCTGGATCGGCTCCAGCGGCGCATTGATGTCGTCGCTCAGCTTGGGCAGCGCCTTTTCGAATGCCGCGTCGGGAACGATCGGCTCTTGGGCGTCAGGGGCCGGATCGCGCGCAGCATCGCCGCCGGGCAGCGCCTGCCCCGGCGCGCCCTGGCCCGGCTTGGCATCGCTGATCTGCGCCTGGGCCAGTGCCGGAATGAAACTCGCCCCGGCGAGCGCGGCGATCCAAACCGCCCGAACCCCTATTACCACGCGCCTCCTTCGGGAGCCGTGATCGATTCCGGCCCACTTGAATCCGTAACGGTTTGTTGCCGATTTTGCTCCCAAGCTTAATCCGCAGAAGCGAAGGTTGCGATCAATTGCAAGCCTCGCGCGCCTTGGCGAGGGCGCGGAAGCGGTGCAGCAACGGCTCCGTATAGCCGTTTGGCTGTGTCGCTCCTTCAAAGATCAACGCCTTCGCCGCCTGAAACGCCAAGCTCCGCGCCGGATCGCTTGCCATCGAGCGATAGGCTGGGTCGCCGGCATTCTGCGCGTCCACCTTGGCCGCCATGCGCAGCAAAGCGGCTTCCACCTGCGCCGCGCTCGCAACGCCGTGCAGCAGCCAATTGGCGATGTGCTGCGACGAAATGCGCAGCGTCGCGCGATCCTCCATTAAACCGATATCGTGCAAGTCCGGCACCTTCGAGCAACCGACCCCCTGGTCCACCCAGCGAACGACATAGCCCAATATGCCCTGCGCATTGTTGTCCAGTTCCTGCGCGATCTCGTCTGCCGTCCAGTTCCGCCCCCCGGCGAGCGGCACGGTCAGCAGATCGGACAAAAGCGGCGGCACCGCCGTTGCAAGCGCGCGCTGGCGGGCGAAGACATCGACCTGATGATAATGCGTGGCGTGCAGCGTCGCCGCGGTGGGGCTCGGAACCCATGCAGTAGTCGCGCCGCTGTTCGGATGCGCGATCTTCTGCGCCAGCATGTCGGCCATTCGATCCGGCGCCGCCCACATGCCCTTGCCAATCTGCGCCTTGCCGGAAAGGCCGCAATCCAGCCCAATGCGCACGTTACGCGCCTCATAGGCGGCGATCCAGCGCGCGTTCTTCATCTCGGCCTTGGGCACCATTGGGCCCGTGCGCATGCTGGTGTGAATTTCATCGCCCGTGCGGTCGAGGAATCCGGTGTTGATGAAGAACAGCCGGTGCTTCAGCGCATGGATGCACGCGGCGAGATTGGCGGAAGTGCGCCGCTCCTCGTCCATCAGGCCGATCTTGATCGTGTTGGGCGCGATCCCAAGCAGTTTCTCGACGGCACCGTAGAGCCGATCGGCAAAGGCGCATTCCTCGGGCCCATGCATCTTCGGCTTCACGACATAGATCGATCCCGCCCGGCTGTTGCGCAGCGTGCCCAGACCCTTCAAGTCGTGCAGGCCAATCGCCCCAGTGACGATCGCGTCCAAAACACCCTCGGGCGCTTCTTTGCCGTCTGGCAAAAGCACCGCCGGCGTCGTCATCAAGTGGCCGACATTTCGGATCAGCAGCACCGCGCGACCGGGTAACGTGACCCCGTTCGCCAGCACGCGATCGGCGACCAGTGTACGGGTAAGGCTCTCGCCATTCTTCACGAATGTTTCCGCCAGATCGCCGCGCATTAGTCCGAGCCAATTGGCATAGCCGAGTACCTTGTCCTCGGCATCTACCGCCGCGACCGAATCCTCAAGGTCGATGATTGCGGTCAGCGCCGATTCGAGCAGCACATCGGCGATATGATCGGGATCGTCCTTGCCGATCGGATGGCGGGGATCGCGCACGATGGCGAAGTGCAGCCCGTTGCCGCCACGATAATAGGTCGCCTCCCGCGCGCCGTCCGTGGCGCTGCCGATTTCGGTAGCTGCCGGCGCAATCTGGTCGAGAAAGCCCCGCGCCCAGGCGATCACCTGCCGGCCTCGCGCCGCATCATAGCCGCCGGAATGCGGCGCACCTTGGATGGCATCGGTGCCGTACAGGGCATCATACAGGCTGCCCCAGCGCGCGTTTGCCGCGTTGAGCACGAAACGAGCGTTGAGCGCCGGCACCACCAGCTGCGGCCCGGCAAGCGTCGAAATCTCGGCATCGACATTTTCGGTGGCGATGGCGAACGGCGCCGGCTCAGGCAACAGATAGCCGATCCCGCGCAGAAAGCCCTCGTCGACCGCCTCGCCGGCCATCAGCCGCGCGTCGATCGCCGCTTGCAGTGCATCCCGCTTGTCAAGGAGCGCGCGATTCACCGGCGCGAGTTCGACGAAGACCGCCGCCGCGCTCGTCCAGAAGGCAGCGCTATCGATGGAGAGCGGCGGGAGCACGGCCTCCTCGACGAAGCGGGCCAGCGTGGCTGCAACCTGCAATCCGGCGCGGTCAACATAAGTCGTCACGGAGTCCTCCTCGCGGTTCTTTGCTACACGCCTGGGGAGGGCAGACCCTGTCTACGCGAGGGCACGCCGGGCGATCAACCCCCGTCAAATGCCGTAGCCGCCGCCTCGATCCGCGCAAGCATCGCCGAAAGCTGCGCTTTCTCCGCATCCGAGAAGCTGGCGAACAGCCTTGCCTCCAGCTCCAGCGCCTTGGGCGCGATCTGCTCGTACAGCTGCCATCCTTCCGGCGTCAGCGCGACGAGATGCGACCGCTGGTCACTCGGATTGGCGGCGCGAGCGATCAGGCCGCGTTCGACCAGTCCGATTGCGGCGCGGCTCACCGTCACCTTGTCCATGCGCGTGCGGCCGCATAGCGCCTGCTGGCTCATCGCCCCGCCTTCTGCAAGCACCGCCACGAGTCGCCATTCCGGGATGCGCAGGCCAAACAATGTCCGATATGCGCTGGCCACTGCATAGGATACGGCGTTTGAGGCGATGGACATCCGATACGGCAAAAAATTGTTTAATTTCAATGTTGTCACGCAGATCCCTCATGTGCGGTTTCGTTTTTCGCAAGTGACAACGCTAACAGGTTGCAAATTTTGCAATGATACCGGTAACACTTCGCACTTGCAGCAGACCCTCGTAAGGTGCAGAAAGATCGGGCCTTTCAGGCATCCTCTCCTAAGACTTTCATAGGCTGCCCTTTGGGGCGGCCTTTTTTTTGGGCCGTTTGCCGCTGCGGTTCAATGCGCGTCAGGTACCCTCGCTAATATCATCGTACTGCCCGGCAGCGGTGATGGCGGAACAAGATGCGGCGCCAGCCACACCGTCCACGCACCGGCGGCGAGCATCACCCCGAACGGCAGGCGATCCGTCGCCCGCACCCGCCTGCCGGCGCACATCATGCCCAGCACTGCTGCCAGCCCGATCAGGCTCGCCGCCAGCAGCACCAACGGTAGGTCCTGCCATCCAAGCCAACAGCCGATTGCAGCGAACAGCTTGGGATCTCCGCCGCCTAGTCCCTGTCGCCCTCGAGCCGCCTTATATCCGCGCGCCACCAGCCATAGCACGGCGAAGCCACCTGCCCCGCCGATTACGCGATCCGCCAGTGGCGGGCCCAGCGCGAACGCGCCGGTAGCGAGCCCCGCCACGGCCAGCGCGGCATTGAGCGCGTTCGGCAGCCAGAACGCTGCCAGATCGAGGGCGGCAAGCGCCAGCAGCAGCCAGCCGAACAGTGCACCGGCGGCCCCCTGCAGCCCCGGCACGGCGAGGCCGGCAATCACGCCGATCGCCAACCCGGCGATCTCCGTCACCACATGGCTCGGCGGGATCGTCGCCTGGCAGTGGCGACATTTGCCTCGCTGCACGAGGAAACTCAGCACCGGTATCAGCTCCGCTGCTGTCAACGATCGGGCGCAGCTGTCGCAGGCCGATCGCCCCCGCGTGGCGCGGCGTCCTGCGGGCCAGCGGATTGCGACCACGGCAATGAAGCTGCCGAACACCGCTCCCAAAACGCCGAGCAGGACGGGCCACCCCCACGCCGCGATCGCGCTCATGCGCCTGCCGCTTGCATATTGGAGAGCTCCCAGTGCCGGAACCGCCCGAGCGTGCCGCGAGTCAGCCGCAAATCGCGGCGCGGTTTATCGGAAGATCGACGGGGTTCATGCACCGCGCCTTCCTGCGGGAGCGCGATCGCTTTTGCAAACCGTAGCCCGCCCGCCTAGATCGGCGCCAACCGTTGAGAGGAGCCTGTATGTCCGCCGATCCGATCGTGATCCTTTCCTATGCCCGCACGCCGATGGGCAGTTTTCAGGGATGTCTCGCCGATGCTAGCGCTACCGACCTCGGCGCCACGGCGGTGGGCGCCGCTGTCGAGCGCGCCGGGCTACACGGCGAGGCCGTCGAGCGCATCTATATGGGCTGCGTGCTTCCCGCCGGACTAGGCCAGGCTCCGGCCCGGCAGGCCGCACTGAAGGCCGGCCTGCCGCTGCACATCGAAGCGACAACGATCAACAAGATGTGCGGATCGGGCATGCAGGCGACGATCATGGCGGCCGAGGCGCTTGCCGCCGGCTCGGCCGGTCTACTGGTCGCCGGGGGCATGGAGAGCATGACCAACGCGCCCTATCTGTCGATGCGTCACCGCAATGGCGCGCGCATCGGCCACGACGTGCTGAAGGACCATATGTTCCTGGACGGGCTGGAAGATGCCTATGAGCCCGGCCGGCTGATGGGCAGCTTCGCGGAGGAAACCGCCGGCGAATATCAGTTCACCCGCGATGCGCAGGACGCCTTCGCCATCGCGAGCCTCGAGCGTGCCAAGGCGGCACAGACCAGCGGAGCGTTCGACCGGGAGATCGTCCCCGTCGATTTGCAGGGCCGTAAGGGCGTCGTGACCGTGGCGCTTGACGAGCAGCCTGGGAAAGCCGATCCGGCGAAGATCCCGACGCTCAAGCCGGCTTTCGCCAAGGACGGCACGATCACCGCCGCCAATGCCTCGTCGATCTCGGACGGGGCAGCGGCGCTGGTGCTGGCCCGCGCATCGGTCGCGGAAAAGTTGGGTCTGACGCCGATCGCGCGGATCGTCTCTCATGCCGCCCACGCACACGCGCCGGCGCGCTTCACTACCGCACCAGTCTTCGCCATGCGCAAGGCGCTGGAGAAAGCTGGCTGGCAAACGGGCGATGTAGATCTTTTCGAGGTTAACGAAGCCTTTGCCTGCGTGACGATGATCGCGATGCAGGACCTGGGCCTCAGCCATGACGTGGTAAACATTCATGGCGGTGCATGCGCGCTAGGCCATCCTATCGGCGCGAGCGGTGCGCGAGTGCTGGCGACGCTGCTATCGGCGCTGGAACGCAAGGGCCAGAAGCGCGGCCTGGCATCGCTGTGCATCGGCGGAGGCGAAGCGACAGCCGTGGCGGTGGAACTCATGGACTGACGAGTTGCGCGAGCGAGCGCTGCTCGACATGCGGGAGGAAAGAAGTCATCCCTCTCCCATGTCTTCCTACGGCTCTGCCTGGCGCGGGCTTCCGCGACCGCAGCTGGCGTCGCTCCTGCTCCTCGGCCTCGCCGTCGTCTTTGCGAACATCCGCCAGCCCTACCCGGAAATCGCGCCGCTGCAGCACCTGCCGACCGTGCTGCTGCTTTTGGCGGCCCCGCCTCTGCTGCGGCGCTGGCCCTTATCGGATGCCGCTATCGTCGGCTTGCTCCTCTTCTGGCTGCTCCACACGCTGGGTGGCCGCTACACCTATTCGAACGTCCCCTATGACGCCTGGGCGGTCGCTCTTACTGGGCACAGCATCGGCGGCACGCTCGGGCTTGTGCGCAACGGCTATGACCGGTTCGTGCATCTGGCGTTCGGCCTGCTGTGGGTGGCACCTGTTGCACAGGCGATGCACCGCCACGCCAGCATGGGGCGGCGTGCGGGCGTGTGGACCGCATTCCTGTTCGTCGGTGCAATGAGTGCCTTTTACGAGATCTTCGAATGGCTGCTGACGATCCTCATCGCCCCAGACATGGCCGATGAGTATAACGGCCAGCAGGGCGATGCTTGGGATCCGCAAAAGGATATGGCGATCGCCTTATTCGGCGCCGCCCTCGCTGCGATTTGGCTTTGGCCCCGCAGGAACGACGCCGCCTGATCGCGGCGCCCGTCTACCGCACCGCCTCCCCCGGATCGGTCCCCCAAAGACGCGCCTGCTCGACATAGCCTGCGCGGCCCGCGACGTCGAACCAGCACCAGCCGGCGTTGCACGCGCTGATCCGCCCCACCACTCCCGGGGCCGCGCGCCAGCTGATGTGCGAATCGCCCGCGGGGGTGCGTCGCAGTTCGGCCACGCCGCCGCGCACGATTCCCGTGCGTTTGTCCTCGAGCAGGTTTGCCTGCATCCAGCCTTCCGCGCCATCCGGATCGCGCACCTTCAGCCATGCGCCGTAACTGGCGACCACCTTCAGCGGCAGGCCGCGGCGCTGATAGAACCAACTGGTCGGATAGTTGCGCCCCGGCCCGCTACGCATCCGCGCCTTGCTGGCCTTCAGCGAGGCATAATAAGGCGGCTTGCGCTCCGCATGCGCAGGAGCGGCGAACGCCAGGACCGCCAGAGTCAAAAGTCCAATCGAGAAGCATCGATGCTGCATGGCCCCGTCTATCGACCAGCGGCGCAAGCGCTTCAACCGTTGACTGCATCGAACGCACTCGCCAAGCCATTGCCATGGCCGATCCAAAGCGACCGTCCCGCCCCCGGGTGATTTTAACGCGCGCGCTGCCGCACGCCAGCGAAGCGCGAATGGGCGAGCTGTTCGACTCGGTACCGAATCCCGACGATCGCGCGATGGACGCCGCGGCTCTCTCCGCCGCCATGGCCGATGCCGACGTGCTGGTGCCGACCGTCACCGACCGCATTACAACGGATCTGATAGCCGCCGCGCCCAATCGGTTGCGGCTGATCGCCAATTACGGCGCCGGCGTCGGCCATATCGACCTCAAGGCCGCTCGCGCCCGCGGCATCGTCGTTACCAACACCCCCGGCGTGCTGACCGACGATACCGCCGACATGGCGATGGCGCTGATCCTCGCCGTGCCGCGCCGACTGGTGGAAGGCGACAAGCTGGTCCGCTCGGGCGCGTGGCGCGGCTGGAGCCCCACCAGTATGCGCGGCCACCGGATCGGGGGGCGCAGGCTAGGCATCCTCGGTATGGGCCGTATCGGCCAGGCGGTGGCGCAGCGCGCGCGGGCGTTTGGGCTGCAGATCCATTATCATGGGCGGCATCGCGTGCATGAGGTGCTGGAGCACCAGCTCGGCGCAACCTATCACGACGATCTCGACGCGATGCTGGAAGCGATCGACATCCTGACGATTCACACGCCGCACACGGCCACCACCAGCGGCCTGATCGACGCTCGGCGGCTCGATCTGCTCGGGCCCAACGCTTGGCTGGTCAACACCGCGCGCGGCGAGATCGTCGATCCGAACGCGCTGGTAGCAGCGCTACAGGAACGCCGCATCGCAGGTGCCGGGCTCGACGTCTATGTCGACGAGCCGAACGTCGATCCGCGGCTAATGGGGCTCGAAAATGTCGTGCTGCTGCCGCACCTCGGCTCAGCGACTTTCGAGGCGCGCGAGGCGATGGGTATGAAGGTCATCGCCAATATCCGCAGCTGGGCGGACGGGCATCGCCCGCCGGATCAGGTGTTTGAGGGGTGGCTGTAACACCCATCTAAGCCCCTCCCCTTCAGGGTAGAGGTTGGGACGGAGCTGAGTCTCACACAGATCAACCGCTGTTCTGGAATTCCTTCGCCCTCAAACCCCTCCTCCAAGGAGAAGGGGCTTGAAAGTGCGGATTCAATCCCCGGTCAAGATCCGGTCCACCAGTTGCTTCACCGTCGGCACGAACCCGTTTGAATAGAAGGGATCGCGCTTGAAGTTGTACGCGGCATGGCCGGCAAACATCAGGTTCTGATCGGTATCGCCGCCATGGGCGATGTCCTGCAGGGTCTTCTGGATGCAGAAGCTGCGCGGATCGGCCAGTCGGCCGGTCGAGTTGGTCTCGCTATCCGCCCAGGACGAGAACTGGCACTGGCTTAGGCAGCCCATGCAGTCGGCCTGGTCCTTGCGGATGATCTGCTGGTCCTCGCTGGTCACGAATACTAGCGTGTTGTCCGGCGTCTTGAGCGCACTGGTGAAGCCCAGGGCATACCATTCGCGTGCACGCAGAAGGTCGTTTCGCGTAACCCAGAAATTCTTGCCCTTCACGCCCACGTCGAGCTGGAAGGTATGGTCGCCTGCCGCTTCGGTCGAATACGGGATCTGGCGCTCCGAACGCGCTTCGAGGTGGCGCAGGAACGGATTGCGCACCGCACTCGAGTAGAAGCCTGTGGGCGAGAAGCGGTGCAGCAGCACATCGCCTTCCTCGATCTCCATCAGCTTGGCCTTCCACCCCTCAGGGATCGGGCTTTCCTTGGTGAGCAGCGGACGGGTGCCGAACTGGAAGGCAATGGCCCCCAACTCTGGATTGTCGATCCAGTCGTTCCAATCGCGCAGATACCACACGCCCCCAGCCATCACGATCGGCACGCTGTCCGGCAGGCCGCCCTCGCGCATTACCTCACGCAGTGCTTTGACGCGCGGATAGGGGTCCTGCGGCGCGCGCGGGTCCTCGGCGTTGGACAGGCCGTTATGGCCGCCGGCGAGCCACGGGTCCTCGTAAACCACCGCCGCCAGCCATTCCTGCGCCTTCGAATAGGCCCGCTTCCACAGCGCGCGGAAGGCGCGGCCGGAGCTGACGATCGGCAGGTAGCTCACCTCATGGTGCGCCGCGATCTCGCTGAGCTTGTAGGGCATGCCCGCGCCGCAGGTGACGCCCGCCACCATGCCCTTGGTCCGCTCCAGCACGCCCTGGAGGACGCGCTGCGCGCCGCCCATTTCCCAGAGGACGTTGATGTTGATGGCCCCCTTGCCGCCGGCAATGTCGAACGCGCGCTTCACCTGCTGCACGGCGCCTTCGATGGCGTATTGGATCAGTTCTTCATGGCGCTCGCGGCGCGTGAGGGCACGGTAGATCTGCGGGATGATCTTGCCATCCGCGTCGTAGCTGTCGGCGTTGACCGCACTTACCGTGCCGATGCCGCCGGCTGCCGCCCAGGCCCCTGCACTCGCATGGTTGGTCGCGGCGACGCCCTTCCCACCTTCTACCAGCGGCCAGACCTCGCGACCGTTGTAGTTGATGGGCGAAAGACCCTTGAACACATTGCCTCCACAAAAATTGCCGCACGACGCTAGCCGGAACGGCCGCAACAAGCGAGTAACAAATAGCGCGGACCTATCTCAGCCCAGCACGCCCGGCCGGCCCATCGCCTGCCCATAGAGCCGGGCATGGGCCTCGACCATCGCTTCCGCATCGAACAACGCCGCAACGCGCAATCGGTTCGCCTCGCCGACCCGCCTGCGCTCTTCCGGGTGCTGCGCAAGGGGATCCAGGCGGTCGCGCAGCGTCACTTCGCCGCGATCCGGTAGCAAATATCGCTGGTTTGGCTCGGATACCATCGCAGGGATATCCCCTAGCCTGGGTGCCACCACCGTCAGTCCTGCGGCCATCGCCTGCAACACCGATACCGGCGCCTCTGCGGCCTTGGCCGAGAGCGCGAACAGGTCGAACAACCCCAGATAGCGGTGCGGATCGGGCAGCACGCCTGGCAAGAATACCTGGTCCTCCACCGCCATCGCCTCGGCCTGGTCAAGGATCGCCTGGCGCTCCGGCCCCTCACCCATGATCACCAGCCGGAAGCGCGATGTCATGCCGCCCACAGCACGGACGAGCAGCGGCAGATCCTCGACCGGCTGGAGCCCAGAGATACACGCGATGAATATCTCCCCCTTGCGCCGCTTACTCAGCATCGGCAGCAGCGACGGCTCTGGTGCCTGCGCATAGCGCGCTACCGGCACGCCGCGCGGAATCCGCACAATCCGCTCGGCCGGCTGCTTCCAGAACTGCAACGCCACCTGCTCGATCCGCGCCGAAGGCACGATCAGCGCATTCGCCGCCGGCAGTGCGAGGCGTCGATACATGTTGCGCATCGTGCTCTGCTTGCCGGTGTCTCCACCGTCGAGCTCATCCTCGTGATGCACGATCGGCGGCAGTCCCTTGCCGAACACCCGCGCGGCCATCACCCCGTCGATCGCGCCCCAGCCATGGGTCAGCACCAGATCGAAGCGCCGCATGAACCGCGCGATCGCCTCATAGCGCTTGACCGAAGGCTTGCCGACGAGCGGCGGCGGGTCGAGCGCGATCTCGTATTTCACATGCTTGTCGATCGCATTCCGTGCGGAGAGCTGATCGGGCAGCGCCGAGACGACGGTGTGCCGGGCACGATCGCCAAAGGCGTTCATCAGCTGCACCGATCGCGGTTCGCCGCCGTCCATCGCGAAGCTGGAATGAAGATGAAGGATATGGATCGACATGGGGGCCGGGGTTTAGCGGGCGTTTGCGGCGCCGTCATCCGTTAGGATGGGGCGCCAAGATCGTATTCGGCTCCGTCGCGCCGTTCCTTCGCAGCTAGGAATGCAGAACGCCAGCCACGCATGTGCGATAAGCCTCCCTGGCCTGCGGCGTATCTTATGCCACCTTCGCCAGCAGCCGCTCGATACCCGCCACCGCCTCCGGCTCGTCGAGCGTCGGCGCATGGCCCACCTGCTCCACCGTCACCAGTTCGGTGCCCGGCGCTCGCGCGACCATCTTGTCGGCGGTTTCGGCGCGCAGGATGTCCGATCGCGCGCCCCGCACCACCAGCAGCGGACGGCCGGCAAGCGCGTCGATCGTCGGCCACATATCCGGCCCCGCCTCGTTGCCCGGCACACGGAACGGCTCGGCGATCTTCATGTCGTAATCAAGCACGATGCGGCCTTGGCTACTCACCCGGTGCAGCCGCTTGGCCATTCCCAGCCACTCCTCGATCCCGTAGTCGGGATACACATCGGCGTTGGCCTCCGCCATAGCCCGGGCCGCGTGCATCCAGGTGGGATACCATGCGGCTTTCCCGACATAGCTCCGAATGCGCGCAAGCCCCTGCGGGTTCAGCTCCGGCCCCACGTCGTTCAGGACCGCGCCCGCCAGCTTGCCCCGATCGGTAGCCGCCAGAAGCATTGTCACGATGCCGCCGAGCGACGTGCCGATTGCGACGAACTTCTCGATCTTCAGCTCGGCCAGCAGCGCCTCGACATCCTGCAGGTAGATAAGCGGCGCATAGCTCATCGGATCCTTGGCATAGGCGCTTTCGCCGCGCCCGCGAAACTCGACGCACAGCACCCGCCAATCGCCGGAAAGCCGCGCGGCTAAATCGGCGAAGTCGCGCGCATTGCGGGTAAGCCCCGGGAAACACAGGACGGGCGGGCGATCTTTCCGGCCCGGATAGTCGCGATAATGCAGCCGCAGGCCGTCTTTCGACCACCAATATCCGTCGGAATAGTTGCGCCGGTCACCCATCGTCCCCCATATCGCCGCATGGCCTTCGCTCCGCAACAGGCGATCCTCAGCCTTGGGGATGGCTTCTTCGATCCGGTTCGCCCGGCGCGCTTCCCGCAGACGATCCTCCGCTTCCGCAACGATCGCGCCGCGGCGTCGGTCGGT
Organism: Sphingomonas sp. HT-1; assembly: GCF_048568905.1. Lineage (GTDB taxonomy): Bacteria > Pseudomonadota > Alphaproteobacteria > Sphingomonadales > Sphingomonadaceae > Sphingomonas. The sequence goes on along the minus strand of NZ_CP183770.1, from coordinate 694,667 downwards.
CTCGATGGTTTGAGCGATGCCGAATGGATCGCCCATTTCGGCCGATTCGAACCGCTGCCGGGCAGCCTGCCGCAGCCGCTGGCGCTCCGGTATCACGGTCATCAGTTCCGCGTGTACAATCCCGAGATCGGCGACGGTCGCGGCTTTCTGTTCGCGCAGATGACCGACGATCGCGGCCGGCTGATGGACTTCGGCACTAAGGGGTCGGGGCAGACACCGTATAGCCGCTTTGGCGATGGCAGGCTGACGCTGAAGGGCGGCGTACGCGAGATCCTCGCGACCGAAATGCTGGAGGCGCTGGGGGTGGAAACCTCGCGCAGTTTCTCGTTGATCGAAACCGGGGAGGCGCTCCACCGTGGCGACGAGCCCTCGCCCACCCGCTCCTCGGTGCTGGTCCGCCTCAGCCACGGCCACATCCGCATCGGCGCGTTCCAGCGGCTTGCGGCGTTCCAGGATCTGGAGGGGCTGCGCACGCTCACCGCCTATGTGCTGCAGCGATATTTCGGCGAAGGCGACGGGCCGGATGCCCCGGCCCGGCTGCTGGCAGGAGTGGTGGCGCGCACTGCCCGCATGGCGGGCCGGTTCATGGGGGCGGGGTTCGTTCATGGCGTCCTCAACAGCGACAATATCAACGTCACCGGCGAGAGCTTCGATTATGGCCCCTGGCGCTTTACGCCGAGCTGGGCTCCGCATTTCGTCGCGGCCTATTTCGATCAGACTGGCCTCTATGCCTTCGGGCGGCAGGCGGAGGCGATCTATTGGGATGCGATGCAGCTCGCCATTTCGCTGCGGCTGATTGCGGAGGAAGCGCCGCTGATCGACGCGCTGGAGGGCTTTGCCGATGCGTTTCATCGCGAGCAGGCCCAGGCGATCCTCTGGCGGATGGGGCTGGCGCCGCGCGACGAGGCCAATGATCGCGCGCTCGCAGGCGCCGTAGAACGCGCGCTTCAGCAGAGCGGGGCACCGCTCGACAGCTTCTATTTCGACGTGTTCGGCGGGCAGCTGCCGGATCGATATGGACCCGAATTCGATCCCGTGCGGGGCCTGCTCGCCACGTATCGGGCGCGGAAGGATCGGTCAGCCAATCCTTATTGGCGGGGCGCGCCGCAATCGATGCTGATCGACGAGGTCGAGTCGATCTGGTCCGCGATTGCCGATCGCGACGATTGGGGGCCGCTGCATGCCAAGGTCGCGGCCATCCGCGCGATGGGTCAGGCACTGGCCTGACGAACCGGATTCAGGCAGAAGCCTGGCCATCTCTTGCGCCCCACAACGATATCAGAAGAGCCATGCCCGAGCAGGAACTAGTTTCGATCGAACCCGCCACCGGTGCGCTGCTGTGGCGCCGTCCCGTCGGCGATGCGGACACGGAAGTCGCGGCTGCGCGAGCGGGCTGGCCGCTCTGGGCGGCGCGGCCGCTGGGGGAGCGGGTGGCGGCGCTGCGCCGCTTCGCCGCGGTGGTCCGCGAGCGATCGGAAGCCTTTGCCGATCTAATCGCCCGCGAGACCGGGAAGCCGCTGTGGGAAGCCCGCACCGAAGTCGATACGGTGATCGGCAAGGTCGAAATCTCGATCGCCAGCCATGCGGAGCGCACCGGCCAGCGGCAGCTCGACGCCCCCGCCCACAGCCGGCTGGCGCTGCGCCACAAGCCGCATGGCGTGCTCGCGGTGCTCGGGCCGTATAATTTTCCCGCGCACCTGCCGAACGGCCACATTGTGCCCGCGCTGCTCGCCGGCAATGCTGTGGTGTTCAAACCCTCGGAAAAGACGCCAGCCTCCGGGGCGTTCCTGGTCGACTGCTATCTCGCGGCGGGGGTCCCCGAAGCCTGCGTCCGGCTGGTCGTCGGCGGCGCCGATGTGGGCAAGGCGCTAGCGGGGCATCCCGGCATCGACGGCCTGCTGTTCACCGGCTCCGCGGGGACTGGCTTGGCGCTGAACCGCCAGTTCGCCGATCACCCGGAAAAGATCCTCGCGCTAGAGATGGGAGGCAACAACCCCATCCTCCTTTGGGACTCGAAAGATCTCACTGCGGCGGCAGCGCTGGTGGTGCAGTCCGCCTTCACCTCGGCTGGCCAGCGCTGTACCGCTGCTCGCCGCCTGATCGTCGACGAGACGCAATTCGATCCGTTGATGGCCGAACTGGATGCGCTGATCGGCCGGATCATCGTCGGCGCGCCGCATGATGTGCCCCAGCCTTTCATGGGACCGGTGATCGACAATCACGCGGCCGACATGTTGGTCGAAAGTGTCGGGAAGCTGGTGGCGCTCGGCGGACGGCTGCTGCGCCCGTTGAGGCGCCCCGTCGCGGATCGGCCGTTCCTCACCCCCTGTGTGATCGACATGACGGACGCGCGCGAGACGGTGGACGCCGAACTTTTCGGCCCCGTGCTGCAAGTATTTCGAGAGGCAAGCTTCGATGCCGCGATCGAGGCGGCGAATAACACGCGCTATGGCCTATCCGCCAGCCTGATCAGCGACGATGCGGGTTTGTACGAACAATTCTGGGCACGAATCCGTGCAGGGATCGTAAACTGGAACAAGCCTACCAACGGCGCCTCCTCGGCGGCGCCGTTCGGCGGCATCGGCTGGTCCGGCAATCACCGACCGAGTGCTTTCTACGCCGCCGATTATTGCGCCTATCCCGTGGTGTCGTCGGAAGCCCCGCAAGTGCAGGCGGCGATCAGCGTAGGCCTCCGCGCTTAGGGTTTTTCCAACCCGGCTGTTTAACCCTGTTTTAGCCCTCCCCCGCCATGGTGCGCGCCGACGGACGGGGAGATATGATGGATTTGGCGCAGACGTCCGCGACGGTTTTCAGCCTGATCGCCGATCTACCAGCCCCGCGGGGCGGCGGCGCGGCAGCCGGCGCTCGCCTTGATTCAGTGCAACTCGAGCATGCCGGACAGGCATTTGCCTGCGGCTTGCATTGGATCGGACCGTGCGGCGCACGATTGCGCAGCGACACGCCGGTGCCCGCACAGCAACCGCTCAGCCTGCTACTCGACGGCATGGAACCGATATCCGGCCGCAGCCTGTGGTGCGATGGCGACGAAAACGGCATTGCCTTCGAGGCCCCTCTGGACGTCCTCGGGCTGGTCGCGCGTAACCTTGCCCGCGCTACGGTCGGCGATCGACGACTGCCCCGTATCGAGCTGCGACAAACCGTTGGCGTCCACTGCAATGGCATGATCGAACAACTCGCCATGCACAATATTTCGCAAGGCGGTATCGGCGTGGAAGCCGCTCGGCTGGAAGTCGAGGAGAAGGTGGGACTAACCTTTGACGGGCTGCGCCCACTGGATGGCACAGTGCGCTGGGTGCGCGGCGGCGCCGCCGGCATCGCCTTTGTCGAAGAACTTGGCTGGCAGACGCTGTTCCCCTGGTTGCGCGGGCTTCAACATGCGCCACAATCGGCCCGGCCGCGACCGCTTCTCGGCGGGCTGCTGCGCGACGGGCTCGCGCTGCGGCTCGACGCGCCGGGCCGGGTGCGAGAAGGCGTGCGTTGGTGGAACTGCCGGGTGCACGCCGTCACCGCGCGGCAGGTGGAGTTCGAAGCCGCGCACGGCTTCAGCCCCGGCGCCTCGCTGTGGATCGCTCTGCCCGATATCGGCGGCGGACCGGCACGCGTGGTGCGAACCAGCCACGGTCGCACCCTTGCAGACTTCCGCATGCCGCTCCGCGACCAGGACCTGCGCACCCTCGCCGCGACCATCCCCAGCGACTGAGGCCCCTTGCATCCTGCCTCCCGTGCCGCCAAGCGGTAGGCATGGCGCTGCTCCCCATTGCCGAAGCGCAGGCGCGACTGCTCGCGCTTGCCGATCGAACGCCCGTCGAAATGGTGCCGCTCGCGCAGGCGGCGGGACGGTGGGTGGCGGCACCAATCGTCGCGCGACGAACCCAACCGGACAGCGATTTGTCGGCGATGGACGGCTATGCCATTCGCTTCGAGGATCTTCCCGGCCCCTGGCAGGTCATAGGCGAGAGCGCAGCGGGCTCCGCCTTTCCGGGAAACGTTACCCCAGCCACTGCGGTGCGTATCTTCACCGGAGCCGCCCTGCCCGATGGCGCGGACACGGTTCTGGTCCAGGAAGAAGCCGCCCGCGCGGGGGATACGCTGCGCCTCGACGGCGAAGGCCCCGCGCATAAGGGCCGCAACGTGCGCCGCCGCGGCCTGGATTTCGCGGAAGCGGACATTCTGATTGCCCCGGGTGAGCGGCTGACTCCGGCGCGGCTGGCGCTCGCTGCCGTCGCAGGCCATGCGACGCTGCCCGTTTACCGCCCGGTTCGCGTGGCGATCGCGGCAACCGGGGACGAATTGGTGCCGCCGGGCGCACCAGTCGGTCCCGCGCAGCTTCCCGAATCCAACCGGGCGATGCTGGCGGCGCAGATCGCCGATCTGCCCGTGGAGCTGATCGATCTGGGCATCCTGCCGGATCGTCTCGACGCATTGCAGGCGGCGTTCGGTGCCGTCGAGGCGGATCTGCTCGTCACCAGCGGCGGCGCCTCGGTCGGCGATCATGATCTGGTGCGCCCCGCGCTTGAAGCCGCAGGCGCCACCATCGACTTCTGGCGGATCGCGCTTCGGCCCGGCAAGCCGATGATGGCAGGACGGCGCAGTTCCATGACGGTGCTGGGCCTGCCTGGCAATCCCGTGTCGGTATTCGTCACCACCATGCTCTTCGTACGGCCCGTGATCGCAGCATGGGCGGGGGCGACCGATCCGTTGCCGCGCACGCAGCGCGCCGAACTTGGGGAGCAACTCCCTGCCAATGGCCCCCGCACCGATTATCTCCGCGCGGCGCTGGTCGACGGTCGAGTGTTCGCTTCCACGGTGCAGGACAGCTCGATGCTGCGGACCCTCGCCCGAAGCACCTGCCTGATCGTTCGCGAACCCTTTGCACCGATGGCAAAAGCCGGTGACACAGTAGAAATCCTCGAGATCGCTTGACAGCCCGCCGGAACATTGCATAAACGTTCGCAGTCTGTTCTAGACCCGGAGGATTGGATGCTCACGCGCAAGCAGCACGAGCTGATCTGCTTCATTGCCGACCGCCTTGCCGAAACCGGCGTGTCGCCCTCGTTCGAGGAGATGAAGGAGGCGCTTGATCTAAAGTCGAAGTCGGGCGTGCACCGCCTGATCAGCGCGTTGGAAGAGCGCGAGTTCATCCGGCGCCTGCCCAACCGTGCCCGCGCGCTCGAGGTGCTGCGTATGCCGGAACGGGGCGAACGCAAGCCGATCACCAAGACGGCGAAGCCGACGGCCGCCCCCGCCGTGCCACCCGCCGCTGCGAACGACGTGATCGAAATCCCGCTGCATGGCCGAATCGCCGCCGGTACCCCGATCGAAGCGCTGGAAGGCTCGACGATGCTGCCCGTGCCTGCTGCGTTGCTTGGCACCGGCGAACATTATGCGCTCGAAGTAGCCGGCGACTCGATGGTCGAAGCGGGGATCCTAGACGGTGATTATGCGCTGATCCGTCGCACCGAGACCGCGAAGGATGGCGAGATCATCGTCGCCCTGATCGACGATGCCGAGGCGACCCTCAAATATTTTCGCAAGGAAGGCACGATGGTCCGGCTCGATCCCGCTAATCGGGACTATTCGCCGCAGCGCTATCGCCCCGATCAGGTGCGCGTGCAGGGGCGGCTCTCGGGATTGCTGCGACGCTACTAACGCGTTTATGTTAATAGCGAGCGGCGCCCCTTCGAGGCGCCCGCCTAGTTCTTCGATACATGCTGCCCGGCAAGCTGAGGGCAGCCTGTTGGTTTGCTCGTTTCCTTCGAACAACAACAGGCTATGATGAGCGCCGTCCGCTGACAGCGAATGGAGCGTGGAACTATGCGTGCGCCCTTGTTGGTCGTGTTATCAGGACTACTCCTGTCCAGCGTGGCCGAAGCGCAGCAAAGCCATCCTTTGGTGACGGCTGCTCCTGGCGCCCAGAGGGACCCTGTACCTCCCAACGATTCGATCATTGTTAAGGGCGCTCCTCTGCCAACAGAAAGCGAAGTTCGGTCACTCGCCCGCGCGATAACACCTAAAGTATCGTTTCTGGATCCCTTAGATCGATTTCAGGATTCTGTCTGCTTCGGAAGTGTCGGACTCGATCGACCTGTTCTTGAAGAGATCGGCGACCGTCTTGCGCAGAGCGCCGAACGGGCGGGACTGAAACTGGCCGGCCCCGGTTGCAAGCCGAACATCGTCATCCTCTTCGTCGATCGCGTTGATGCAGAGATTGCCCGATTGATACGCCGTAGGTGGTGGGTCTTCGGAAATCGCTCGCCTTCCCAGATCGATATGATCGTGAAAGAGCGAGGCCCAGTTCGCGCCTGGAGCAATATCGAAGTCAAAAACGCCGATGGAGAGTCCATCGATGCAGGCGGCATCTTGAGACGGACCACAGCTTCCAACATCATGTCCGCGACCCGGCGAGACGTGATCGCATCTATCGTGTTGGTCCAAAGATCCGCTTTGTTCGGCAAAACCGTGCGTCAAATAGGCGATTACCTTGCGATGCGGACGCTGGCTGGCGTGCGTCCGGAGCGTGCGACGGGCAAGGACACCATCCTAGCGCTGTTCAATGAGGGCGTCACCAGTTCGCCCAGCGAGATGACCGCATTCGATCGCGGTTACCTAAAGGGTCTGTACTCGGCGCAAGCCAATCAAGTCGCATCCAGTATGCGAGCCACAATTGTACAGACCATCTTCAAGGAACAACATCGGGCAGCCAAATAGGGCGTTGCAAACGGATCACTATAAGAAACCAGTCACGTATCTTAAGCAGCCCTGACCGGACCTTATCGCCAAACCCGTCGTTCCGGCAAACGCCGGGGCCCGATCGCATTTTCGGCGTCAGCATGAATGGAGACGAGTCTCCAATGCATTCGGCTTCCGCGGGCAGAGTTCCATGGTGTACCGCAGGTCGTATTACGGGACCTGGATACTACCTATTTGTCTTCCGCTGCATCTCCGCGTCGAACGCGGCCTGTGCGGCGTCGACGCGGCGACGCAGTTCGCCCGGGTCGACAAAGGCTTCGGTGTCGCCAGCAACCTGCTTCGCACGCTTGAGCGCGAGGTCGAATTGCTGGGCATGAAAGCTGAGGAACACGTCCGCCTGGGTGGCGCGCAGCTTGGCAAAAGTGGCGCGGAAGTCAGCAGGTGCCGCGTCATAGCCATGCCCCGGCGTTAGGGGCTGGTCGGCCACGCTCAGGCTGCACGCGAACAGCACGGTCAGGCTGTCGCCACCGGAAGGGATCTGCGTGCTGAAGCTGGTACAACCCTTGGTGTGCCCCGGCGTCAGGTGCGTCACCAGCGTGTTTGTGCCGAGGCGGATCTCCTCGCCATCTTTGAGCACGCCATCCACCTTCACGCCCGGTGCCGATATGCTGATGTCCGGTCGATAATCCGACCTGCCTGACTCCAGAGCAGGCACTTCGGCCGCGCTGGCAAGCAGGCGTGCGCCGGTGCGCCGCTTCAGTTCCGCAAGACCGCCCGCGTGATCCCAATGCGCATGGTTCACCAGCAGAATCTTCACGTCGGCCAGCTTGAAGCCGAGCTTCTCGATATTGGCGGCAATCAGCGGAGCGCTTTCCGCCATGCCGCCGTCGATCAGAATATGCCCCTGTGGGCTGGTAAGCAGATAGGCGGAGATTCCGGCAGTGCCGACATAGTGGACGTTGCCCAGGATTCGGAACGGCGCCATTGGCTGGTTCCATTCGGCACGGACCTTTACCCAGTCGGTTTGCTGCGCAGGCGCCGAAGGTGCGACGGTAAGTGCGGCTGCTGCCACCAGTATCCGGATCATCATGGATGCGTCTCTACCGCCTTGAACGGTGGTTGCACAGTCCGTGGATGAAGCCAGGGATGACGTGCGCCGGTTTCGACGCTGCGGATCGACCGCCCGGCAAAGGCGATGGCCACTCCGCCGCTTTCGTTCAGCGCCGTACGGTCGAGCAACAGCCAGCGCGGACGGCAAGCACGCGGCAGGCGGCGTTCGCTGACCACCAGATCGCTTGCCGCACATGTCGCAACTAATTCGCCCCAAGCGATCGCATATCCACTGCGGGTTGCCGCGATGCGCCAACGCCGCGCATCTGCCGCGATATCCGCCACGCACAGATCCGCGCTGCACCGCGCCTCGGGGCGCTGGGCGAGAAGCGTCAACGCGCCTTCTTCCACACCCCCCATCTCGCTTAACGCGGTCCGGGTGAATGCCTTCGCGCCGTCGCGCAGCAACGCAAAACTGCCATCGGGCATTCTTATGGCGAGATGGCGTCCGTCGCCGGTGACCAGCAGATCGGGGACCGGGCTAAGCGTGGCCCAGGCAAGCCCCGCCACCAATGGCACCGTGCCTGCCACTCGCATTGGCGTCCGCCAAAGAGCGATCCACAGTCCGCCAAACACGATCAGTCCGAACGCGGCGCCCGGCATCACCGGCAGCGCCGCGACCGATCCCGGCGCGTTCGCCACCACATGGGCAAGCACGAGCAGCAGTGCGAGCGCCCGGCCCACCAACCACCATGCCGGCCAGCCGAGCCCCACGCAGTCCAGAAGCAACGCAAGCGCTTCCAAAGGCATCACGACAAAGGTCGTCAACGGAATGGCGACGAGGTTGGCAAACGCGCCGTACAGCCCTGCCTTGTGGAAGTGGAACAGCCCGATCGGCATGAGCGCCAGTTCCACCACAAAGCCGGTGAGCAGCAGCGCGACCAGGCTGCGGCCCGTTCGCCGCAGACGCCCCTCCTCACGACGCTCGCACCAGCGCCGCACTCTCACATTTTCGTGCAGCGCGACAATCGCGGCGACCGCAGCGAAGCTGAGCTGAAAGCTGGCGCCCGCCAGCGCCTCGGGCCAGAGCGCCAACACCACCATGGCTCCGGCCGCGACCAGCCGCAGCGTTACGGCCTCACGGCCAAGACTTAACGCCGCAAGCACGAGCAGTGCGGCGACGCACGATCGGATCGTGGGCACCTGTGCGCCGGTCAGCCAGGTATAGCCGATCGCCGCCAAAGCGGCAGCACCCGCTGCCACCAGCGGCAACCGAACGCGCAGGGCCAGGGAGGGGCTGAGGGCAAGCACGCGGAGCACGATCAGCATCGTCGCGCCCGTCACAGCCGTCACGTGCAGCCCGCTGACCGACAGAAGATGCGCCAGCCCCGCGCGCCGCATCGCCTCCCCGTCGACTTCGTCGATTGCGCCTTCGTCTCCTGTTACTAGCGCCGTGGCGATACCGCCCGCACTCCCGGACAAGCGCGACTGGATGTGCGCGGACAGCCGGGCACGAAGGCCGGGTCCACGGGATGCTTCGCTGGACAGCATCTTCACCGAGCCCAACGCTTTTCCCGTCGCGCCAATCTGGTTGAACCATGCGACACGGCGAAAGTCATATGTACCGGGCACGGAAGGCGGCGGTGGCGGCACCAGCCGCGCCCGCAGCGCTACCCGTGCGCCGGGCGCGAGCCCTTCCGGCACGCCGGCCATATCGACATTCACCCGCAGGCGCGGCGGCAGGTCTGCCCGGCCGATCGGTTCAAGCACAAGCCGCGTCACGCCTCGCGCGGCAAAGGCGTCCGCCTGCCGAACGGTGGCGTCGAACGATACCGCCACCGGTCGCGCGAGCACCGGAGCGGAAACCGCTTCGGCGCGCAACCACACCATCCCGCAACCAAGCGCCGATGCCAGCCCGGCGACGAGCAACACGCGCCCCGCCCGGCCCGCCGCGATCATACCCGCTGCGGCGATCGCAAGCGCCGTGCACATAAACCCGATCCACTGCGCGGGGCTCTGCATTGCGAACCAGGCGGCGATCCCCGCCCCGAACGCCACCGGCAGCCACAGAATGATCTGGCCGCGTTCGGCCTCCAGCCACGCCTCCACGCCGCGCTGCCCTTTCGGGAAGCGGTTCGCCACTCCCATTTGAAGGGCGCGGAACCCCGTGCTAGGGGCCTCGGCGGCTGAACTGGCCATCAATGCAACAGTCTGGGAGCAGCCGCGCTTGAGCGCAACTACAGATACCAACGGCGCCAAGCCCGTCGTAACTCGCTTCGCACCGTCGCCCACCGGCTTCCTGCACATCGGCGGCGCGCGCACCGCGCTGTTCAACCTGCTGTTTGCCCGTCACCATGGCGGCAAGTTCCTGCTGCGTATCGAGGACACCGATCGCGCACGCTCGACCCAACCGGCCATTGAGGCGATCCTCGACGGGCTTCGCTGGCTCGGCCTGGATTGGGACGGCGATGAAGTCTATCAGTTCGCCCGCGCCGCTCGGCACGCCGAAGTCGCGGACGAGATGATCGCGCGCGGTGCCGCCTATCGATGCTACCTGACGCAGGACGAACTCGCCGCGATGCGATCGGAAGCGGAAGCCGCCAAGAAGCCGCTGCGCATCCGCTCCCCTTGGCGCGACCGCACCGATGGCGATCCGGCGATGCCGCATGTCGTCCGTCTCAAGGCGCCGACCGAAGGTGCCGTGACGATTCGCGATCACGTTCAGGGCGAAGTGACCGTGCAGAATGCGGAGATCGACGATCTCGTTCTGCTTCGGTCGGACGGCACGCCCACCTATATGCTGGCTGTGGTCGTCGACGATAACGACATGGGCGTGACGCATGTGATCCGCGGAGACGATCATCTTAACAACGCGTTTCGCCAACTTCCCATCTACCGCGCAATGGGCTGGAACGAGCCGGAATATGCGCATATCCCGCTGATCCACGGGGCGGATGGCGCCAAGCTCTCCAAGCGGCATGGTGCGCTGGGTGTGGATGCCTATCGCGACGAACTCGGCCTGCTCCCCGAGGCGGTGTCTAACTATCTGCTCCGCTTGGGCTGGGGCCATGGCGACGACGAGATCATCAGCCGCGAGCAGGCGATCGAATGGTTTGATTTAGCTGGTGTCGGAAAATCACCAAGCAGGTTCGATCTCAAGAAACTTGAGAACCTAAATGGCCATTACATTCGGCAGTCGGATGATGCGAAGCTGGCAGATTTGGTAGCCGGACGCCTGACGTTCGAAATCAGCGACGCGCAAATGGACCTTCTGCGTCGCAGCATGGCGGCACTGAAGCCGCGGGCCGCCAATCTCCTTGAACTGGCCGATGGCGCAGGCTTTCTCTTTCGCACCCGCCCACTGGAAATGGACGAGGCAGCGGCAGCTCTGCTAGAGGGCGATGCGCGTCTCCTGCTCGCTCGGTTGCATACCGCGCTTGACGGATTGGCAACGTGGGATACGGAGGCGCTCGAAGCGGCGGTACGCACCGTCGCTGACGAAGCGGGCGTGAAGCTCGGCAACCTGGCGCAGCCATTGCGTGCGGCGTTAACCGGACGCCGAACCTCGCCGGGTATCTTTGATGTCTTGGCGCTGCTGGGACGTGAGGAGAGCCTCGCCCGCATCGCAGATCAGATGCGTACGCCCGCCTGAAAACGGGTCGAAGGAAAGGACGACAAAATGAGCGATACCGCCAAGCTGCACGTTGGAGGCAAAGACGTCGAATATCCCGTCCTGAAGGGCAGCACCGGCCCCGATGTCGTCGATATCCGCAAGCTTTATGCCCAGACCGGCGCCTTTACCTATGATCCTGGCTTCACATCGACCGCCAGCTGCGAGTCGGGCCTGACCTTCATCGACGGCGACGAGGGCGTGCTGCTCCACCGCGGCTACCCGATCGGCCAGCTCGCCGAGAATTCGAGCTTCATGGAAGTCTCGTACCTGCTGCTGAACGGCGAACTACCGACGCAGGCAGAGCTCTCGAAGTTCGAGAATACGATTACCCGCCACACTATGCTGCACGAGCAGCTGGCGACCTTCTATCGAGGCTTCCGTCGCGATGCGCACCCGATGGCGGTGATGTGTGGCGTGGTCGGCGCGCTTTCGGCATTCTACCACGATTCGACCGACATCACCGATCCGCAGCAGCGCATGATCGCGTCGCACCGCCTGATCGCCAAGATGCCGACGATCGCGGCCATGGCGTACAAGTACAGCGTCGGCCAGCCGTTCCTCTATCCGAAGAACGACCTGAGCTACACCGGCAACTTCCTCCGCATGACCTTCGGCGTTCCGGCCGAGGAATATGAAGTGAACCCGGTGGTGGAGAAGGCGCTGGACCGCATCTTCATCCTCCACGCCGATCACGAGCAGAACGCCTCGACCTCGACCGTGCGCCTCGCCGGTTCGTCGGGCGCCAATCCGTTCGCGTGCATCGCGGCCGGCATCGCCTGCCTCTGGGGTCCGGCGCATGGCGGCGCCAACGAAGCGGCGCTCAACATGCTGCACGAGATCGGCCGTCCGGAGCGTATCCCCGAGTTCATCGCCCGCGCGAAGGACAAGAACGATCCGTTCCGCCTGATGGGCTTCGGCCACCGCGTGTACAAGAACTATGATCCGCGCGCGACCGTGATGCAGAAGACGGTGCGCGAAGTGTTCGCCGCGCTCAACGTGACGGACCCGGTGTTCGAAGTGGCGCTCCAGCTCGAGGAAATGGCACTGAAGGACGACTATTTCGTCGAGAAGAAGCTGTTCCCGAACGTCGACTTCTATTCGGGCGTGATCCTGTCCGCGATTGGCTTCCCGACGACGATGTTCACCGCGCTGTTCGCCCTGGCTCGCACCGTCGGCTGGGTGGCGCAGTGGAACGAGATGATCTCGGATCCCGAGCAGAAGATCGGCCGTCCGCGCCAGCTCTACACCGGCCCGACGCAGCGCGACTACGTGCCCGTCAGCCAGCGCTAAACGCAAGGCCCAAGGGCCTAGCCCAAGCGGCTCGACAAGAAGACGGCGCCCCGCACCAGCGGTGGCGCCGTTTTTCGTGTTACCGCGGGAAGCGATACGTCGGCTTGTCACCGGCACAACGGTTTACCTCACCGAGCATCTTGTCCGGCGTAATCCGGAGGGCAAATCGTCGCCCTTCGCACCAGCTTCGCCTCCGGCATTCTCGTTCAAGATCCAAGCGTGGCAACAGACACCATCATTAGGCTTGGCCTTGCGCCCGCATCTGTTACTCTGAGTAAATATGATCGAAGGAGAGTCTGGGAATGCCTGTTCACATGGGCGGCGTACATACTTCACGCCGCACCTTCCTCTCCAGCAGTGGTTTCGGCGCTATCGTGGCGGGAGCCTGGGCAAGCTTGCCTGCTGCATCGGAAGCATCGCCTCCCCAAGCCATGCCCCCAAGTGCGCAAGCGAAGCTGCAAGCTTTCGATCTCACCGATGTCGACCTTGCCGAAAGCCCGTTCCTCCATGCGCAGCGCGCGACAGAAGCCTATCTGCTGCGCCTGCAGCCGGATCGGATGTTGCACAACTTCCGCGTCAATGCGGGGCTCAAGCCTAAGGCGCCGGTATATGGGGGATGGGAATCCGAGCCGACCTGGGAGGACATCAACTGCCACGGCCATACGCTCGGCCATTATCTATCTGCCTGCGCCCTCGCGTATCGAGCGACGGCAGATGTGCGCTACAAGCAGCGGATCGACTATATCGCGGACGAACTCAGCGCGTGTCAGGACGCGGCGAAAAGCGGGCTGGTTTGCGCTTTTCCGAAGGGCGCGGCACTGTTGGCCACGCACTTGCGCGGAGAGAAGATCACCGGCGTTCCCTGGTACACGCTGCACAAAGTCTATGCAGGTCTGCGTGACGGCGCAGTATTGGCCGACAGCGCGGTGTCGCGCACTGTATTGTTGCGCCTCGCCGACTGGGGTGTCGTGGCGACGAAGCCCCTTTCCGACGCCGAGTTCGAGGCCATGCTGGAAACCGAGTATGGCGGCATGAACGAGATTTATGCCGATCTCTACGCGATAACCGGCAAACAAGAGTATCGGGTTCTAGCGGAGCGCTTCTCGCAAAAGGCTTTGCTGCAACCACTGGCTCGGGGCCTCGACCATCTCGACGGCATGCACGCCAATACCCAGATCCCCAAAGTGGTGGGGTTTCAGCGCGTCTATGAAGCGACAGGAGATGAACGCTACCACGATGCTGCGCGCTTCTTCTGGAAAACCGTAGCGCACACTCGCTCGTTCGCTACCGGCGGGCACGGCGAGAACGAGCATTTCTTCGCCATGGCCGATTTCGAGAAGCGGGTCTTCTCTGCCAAAGGCTCGGAAACTTGCGGCCAGCACAACATGCTAAAGCTCACGCGCGCGCTATTCCTGCAGGAGCCCCGCGCCGAATACGCAGACTATTACGAACGTACGTTATATAACGGCATCCTCGCCTCACAGGATCCGGACACTGGGATGTGCACCTATTTCCAGGGTGCCCGCCCCGGATACATGAAGCTGTATCATACGCCCGAGGACTCCTTCTGGTGCTGCACCGGCACCGGAATGGAAAATCATGTAAAATATCGCGATTCCATTTACTTCCGCGATGACCAGTCACTCTATGTGAACCTGTTCATCCCCTCTGCGGTGCGCTGGCGCGAAAAGGGCGCAGTACTGACGCAGGAGACCAGCTTCCCGGAGACGCCGAACACGCTCCTGGGCTGGCGCGTGAATCGACCCGTCGATCTAGCGCTTAAGCTGCGGCATCCCAGTTGGAGCCGTTCCGCAACCGTACTGGTGAACGGGAAGCAGGCGATGCGCTCCATTGCCCCCGGCAGCTATATCGACCTTCGGCGCACTTGGCGTGACGGCGACCGCGTCGAACTTCGCCTAACGATGGAAACCGGGGTCGAGCGCGCGGCGGCCGCCCCGGATATCGTCGCCTTCACCTATGGCCCGCTGGTTCTCGCGGGCGCGCTAGGCCAGGACGGGCTCGCACCTGGTGCCGACATCATCGTCAACGAACGTCGTTATGGCAGCTACAATGATACGCCCTTTGCCGTGCCGATGCTGACGGGCGAGCCGGCCGCATTGATGGCAAAGATCCGGCCGACTTCCCGCCCGCTGGAGTTCACCATTCCGGCGGCCGATGGGCGATCCGTCCGCCTGATCCCCTATCATCGAATCGCGCATGAGCGCTATGCAACCTATTGGAAACTCAGCACGCCTGCCGCTTGATGCAACGTGAAGAACGGCGCCCCGTGGCAGGGGCGCCGTAGAGATCACCCCTTCAGCAGTTCGAAACTGCCCTTCAGCCCCGTTCCTTCCGCCGAAGGCGCGATCCACAGATCGAAGCGCCCTGGCTCCGCCACCGGCACGTTGTCCCTGCCGATGAACTGGAGCTGCTCGCGCCGGATGCGGAAGGTCACGCGCTCGGACTTGCCGGCCTCGAGACGCAGCTTCCGGAACGCCTTCAATTCGCGCACCGGCCGAGTAACGCTGGCGGTGACGTCGTGGATGTACAACTGGACGACTTCCTCCGCAGTGCGGCTGCCGCGATTGGTGATCGTCGCGCTTACGAGCAGTTCGCCGTCCCATCCCATCTGCGGCGCCACCTGCAGATCGGCATAGTCGATCCGGCCATAGGTGAGCCCGTGGCCGAACGGGAACAGCGCCGAGTTCGGGATGCCGCGATAATGCGCCTTGTACGGCTCGAGCTTCTCGTCCGAAGGGTTCGGCCGGCCGGTAGGCTTGTGCGCATAATGGTAGGGCTGCTGACCGGGCGAGCGCGGGAAGCTGCACGGCAGGCGGCCCGACGGGCTGTAGGCACCGAACAGCACATCCGCGATCGCGTTGCCCGTCTCGCTGCCCAGAAACCAAGTCACTAGAATCGCAGGCGCGTCGCGAACTGCACCCTCCAACGCAAGCGCGCGGCCGTTTTTCAGCACCACGACTACAGGCTTCCCGGTCGCGGCAACCGCCTCCGCGAGCGCCTGCTGCGGTGCTGGCAGCACGATCTCTGCGCGCGATTGCGCCTCCCCGGACATGTTCTGCGACTCACCGATCGCCAACAGGACGACATCCGCCGCGCGGGCGGCCGCGACGGCGGCTTCGATGCCGCCCCCGATCGCCGTTTCTACGCCAGAGCCTTCGACGATGGTGACAAGTGACGAGTCTTGCACCGCCGCCTTCACACCGCTGGCCAGATCGACAGCGTGCGTATCGTCGCCATAGACCACCCACGGACCCACCAGGTCATGGGCGCCGGCCGCGAACGGCCCGATGATCGCTATCTTCTTGCCGGCCCTGGGTAGCGGAAGCAGATCGCCGTCATTCTTGAGCAGCACGATCGACTTGCGCCCCGACTCGCGCGCCAGATCGATTGCCGTGCGCGTGCGCGTGCGCGCCTGCTCGCGCTTGCGATCGATGCGCCGGAAGGGATTATCGAACAGGCCCAACCTCGCCTTCAATGCCAGCACCCGCCGAACCGAGGCATCGACCAGCGCTTCGTCCACTTCGCCCTTGGCAACAAGATCGGGGAGGTGATCGCGGTAGAAGCCGCTCGTCATGCTCATGTCGACACCGGCAAGGAAGGCAATCTTGGCCGCGTCGCGCGCATCGGCCGCGAAGCCATGATCGATCAGTTCCATGTCACCCGTGTAATCGGACACGACAAGGCCTTGGAAACCCCATTGCTCGCGCAGCAAGGTCCGCATCAGCCATGGGTTGCCAGTGGAAGGAATGCCTGCGATCTCGTTGAACGAAGCCATGAAGGAAAGCACACCCGCGTTCAGCGCGGCCTTGAACGGCGGCAAGTATACTTCGCGAAGCGTGCGTTCCGAGATATCGACGGTGTTATAGTCGAGGCCCGCCTCCGCAGCGCCATAGGCGGCGAAGTGCTTCGCGCAGGCGAGCACGGCTTCGGCTGAAGTGAGGTCCTTGCCCTGAAAACCGCGAACACGAGCGGCGCCAAACATCTCCCCGAGCAGCACGTCCTCGCCCGCGCCTTCCATACCGCGGCCCCAGCGCTGATCGCGGGCGATGTCGACCATTGGCGCGAAAGTCCAATCGATGCCCGAGGCGGCGGCCTCGAACGCTGCCATGCGGGCGGTGCGCTCCGCCAGATCAGGCTCGAAGCTGGCGACTTCGCCCAGTGGGATCGGGAAGATTGTGCGGTGGCCGTGGATCACGTCGGCCGCGAAGATCAGCGGGATCTTCAGCCGCGACTGCATCGCCGCGCCTTGCATGCGGCGGGCCATCTCGGCGCCATTGCCGTTGAACACGCCGGTGATCCGGCCCTGGCGCACCTCTTCCAACTGGGCTTCGAAGCTGGGCCCGTTGGTGGGCGGATTCAATGCCGTGGCAGCGCTGCCGCCCCACGCGCTGGGCATGATAGTCAGCTGCCCGGCCTTTTCGGCGATCGTCATCTTCGCGACCAGTGCATCGATGAATGCCGGCACCGGCAACGCCGCAGCCTCCATCAGCATGGCCTTTGCCGGGCTGTGCATCCATGCGGCCATCGCACCCGCGCCGAGCAGCGCCGCGCGCCGTGAAATCCTGCCGTCCAACATTCGCCTGAAACCCTCTGCCTAAACGCCGCCGTGATCGCCAATTCGGGCTTGTAGCGGCAAGCCGTAACCGGTTACATAGCTTGCGTAAGACCGGGATTGCAATCGCCGATCTAGCCTGAAACATTGCGCGCCGCGATAAATATAAGGAGAGCATTCGCATGGCCGAAGCCACGATTCGTGACGTAGCGGCGAGAGCCCAGGTCTCGGTGGCGTCGGTATCCCGCGCGCTGAACGGCCTTAATAATGTACGCGGCGACACCCGCGAACGCATCCTCGCCGCCGCCGAGGAACTCGGCTATGTGCCCCACGCGGGTGCCCGAAGCCTGAGCCTGGCGCGCGCGCATTCGATTGGCGTGGTGCTGCCCGATCTGCACGGCGAGTTCTTCTCCGAGTGCGTCCGCGGCATGGACCGTGAGGCAAGCCGACGCGGGTATCTGCTGCTGCTATCGAATATGCACGACGAAGGCGATCGTGCGATGAAGGCGCTGCGTGCGATGCGCGGTCGCGTCGACGGGCTGCTGGTGATGGCACCGCATATCGCCCCCGATCTTTTGGCCGATGCGCTGTCGCCCGGGCTACCGGCGGTTTTGATCAATTGCCTGCAAGCCAAGCAGGCCCGCGCATCGCTGCGCGTCGACAATCACGTCGGCGCGGAGGCCGTGGTGCGCCACCTCGTCGAAGCCGGTTGCCGGCAGATCGTGCACCTGGCCGGCCCCACCGGGAACATCGACGCACGCGAACGAGCCGAAGGCTATCGCCAGGCGATGCACCGCCTGCTGCCGAATGTGCCGCCGGTGGTCCTGCCTGGAGATTTCAACGAAGGCGCCGGCGAAGCGCTCGCGCGGCGCATTGCTGCGGGCGAGATAGCGTGTGACGCGGTATTCGCCGCCAACGACATGATGGCGCTCGGCTGCCTGCACGGGCTGCGCAGTGCGCAGATCGCCGTGCCGGAGCAGATCGCCGTCGCCGGGTTCGACGACGTTCCCCTCGCCCGGTATCTTGGCCTCACCACGGTGCAGGTCCGCATCGCCGAACTAGGCGCGCGCGCCGTTGCACGGCTGGTCGATCAGATCGAAGGCAAGGCGCAGGGTGCCGAACAGACATTGCTGACGCCCGAACTCATCGTTCGCGGCACGACCGCTCAAAGCCTTCACAACTGAGTCTCGATATGCCGATCTTCAAAACTGCTTCTTCTCGTGCTGCAAAATATGTAACCGGTTTCATGAGCACCGCTGCGGCGCAAAATGAACAGTTTCCCCCCGCTCGGGGCGGCGCCGATCGTGCCGCCCCGCTTTTTCGGGAGGAGCCGCAACCGCTGCAGCTGAACCGCCGTGCCCTGCTATCGGCTTCGACCCTGTTCCTCGGCAGCACGGCGCTGGCCGGTTGTGCGGGCACACTAGGCCGGGCAGGTGGAGCCGCCCCCGCCGGCCCGGCACTCCCCGACTGGTATGCCGACTTGGAGGAGCGCACCTTCCGCTTCTTCTGGGAGCGCGTGAACCGGAAAAACGGACTGGTGCCGGATCGCTGGCCCTCGGAGAGCTTCTGCTCGATCGCGTCGATTGGCTTCGCGCTAACCGCCTATCCCGTCGGAGTAGAGCGAGGCTGGTGCACCCGCGCCGAAGCAAGCGACCTGACGCTGACGACGCTTCGCTTCCTTTGGGAAGCGCCACAGGGACCGGAACCCACCGGCAATGCGGGCTATAAGGGCTTTTTCTACCACTTTCTCGACATGGAGCAGGGTCACCGCTTTCTCGACGTCGAGCTCTCCAGCGTCGACAGCACGATCCTGTTCATGGGCGTGCTGTTCGCCGGCCAGTATTTCGATGGCGGCGACAGCCGGGAGGCGGAGATACGGCGCCTCGCCGAGGCAATCTACGCCCGCGCCGACTGGACCTGGTTCCAGGACGGACGCAGAGCGATTTCAATGGGTTGGCATCCCGGCGGCGGCTTCATCGCGCGAAACTGGGAAGGGTATAATGAGGGCATGTTCGTCTATGTCCTTGGCTTGGGTGCCCCCAATCACCCGCTGGCGCCGAACAGCTGGGAAGCCTGGACAGCGCCCTACCAGCAGGTCTGGCGCGGCGAAGGCTCTACCCGCCATCTCGCCTTCGCTCCCTTGTTCGGGCATCAGTACAGCCATGTCTGGATCGACTTTCGCGGCATTCGCGATGCCGCGATGCAAGCCGCCGGCATGGATTACTTCGAGAACAGCCGCCGTGCCGCCTACGCGCAGCGCGCCTATTGCACAGCCAATCCGCTGCAGTGGGAAGGCTATGCGGCTGATCTATGGGGCATCACCGCCTGCGACGGGCCAGGCCATACCAAACTGCCGTTCAAGGGCGGGACGCGGGAGTTCTTCGCCTATTCGGCCCGCGGACCGCTGGGCATGCCAGACGAGCGCGACGATGGTACCCTTGCGCCCACGGCGGCACTGGGCTGCCTGCCCTTCGCGCCCGAAATCGTGCTCCCCTGCGCGGAGCGAATGCGACGCGACTATGGCGACATCCTCTATGGGCAATATGGCTTTCTGGATTCATTCAATCCCAGCTTCCGATACACCGATCCCGAACCGGTGAAGGGCAAGGTGGACCCGGTGCGCGGCTGGGTGGATGACGATTATCTCGGCATCGATCAGGGACCGATCCTGCTGATGGCGGCAAATTACCGCAATGATTTCGTGTGGCGCATCATGCGTTCCGTGCCCGCGATCCGCCGCGGACTGATCCAGGCAGGCTTCAGCGGAGGTTGGCTGGAGTCTTGAAGGCTCTGCTGATTGACGGCGCGCGGGAAACGTGGCTTGCAGCCAAATATGTCTGCAGAACAACCGCATCTCGGCGCCCTGGAATCTCTGGTTGGCTATCGTCTTCGTAGAGCATGGATTGCTTTCTCAGCGGATTTCACGTCGGCGATGGAAGGTACGGGCGTGCGCCAGGTCCCATTGGCTGTGCTGTCAATCATTGCAGCCAATCCCGGCATCAATCAGGGTGCCACCGGACGCGCGCTGGGGATCAAGCGCGCGAACATGGTGGCGCTGATCAACGAACTGGTCGAAAACCAGTGGATCGAACGGGCCATCGATGCGAACGATCGCCGCGCGTTGACACTGACGCTGACGCCGGCTGGCAAGGCGGTGATGGCAGACGCGTTGCAGCGGATCGCAACGCACGAAAACCGCATGCTGTCGGACATGGAGCCTGCGGAGCGTTCGCTGCTCCTCGACATGCTCATCCGGATCGAGCGGCGAAACCCTGCAGCCGAAGCCGAGGATTCCGGCAACAGCTGAGGGCCGGGCTTTAGAGCGTTTTCCGATCAATCTGGATCATATCCGCAGGAACTGAAGTAGTTGGCGCATTCGCTGGGCTGGAAGATGTCGACGAGCGCGCCGATGCGGTTCCACAGGCCGCTGACAGTGCGCTCGCCGGCTTTTCGCAGCATGGCCTTGAGGCGTGCAAAGGCCTTTTCGATCGGGTTGAAGTCAGGGCTGTAGGGCGGGAGGAAGCGCAGCGTTGCGCCTGCCGCCTCGATCCGATGCTGGACCGCCGGTCGCTTGTGGCTCGACAGATTGTCCATGATGACGATGTCGCCGGGGCGCAGTGTGGGCACAAGGACCTGCGCCACATAGGCTTCGAACCAGTCGCCGTTGATCGGGCCGTCGAGCACCATCGGCGCGACCATGCCGGTCATGCGCAGGCCGGCAACCAGCGTGGTGGTTTTGCGATGGCCATGCGGATATCCCATCCGCAGCCGCTCACCCCTGGCGCAGCGGCCATGGCTGCGGGTCATGTTGGTGGCGGTCCAGGTCTCGTCGATGAAGACCAGGTGTTCCGGTTCCAGATCGACCTGGCCGTCGAACCAGTCGCGGCGCTGTTTCAGGATGTCGGGCCGGTCTTGCTCGACAGCATGGCCAGTCTTTTTTTGCGCGTCATGCCTCGACGCGCGAAAAAGCGATGCAGCCCTGCGACGGAGACTGCCAGACCCTTCTTGGCTAAGGCTCGGCGAAGCTCTTCCAGCGAGATGTCCTTGCGGGCCTCCCACAGCGCGAGAATGTCAGCTGCCCGTTCCTCAACCCGACGCGAACGCATGTCTCCGCCTTGCGGCTTGGCGGCAACATTGCCCGTTTCCCGCCGCTGGGCGTGCCAGCGGATCGCGGTCGACGGCGCAACCCCAAACCGGGCGGCTGCAGCCCGACAGCTCAGCCCGCCGTCAATCACAGCCAGAAGACGAACCCGCAAATCCATCGACAAAGCATGACCCATCCATGCCGGACTCCTTCACCGGCATGCATTCTGAATCAGAAATCGCGTTCCTTGGGAATCCCTCACCGATTCAGTGCGGTCGAAATCCGCTCTAGGCGCGGTCAGAAGCGGCCCGACACCTGTAGATACCAGTTGCGTGGCCGCGCATACATCCGCTCGGCATAACCGAGCGTCGCAAGCGAGGCGTTGCCTTGGATCAGATAGCGTTCGTCGAACAGATTGTTCACGCCGCCGCTCAACTCGTACCGATCGGATAGCTTGAGCGTCAGGGAGGCATTGCCGATGAAATAGCCATCCTCTTCGATAAGCGGGATGCTGCCGGTGATGAAGGTGATCTTCGACGTGTAGCTACCGTCGAACCGCGGTGTCAGTGTCATGCCGTTGGCCATCTTCAGATCAAAGGCGATGCCGATATTTGCCTGCAGATCCGGCGTCAGCGGCAGGTCATCGCTGGGCGTTACCGTTGCGGTCGCCCCCGGCACGGGCGTGATGCTCTTGATCTTGTCGTCGAGCACACTTGCCCCTGCGTCGAGGATGAGGCCCCAGGGCGCGCGCCAGCTGGCTTCCGCCTCGAGGCCGCGGATCCGTGCCTTGCCGGCGTTGAACAGCAGCGGCACCACGCCCTGTCGGAAGATCAGCTGAATATCGTCATACTCGGCCTGGAACGCGGCCAAATTCAGCCGCAGCCGGCCGATGTTCGTCTTGGCGCCGATTTCGTAGCTGGTGACGCTCTCCTCGTCGAACGGCACCGGCACGTTGCCGGCGGGCGCCGCGTTATAGCGTGTGTTGAAGCCACCCGATTTGAAGCTGCGGGCATAGGAGGCATAGGTGCTGATCGCATTGCTCCAGCGATACTGGATGCTCGCCGATCCGGTGAGCGCCGAGAACGTCTGGACGAACGGGCGGCGATAGAGAAACAGCGGCCCGCCTTCCGGGATGGCTAACGTCGGCAGCGGATCGGGATCGGGCAGCGTCGCCGGGAACAGATTGAACGCGGTTCCCAGATAGGTTTTGCGATCGGTGGTGTAGCGCAGCCCTCCGGTAAGTTCGAGCCCGGCCACCGGTTTCACGCTGACTTCACCGAAACCGGCCAGCGAGTCGGTCTTCAATCGTGACACCTGGAGGTCACGCGAGCCCGGGCCGCCCGCCAGGATCGAGCGGATCACCGGCGGCGAAGGCGGGAAGGATACCGGTACGGTCGCACGCTCGTTGGTCACTTCATTGAAGTAATAGCCGCCCAGAATGGCACTGACGCTTTCCCAATCGAGCTGCAACTGCACTTCCTGACTGAACTGGTGGGATTGGGCACCGACGTCGGTAGTGATCAGCAGCAGCGGCGTATTGTCTGCATCGCGAATGCCGCGTGATTCCGTGTTACGATAGGCAGAGATGAGCTTCACCGCCGCCACATCGGTCAGCCGGATATTAGCGGTCGCACCAATACCCCAAACCTCCGACGAACTCATCACCGGGGCGGTGCCGCCATTCACGAATGGGCCCCGTGCCTGCAGATCGTTGGCACAGCGGACGTCGTTCAGCATCGGCACATTGGGCGCGCCAAACCTCGGATCGCCCGCAGTCAGTGGCGCAAAGGGAATGGTCGCGCCCGGGCAGCCCGCACCGACGCTGGCGATTGCGGCGACAGGCGCCTGCTCGTTCACGCCGGCGAAGACGAACGGTGCGCCGTTTTCGTCACGCTTCGAATAATCGGCGCGGAGGAACAGGTCGAAATCGCTTGATGGTTCCCATTTCAGCGCGCCGTTGGCCGACCAGCCATTCTCATTGCCCAGGTCAAGACCGTCGACGCTGCGGATCACATAGCCGTCGCGCTTCCGAAAGCCGCCCGAAACCCGCGCCGCAAGCGTATCTGCAAGCGGGATGTTGAGCGCGGCGAACCCTTCGCGCAGGTTATACTCACCGGCGCGCAAGCGGGCACGACCGCTCCATTCGCCCAGCACCGGCTGCTTTGTCCGGACAAGGATGGCGCCGCCGATGGTGTTCCGGCCGAACAACGTACCTTGGGGCCCACGAAGCACCTCAACCCCATCGATGTCGCCGAAATCGATGGTGCCTCCCACTGCACGGCCCAGATAAACTTCATCGAGATAGATGCCGACGCCGGGGTCTACCGCCGCTGTCGGATCCACTTGGCCGACACCACGGATGAATACGACTGACGAGGCGCTGTTGCCTGAAAGCTGGCCCGCCGGCTTGAACTGCAAGCTGGGCGTGATCCGTTCCAGGTCCTGGGTTTGCTGGATCTGGCGGTCCTGCAGCGTCTCGGCGCTGAGCGCGGTGATCGCCACCGGCGTATCCTGAAGGCTCTCGGCGCGCCGACGCGCCGTGACGACGATTTCCTGGTTCGCCTCATCGGCTGTCTGCGCAGGCGAAGACGCCGATTGAGCGAAAACGGCAGCAGGATTGCCGCCGAGCATTGCCGCCACCATCGCAGCGACGCAATAGGTGCCGCGCAACCGAATGCGCGCTGTAAAGCCAGCCATGCCAACCTCCCCTGTCCAGCCTCTCGTGGGAAGCCGGTACAAAGGGAAAATCGCATTCTATTTAGTTTCCGTCAATAACAGTTATGGCACCGATCTAATTTGATATGGGTCAGCTGGCAGCCTGCCGCTCGAGTACCCGAAGCGGCGGCCTGCTCCCCAGCCCCAGTACGCGGCGTGCCGTGCCCGCCATCAGGCGCGGCATCACCGTCATGCGATCCAGCGGCGCGTCGAGCCCTTCGGCCTGCAAGGCCCATAGGCGCTGGAAAGCACCACCGGCCCGCAGCAACTTCAGCGGCGGACCATCTTCGACCACCCGGCCTTGTTCGACGACGATCACACGGTCGAGGCCCACAACCGTCGATAGTCGGTGAGCGACGGCCAAGACGGTGCGATCCGCCATCAGCGCTTCCAGTGCCTGCTGCACTTCGATCTCGGATCCGGTATCGAGCGCAGACGTCGCTTCGTCGAGCAGCACGATCGGTGCCTTGCTGAGGAAGGCACGGGCGATGCCGATTCGCTGCCGCTGCCCCCCTGACAGATTGGTGCCGCGCTCGCCCACCACCGTGTCATAGCCCTGGGGCAATGCGGCGATGAAATGCGCGCAATGTGCCGCCGCCGCTGCCTCGCGCACTTCCGCATCGGAAGCATCGGGGCGCGCGAACCGGATATTCTCCAGGATCGAGCGATGGAACAGCAGCACCTCCTGCGGCACCACGGCAACTGCCTGGTGCAAGCTTTCCTGGGTCACGCGCTCGATCGACTGCCCGTCGATCAAGATGCGGCCTTGCTGCGGATCGTGGAGACGCTGGACAAGCTGCAGGATCGTCGACTTGCCCGCGCCCGAGGGGCCGACAATGCCGATCTTCTGGCCGGCGGGAATTTCGAGGGTCACGCCGCGGACCACCGGGCGTGCGGGATCGTGACCAAACACGACCTCGTCGATGCGCAACCGGCCCTGGGTGACGCGGAGCGGCACCGCACCGGGCGCATCGGTGAGCTTGTGGGGGGTGCCGACGATCTCCAGCGTCTCGCGCAAATAGCTGAACTGCTGGCTGGTATCGATCAGCGCCATCGCCAGATCGCGCGAACCGTTGAGCATCCGGAAGGTCATGGTGCTCACGACCACCACGTCGCCGGCGGTGATGCCACCCGCAACCCAGCGCTCGATCGCCCACACCAGCGAACCTGCTACCAGCACCACCAGCGCGACATCGTGCAGCGCGCGGATACGCTCCACAAACATCCAACCGCGCCGCTGCGCCCTGCCTTCGGCTTCGAAGAAGCCGCGGAGCCGCTCGGCTTCCCGACGACGGGCCCCGAAGGCCTTGATCGCGGCGATGTTGCCAACAAGATCGACAAGCTCACCACCACTCTCGCTGGCACGACGCGCAAAGGCGGTATGATGGCGATCGCCTTTCAAGCCGAGCAGCACCAGGCCAATGCTGGCGCCGACGAAGACGAGCGCGATCACCGCGGCCATCCGCCAATCTATCGCAGCGAAGATCAGAAGCGCGCCGCCGAAGGCGATCAGCGGCGGCGTGATCTCCATCAGAATGCGGTGGGTAAGCGCCGAAAACGAGCCGGTCAGCGCGCCCACGCGATGCCCGAGCGACCCGCCGCGCTGGTTCTGGAAGAAGCTGATGTGGTGCCCAGTAAGATAGTGAAACATGTCGAGCCGGATGCGGACGCCGCTGGCTACGGTAATGTTGCACAACAGCATCGACGCACCGCGTACGAGGCCGTTCTCCAGTGCGACCAATCCGACGAATGCCGCCAGAGCGACATACACCGCGCCCCGCGAAGGCGCATGTACGGTCATGGCATCGATCAGCAGTTTCATGGCGTACTGCACACCCACAGCGCTCGCCGAGCCGCCGACGACAAGCGCCGCCAACAGCGCGAACGCCCAGGGGCGCTGCGTGACATAATGAAACAGGAACCTTGCCGGGCTTACAAGAAACGGCATTCTGCTCCCCTCACCTTCTGTTGGGCGCTGCGTTGCAACAAACATGGCCGCGAAAAGAGCCATCGCGCCATGAACCCGAAATGAATTTTGGTAAGGATAGCCGCCGGAGAGAGTGCGCTGGGCGACGAATGGTGGCAAAATCTGGGCAGCGGGGACGGGACGCAAAAAAGGGGAGCGCGAAGCTCCCCTTTTCTTACGCCCGACGATGTCCGTTCGGTTAGAAGCGATAGCCGACCCGGAACTGGATCCGGCGCGGCAGCGTGAGCAGGCCGGACGCCGTGGTGCCATTGGCAGGGCGAAGCGGATCGATGACCTGCCCCGTTGCCGGATTGATCTGGTTGTTGAAGCCTTCGTCGAACCCGGTGAAGTTCTTGTTGTTGAAGGCGTTGAGCACATCGACCGCCAGTTCGACCTCGTGGCTGCGGGCGATCTTCACGCGATTGGCGAGCGTCAGGTTGACCTCGCAGAAGGCAAAAACCCCCTTGATGCAATTCTTCTCGGGATAGGCCGCGGTGAACCGATTGAACCCGGCGGATTGGCCGTTAGTGCTATCGACCACCTGATATGCCGCGCCGCTGCCGAACGTGCTGAGCGTCGAAAACTGGAAGCCCAACGGCAAGTCGACCATGCCCGAGAAGACGACGCGGTGCCGCTCGTCGCCACGCGAAGGCCGCCACCCATAGGCATCCGGCGTGATCGCATCTAGGCTGAACAGGTCCCCACCGTTCTGCTCGGCCTTGCCCAGCGTGTAGGCGATGTTCATGCCCCAGCCAGACGTACGCGTGTAGTTCTTGTCGAGCGTGAAGAAGAGCGCCTTGTACCGGGTATCAAGCCCGTCATAGCCAATAATCACGTTCGAGTAGCCGTTGGCGATCGCCGAAGCGGTGTCGCAGCACGGACCCAGACCTGCGTTCCGACGGGTGGCAAACAGGTTCGTATAGCCATTGCGGCCACGCTGATAGGAACCCGACAGCGATGCTTCGAACACGCCGATGCGCTGGCGCACGCCGAAGCTGAACTGATCGTTCACCGGCGGCTTCGCGTCGTTCTTCACAGCGAACAGTTCCGGCAGGGCGACCTGCGGGTTTGCGTTGCGCAGGGCCAGCAGGCCGTCACGCGTCAGATAAGACGGGTTCCATACCGTCGTGGGCTGCCCGTTGCGCGGCGTGCCGTCCGCCGAGAAGCGGAAGACCCCCACGGGATTGATCGTGCGCGACAGTTCGTCGACGGTGTTGTTGAAGTTGTTGCGATCATAATAGCGGCCCGCGCCACCGAAGATCACCGTCGATCGGGTGCCCGTGATATCCCAGGAGAAGCCGAAACGCGGCGCGATTGCGCCCGCGAACGGAGACCGGCCCGAGCCGTCGGTGATGTAGTTTTCGGGATCGAAATAGCTGGTGCGCGGCAACGAACGCAGCGCTGCGGCCGCAGCAGGGGGCGTAACATAATCGTTGTTGAAGCCGTTGGTTTCGTAATCCCAGCGCACACCCAGATTCAGCTGCAGTCGATCGGTGACATCCCAGTCGTCCTGTGCATACAGACCGATTTGCGTGTTCGACGCGATAATGTTCCCATTGCCCAGGCCGAGACGTGCTTCCGCCGGGAAGGAGAAGTTCAAATTGTTGTTCGGCTCGCGCAGGAAGGTGTAACGCGGCTGGATATAGGCGTTGTTGGCGAACTGGATGTCGGTGACCTCGACGCGCGCGCCCACCTTGATCACATGGCCATCAAAGCCGCTGTAGGTGAAGTCATCGCGGATCGTGTAACCCTGCTGCAATTCGCGCCGCGTAGAATCCTTACCACCAAACAGGATCACACCACTGTAGTCGAAGCTCGGCAGGTTCGGATTGAGCGATGTCGGATTGAACTCGTAATTCAAATAGTTCGCATTGAACTCGTTGATGAACTTGTCGCCATTATAGGTCCACTTGAACAGATAGGTGTCGACCTTGTTGCGCTTGTTCTCAGCATATTCATAGGCGGTGTTGCCACCGAAGCCCTGAATGTCGGTTTCTTCGCGACGGCTGAACGACAGATCAAATACCTGGCGATCGTCCGGCGTGAGGGTGAGCTTGCCGAAATAGAAATCGCCGCGGAATGGGCTGACGAACGCGCCCTGGAAATCGGTGATCCGCCGACCGGAGAAGCGCTCGAATTCCTGGATCTGCTCCGCCGTGCCGTTGCTACGCACGTTGAAGGCGCGATCCTGGTCGTTGCCTTCATAGGCGCCGAAGAAGAACAACCGATCCTTGATGATCGGGCCGCCCAGCGACACGCCATATTGCTTGCGCTCGAACGACGGCTTCCGGTTGCCGTCGCGCGCGTCGATGAAGCTCTTCTGCGTCAGGCCGCGATCAGTGTACTGCCCAAACGCTTCGCCATGGAACTCGTTGGTACCGGACTTGGTGACCGAGGTGATGATCGCCGATCCAGCCTGCTCATATTCGGCCTTGTAGTTCTGGGTGAGAACACGGAATTCCTGCACCGCCAGCTGGCCGAACGGGTTGCCGCGGCTGTTCTGCTGGCCGGCGACGCCGCCTTCCCGCAGCTTGTTCTTCAGGCTCACGCCGTCGATGAAGACGTTCACCTGGCTCGCGGTGGAGGCGCCGGAACGGAAACCCTTATCGGTTTCCGAGTCGACATAGCGTACGCCCGGCGCCAGCGCGGCGAAGGACAGGAAGTTACGATCGGTCTGCGGCAGACGCTCGATCTGCTCGCGGCTGACGTTGGTGGCGACTTCGCTGGTACGAGTTTCGTTCAGACGTCCGCCGGTCACCACGATTTCCGCCCCACCCTCTGGTGCCGCAGCCGCGATGTCCGCGGCGAAACCGAGATCGAGGCTGGCCGACTGCCCGATGCCGAGTTGCACGATCTGGCGAGTGGTTTCCGTGCCGACCGTCGCGCTCACTTCATATTGACCAGGGCGCAGGCCGGTAAGGACGTAGTTGCCATTCGCATCGGCAATCGCGCGATAGGTCTGGTTCGTGCCAGTGCTGCGCGCCGCCACCTGCGCGCCTGCCGCCGGCGTGCCATCCGGCCCGGCAACCGCACCGCGGATGTTACCGGTGGTTACCTGCGCATGCGCACCCGCAACCGGAACGATCGCACCGCCTGCGAGCATGGTGGCCGCAACCAAACGACCTCGAAACGAGTTGAGCTTGAGCACCCTGGTCATCCCCTCTACATTTGTAACCGGTTACATTTCAGGGCCGAAAGAATCGGCTTGATAAGCAGGCCACTTGTCAAGTGGCACGGTCGGTGTCAACCAATTTCGTTACAGGCCTAATCCAGCCTTCGCGAGGCCGCACCAATATGCGCCGCGACAGCTTGGGCAAGTCGGGTCAGCGTGCTGCGTTTCGCCGACGAAAGCGGCCCGCCTGGCCGTGTGTCGATCCCGCACAAGGCACCGACGCGATCCAGGCCGTTCATTACGCTGGCGCCTGCATAATAGCGGATGCCCATCGGGCCGGAGACCATGGGGTTGGCGCTGAAGCGACTGTCGGCACGCAGGTCGGGTACGCACAGCACGCCGTCCGGTTCGGCCATGGTATGCGGGCAGAAGGCCATCGCGCGACTGACTGTCATGGGCTGCACCCCGATCGCGATCGGCATGTGTTGCACCTCATGATCGATGATCGTCAGCATAGCCATCGGCGTCCCCAGCACCGCGCGAACCTCTTCGAGGATGAATTGCAGCTCGGCGTCGTCGGCAGGGATCGACGGAAGGGCGTCGACAGCGCGCTGCCGCGCCACTTCATCATAGGGCCTGAATGCCGCCGAAAAGAAATGAAGCGTCATGCGGCTCTCCTCGAGCGTGGCTGTTCCGCTTCCGGGGCGTCGGAAAAGGCAATGCGAATTGCATCCTTGCCGCTGCGCTTCACCTCCAGCATTGCCTGATCGGCAAGCGAGATCAGCCGGTCGGTTTCCATCGTGTCCGCCGCAGCGACGACCACCGCACCCATGCTGCAGGTAACATCGAATCCGGTCGCGCGGAGCGCTTCGGTGAGCCGAGCGTGCAGGCTTTCGGCCACCTGTTCGGGCGCCACCCCCCGCTCGACGACTAGAAAGGCGCAGAACTCGTCGCCACCCACTCGTGCGAACAAGTCCCCGGCGCGTATCCGCGCACGCGCCTCGTCGGCAAATCGGCGCAGGACCAGATCACCGGCCGAATGGCCGTGCCTGTCGTTCACCGCCTTGAACCCGTCGAGGTCCATATAGACGAGCAGGAGCTGCGCCCGACGGCGGCGCGCCATCCTGGCGACCCGTTCAACCCGGCTGCGAAATGCGCCACGATTTAGGGACTGCGTCAGATGGTCGGTGGAAGCGATCCAGCGCTCGCGATCGATGGAATGGCGCAGCGTGGCGACCATCAGAACGATCATGATCGCCGTCAGCGTGCGAGTGCCCATGTTCCACAAGGTGACGGCAGCGGAATATTCTTCGCGCCCTGCAAACGCGTTCGCACCGAAGCCGTTGATCAGCGAATTGGCCGTGATGCAGAGAAGAACCACAGCGATGCCGCCCGCCTCGCGCAACGTCCACGCTGCAAGGCACTCAACGAAAACATATCCCATGCTGGGCGAAAGTCGCGGTCCGGTAATAATGTCCAGCGCCGCTACAATGGCAAAACAAAGGGCAACCGCGTGCACCGCCTGCCGGCGTTCCAGCTGCATGGTCCAGCGGAAGCTGCGCATCAGCACTGCAATC
This sequence comes from Sphingomonas sp. HT-1, assembly GCF_048568905.1. Classification (GTDB taxonomy): domain Bacteria; phylum Pseudomonadota; class Alphaproteobacteria; order Sphingomonadales; family Sphingomonadaceae; genus Sphingomonas. The sequence goes on along the minus strand of NZ_CP183770.1, from coordinate 663,916 downwards.
ACCGCAGATCGTTTTGGCGGTGCGTTCACTACGACCCTCTTCCCATCTCAGCCGCCTGTTTGCAGCCCCAGGGTTAACGTAACTGGAACCGATACTCCCGCGCTCGCCCCTTCAGGGAATATACTTAGCCGACTTCAGCGCGGGCTGAATACCTGACTTACCAATTAATACGGAGGGTTCGTGCGACTTCCAAGCTGAGGGCCCTACGTCAGGGAAGTACCGCCCGCTGCAAAAAGCAGCACATCCGGCGGTGGACCGCGCATGGGAGCCGCAGTACGACGACGTTATGACCATCGCCCTGTTCCAGATCGATCCGCGCGACGCCGTCGCCAACACTCTTCGCGACGTGCAGGCAGGCGAAGTCGCGCTGGGCGTTACCGTGACATCCGATGTTCCCAAAGGGCACAAGATCGCTGTTCGCCCGATCGCCGCCGGCGCGCCTGTCCACAAGTTTGGCTTCCCCATCGGTCGCGCGACCCAGCCGATCGCGCCGGGCGAGCATGTCCATGTCCACAATGTCGCGACCGCGCTGGAAACGAGCGGCAGCTACACCTATCGGCCCGCGTTCGAAGCGCCCGCTCCTCGGGCAGGGCGAGGCGAATTTCTCGGCTATCGGCGCGCGGACGGCCGGGTCGGCACCCGCAACGAGATCTGGGTCCTCCCCACCGTGGGTTGTGTCGGGCGCACGGCGGAGAAGATCGCAGCGCTGGCGCAACAGCGGTTCGCCGGACGGGTGGATGGCATCCACGCCTTCGCGCATCCGTTCGGCTGCTCGCAGCTGGGCGACGACCTTGAAGGCACGCGCGCCATCCTCGCGGCATTGGCCAACCATCCGAATGCCGGCGGTGTGCTGCTCGTCGGGCTCGGCTGCGAATCCAACCAGATGGCCCGACTACTACCGGACATCACCCAGCCCAACCTGCGCACCATCGGGGCCCAGGCCGCGGGGGACGAGGTGGAAGAAGGTCTGGCGCTCGTCGAGGCGCTGATCGCGCAGGCGGAACAGGCGCTGCGGACCCCTACCCCGTTAGCCGATCTGGTGCTCGGGGTAAAATGTGGTGGCTCGGACGGCTTCTCGGGCCTTACCGCGAACCCGCTCGTTGGGCGGATGAGCGATGCGGTCACAGCAGCCGGCGGCGCTGCGATCCTGACCGAGATCCCGGAGATCTTCGGCGCCGAACAATTGCTCATGGCGCGCGCCGAAACTGCCCAGATCTTCGATTCGATCGTCGGACTGGTGAACGGCTTCAAAGCGTATTTCACTCGTCACGGCGAACCCGTGTCCGAAAACCCGTCGCCCGGCAACATCGCGGGCGGGATCACAACGCTTGAGGAAAAATCGCTCGGCGCGGTCCAGAAAGCGGGCCACGCGACCGTCACCGATGTGCTGCACTATGGAGAGCGTATCCGGCGGCGTGGACTGACGCTGCTGGAAGCGCCGGGCAACGATGCGGTTTCTTCCACCGCGCTGGCAGCGGCCGGAGCGACGGTCATCCTGTTTACCACCGGACGCGGTACGCCGCTCGGCTTCCCGGTGCCGACGATCAAGATTGCGTCGAATAGCGATCTTGCCGCACGCAAGCCGGGCTGGATCGACTTCGACGCCGGGCAGGTGCTGGCCGCGGGCATGGACGCGGCGGCGGACGCGCTACTGGCAAAGATCGGCGAAATCGCGTCGGGCGCGACTACCGCCTCCGAGCGCAATGGCGAACGCGAAATCGCGATCTGGAAGAGGGGCGTCACGCTTTGAACCTCCGAAAGTTCCCGGGCGGTGCGGCGAAAGCGCGCTGCACCGCGGCAGTCCGCAATTTCCCTGGATTGATGGTGCGACCTGAACGGTTTAGCCCTGATTGCGAGCAAGATCGGGGTGGTCGCAGGTGGCTGAATTCTTTGTCTTCGTCTATGCCATGGCATCGGGTTTCGTGCTGCTGACGATGCAGCGCAATCGCCGGGAACAGCGGCAGGATTCCCCTATGGTGACCATGGTCGGCTGGGGTCTTTTCTCGCTCTCCTCGACGCTGGCGCTGCTGATGGGCGCCGTTGCCCTCGCACTCGCCATGGGCCTGCAGATGCCGCTGCCTGGCGATTTCAGCGCACCGGTTTTCTGACGAACGTGCCGCGTTACAGCCTGGACGGAGTCGCGCCGCACGTCGCAACCGACGCCTGGATTGCGCCCAGCGCCGAACTGATCGCCGATGTGCAGCTTGGCCCGTTGTCCAGCATATGGTTCGGCGCTGTCGTGCGTGCGGACAATACCCCCATCATGATCGGCGCGCGCAGCAACATCCAGGAGGGCGCCATGCTTCATTCGGATCCTGGTGCACCGCTGACGATCGGCGAGGATGTGACGGTCGGACATCACGCCGTGCTGCATGGCTGCACGATCGGCGACCGCGTGCTGATCGGCATGGGCGCCATTGTGCTCAACCGGGCTGTGATCGGGCCGGATTGCCTGATCGGCGCAGGAGCGTTGGTGACGGAGGGAAAGGAGTTCCCTGCCGGTTTCCTGATCGTCGGCAGCCCCGCCCGCGCTGTGCGTCCTTTGAACGACGCGCAAAAGGCCATGCTGCGATCCAGCGCGGCACTTTATGTCGAAAAGGCGAAAAGCTACGCGATGAGCCTCACCCGACTCGAAGACTGACGCGATTCGCTGGCCAGGTAGCTTGATGCTCGCTTGCACTTGAAGGCTTTCCGTAGCGTCCGTGACCACCACCTAGACAGACTTCGTCATTGCGGTATCACTTCTGCGCATGGCACTTCCCGCGCTGTTTGATCGTCTGCGGCTTCCGGTTATCGGATCGCCGCTCTTCATCATCTCAGTCCCTGATCTGGTGATCGCGCAATGTACCGCCGGTATCGTGGGCTCCTTCCCGGCGCTCAACGCGCGGCCGCAGAGCCAACTCGACGAATGGCTGCACCAGATAACCGAAGCGCTCGCCTCCTGGGATCGCGACCATCCCGATCGTCCCTCTGCGCCATTCGCCGTGAACCAGATCGTCCACCGTTCCAACCCACGGCTCGAGGACGACTTGACGACGTGCGCGAAATGGAAGGTGCCGATTGTCATCACGTCGCTCGGCGCGCGCCCCGAATTGAACGATGCGGTCCATGCTTGGGGTGGCATCACTCTGCACGACGTGATTGACGATAAATTTGCCCACAAGGCGGTCGAAAAGGGAGCGGACGGACTGATCCTGGTGGCCGCGGGAGCGGGCGGCCATGCTGGTCGACTGAGCCCCTTCGCGCTGGTACAGGAAGTCCGCGCATGGTTCGATGGGCCGATTGCCCTTTCCGGCGCCATCGCAACCGGGGGAGCCATCCTCGCCGCACAAGCGATGGGCTCGGACCTGGCGTATATCGGATCGCCCTTCATCGCGACGAAAGAAGCCAATGCGGTCGACGCGTACAAGCAGGCGATCGTAGACGGCCGCGCCGACGATATCGTCTATTCCAACCTCTTCACCGGCGTACACGGCAATTATCTGCGCGCGTCCATCGTGGCTGCCGGCCTCGACCCGGACAATCTTCCCGAAAGCGATCCCAGCGCGATGAACTTCGCGGGCGCGAAGGCATGGAAGGAAATCTGGGGATCCGGCCAAGGCATTGGCGCCGTCCATGCCGTGGAGCCGGCAGCGGTGCGGATCGAGCGCCTGGCGGAGGAATATGCAGCCGCCCGCGCGCGGCTGCTCGCCAGCAGCTAGAAAGCGCCGGCGAGCCGGTCCAGCATCCGCCGGGCGGGGCTCGCCAGATCCGCCGGCACATCAACCGCGCTGTCGAGCCGCGCAACGCGACGATAGAGATCCTGGCTAGCCTGGATCAGCGCAATCGCCTGCTCAGGCAGGCCCTGCATCACGGCCGGGTTGGTTTCCGGACCAACGCCCAGTCGACGACCCGGAGCGCAGGCATCGTGCGTGCTCAATTCGCCGGCGTCGACGGCACGCTGGGTCAGCAGCCATGCGATTATATGCATCAGCCGCGTGGTTATCTTCAGCGACTCGCACGAAAAGGCGACGCGATCGAGTGCGCAGAGTGTCTCGCGCTCTTCACGGCCCAGGTGATCGAAATAGCCGCGCGTCTCATCGGCCAGCACCATCGCTTCGACATAGAGCGAGTCGATCAGCTTGCGGCGAATGGTGGATGGCCCCTCAGCAATCATGAAGGATCCGTGCCACAGCTGGCGATGGTCCGAAAAGCCCAAATCCGCGGTGCGCGCGTCCCGCTGCGGGCCTCATGCGATGATGTCGGGAATCAGTTGATCCTCAAGCAGCGAAATCTCGTCGCGCAGCTTCAACTTACGCTTCTTCAGCCGGGCGATCCGCAGCTGATCGCCGGTGGCGTCTTCGATCAATGTGGCGATGTTCGCATCCAGATCGCGATGCTCGGTGCGCAAATCCTCCAGACGTCGCCGGATCTCGCTATCGTCCATCCCTGCCCCCCGAAACGCTTAGCGAACGAAACACTCGCCCGTCGCAACCCATCGCGGGTTTTCGCCGATCTGTCGATGAGGGATGATTCTGCACGCGACAACCGGAGCGAATCATGGTCTAGTTGTCACCCCCTAGACGTACCAAGGAGGAACGCTTCCATGCACAATGCGCATATTTCGGCACTTAACGCCAAACATTCGCACCTGGACAAGCGAATCGCCGCGGAGTCGCAACGCCCCCTCCCCGATCAAATGCTTCTAGCGCAATTGAAGAAAGCCAAACTGCGCGTCAAGGAAGAGATGCAGCGCTAATAGCGCTATCCACAATTTATTTACCAGAGGATCGGTCGCGCGAGCGCGTTGCTCGCGCGGCAGGTCCTTCAAACAGCCCAAGCGCGAAAGAAGCTGCGAGCAGTTGCCTGACTAGCACAGCGCATCGAACGTGCGATGCACAGGCTTGCGCGAGACCCACCAACGATGTCGGGGAACCTGTTGGGCGTTCAACGACGCGTGAGGATGGGCTTCACATATTCCGGCGTCTGGGCGCCACCGCCCACCGGCTTGCGGGCGAGCTTGGGATCGATTTCAATGTCAAACGCCACGCCGACACGGCCTTCCGCAGCCCAGGCGATCTTGCCCGAAACCCAGCCCACGCCACGCACTTCGATCTCAACGGGTGCGCGCAGGCCGATCGGGCCCGGATACTCCGCCATCAGCCCGCCGGCCGAGAGGTTTCGGACGCGCACCTGCCCAACATGTTCGCCGTCAACGCGGAACTGCGCCGTCAGCAACAGGCTGTCGCGGGCACCGCTCCGTTTGCCGGCAAAATCATCGGCCGAAAGCGTGCTTGCGGGGATATACGACTGCTGGTCCATTCGAGACTCTCAAACGCAGATTCTCACGCGACGATGCGTAGACCAGCAATCCTTAACAAAAGAATTACCCCAATTCAGCCCTCGTACTTCTACGTGGCGCCGGACGGGTAGCGGCATCACTCTTCCCGACTGATCTTTTCGTTGCGCTCGTTGCGTTCTTGTGCCTCGACGGTCATGGTTGCGGTTGGCCGCGCTTCCAATCGTGCGAGCGGGATCGGCTCGCCGGTCACTTCGCAATAGCCATATTCGCCTTCGTCTATACGACGCAGCGCCGCATCGATCTTGGCTATCAGCTTGCGCTGGCGATCGCGCGTGCGCAGTTCGATGGACCAGTCCGTCTCGCTCGAAGCGCGATCCGTCAGGTCCGCCTCGCGCAGCGAATCCGATTGAAGCTGGTTCAGCGTTCCGGCCGCCTCGCGATAGATGGCATCCTTCCACGCGTTCAGCTTGGCGCGGAAATATTCCTGCTGCCGGGGATTCATGAACTCTTCGTCGTCGCTTGGACGATAGCTCGATCCGCTGTCATTCGCAGCAGGAGGAACGCCCTCACCCGGTTCGTCCGCACGACCCAAAACAGTTGCCATTCCCACTCTCCACACCAGTCACCCGGTGGCCAGCCGCCGGAAGACCGCATTGCCCGCAGGCCCTATACTTTCGCAATCAGCGCTTCACAAGCGGATGCTTACAAACCACCGACGGCAATTCCCTGTACTATGGGGGAAATTAGCATGGCCTGAACTGAAGCCACAGCGTATCGCGCAGCACATGCGAAATATACGAAGAAGAGGGTGAACGAAGGCGTAGTAGCGCCCCGAAAAAATACATGTTCACTGGGAAACGCGGGAGCCCGCGTCTGCCTGGCACTGGCTCCCGCGAAGGCAATCAACCGTGGGGATCACGCCCCCTGAAGGGCCGCCTCGATCTCGGGCACGGGGTGGTCGGTCAAGTCCTTGGCGAGTTCCCCGGCAAGCCGATCGCTGACCGAGCCATGATAATGTTTGCGCAGCTCGCCCAGAGTCTTCGGCGGCGCCACGATGATGAGCGCTTCGAAGTCGTTGCGCAGCGCCGCCTCCTTCAGCATCTCTGCTACTTCGGCAGCGAATCGATCTTCCTCCAGCTGGTGGAAGTCGGTTTCCCCCATCGTCCCGCGCGAAGGCGCGAACTGGGCTCCACCGCCCCGAGCGTGCATCGATCCGCCCTGCGCGGCAGGCGGCGCACCCTGTCCCGACTGGGTCGAACTTGCGCTCCCCGAGGAATCGGTTTTCTGGTCGGAGGTTTTCGGGTTTGCATGCACTTCCTTCTTCACCACCTGCAGGTTCGGATAGGTGGCATCGCCCTGGTTGCGAAGCATCAGCATCTTGCGCCCATCGGCAACAACAACCATCGCATCGTGCGGCACTTCCATGGGGCTCTCCTTTTGTGTCTGATGCAAGAGTAACGGACGGGCCCGCGCGGGGTTGCGCGGCTGCGGGGCCGCCGCCATAGGCTAATCGTCATGCACGACATCCGCTTCATCCGCGAACATCCCGAAACCTTCGACCAGGGCCTCGAACGGCGCGGGTTGGCACCGCTTGCGGCCGAGCTTATGGCGCTCGACGAGCGACGCCGCGCGCTGATCACCGAGCTGCAGAACGGGCAGGCGCGTCGTAATGAAGCGTCGAAGGCGATAGGTGCGGCCAAGGCGAAGAAGGACGAAGCGGCCGCCGCTGCGCTGATGACGGAAGTGGCGCAACTGAAGGAGCGGCTGCCCGCTCTAGAGGCGGAGGAAAAGACCCTAGGCGAGGCGCTCGAAGGGCAGCTTGCCGCCCTCCCCAACCTGCCCTACCCCGATGTCGCTCTGGGCGCTGACGAGAACGACAATGTGCTGGTGCACGAGCGCGGCACCCCGCCCCGCTTCCCCTTCTCGGTGAAGGAGCACGACGCGATCGGCTCCACGATCGGCCTGGATTTTGAGACCGGCGCCGCCATTTCGGGCGCCCGCTTTACTTTCGTGCGCGGCCACGCGGCGCGCCTCCACCGTGCGCTCGGACAGTTCATGCTCGATACGCTGACGGGCGAGCATGGCTATGAGGAATGCGTGCCGCCGCTGCTGGTGCGTGACGAAGCCGTATTCGGCACCGGCCAGCTTCCGAAATTCGCGGAGGATCTGTTCCGCACCACCGACGGCCGCTGGCTGATCCCGACGGCCGAGGTGAGCCTGACCAACGCGGTGCGCGAGAAAATCCTGGACGAGGAGGAACTGCCGCTGCGCCTCACCGCGCTGACCGCATGCTTCCGTTCCGAAGCAGGTGCGGCTGGCCGCGACACACGCGGTTTCATCCGGCAGCACCAGTTCGAGAAGGTCGAAATGGTGTCAATCACCACGCCTGACCAGTCCGAAGCCGAGCATGAACGGATGACGGCCTGTGCCGAGGATGTGCTGACCAAGCTGGGCCTCGCCTTCCGCCGCATGAAGCTTTGCAGCGGCGACATGGGCTTCACCGCGGCTCGCACCTACGATCTCGAAGTTTGGCTGCCGGGTCAGGACCGGTATCGCGAGATTTCGTCCTGCTCCACCTGCGGGGATTTCCAGGCACGGCGCATGAACGCCCGCTATCGCCCGGAAGGTGAGAAAGGCACGCGCTTCGTCCACACGCTCAACGGCTCCGGCCTGGCAGTGGGGCGCACGCTGGTCGCCGTACTGGAAAACTATCAGCAAGAGGATGGCGCGGTCGCCGTGCCGGCCGTGCTACAGCCCTATCTTGGGGGCCTCACAATGCTCGAACCGCGCGGCTGATGCGGATCCTCCTCACCAACGACGATGGCTATCACGCCCGCGGCCTCGGCGTTCTGGAGCGGATTGCCCGCACAATCTCCGATGACATCACCGTCGTCGCGCCGGCTGAGGAGCAGTCGGGCAAAGGCCGCTCGCTCACGCTTACCGAGCCGTTCCGCGTCCGCCGCCATGGCGACAATCGTTATGCGGTGAAGGGGACGCCCACTGATTGCGTGATGTTCGCGCTCGCGGAGGTGATGAAGGATGCCAAGCCGGACCTGATCCTTTCCGGCGTGAACCGTGGCGGAAACCTTGCGGAGGACGTCAGCTATTCCGGCACCGTTTCGGCGGCGATGGAGGGGGCGCTCGCGGGCATCCGCTCAGTCGCGCTCAGCCAGCGGTACGCCCGCAGCGGGATGGGCGATGAGGTGCCGTTCGGCACAGCGGAGAGCTGGGGCGAACGTGCGCTGCGGCCGCTGCTCGACATGGACTGGGCTGCGCGCACGCTGGTCAACATCAACTTCCCCCCCATCGACGCAGATGCAGTGCAAGGCATCAAAGTGGTGGCGCAGGGGCTGCGGGATTATGGGCGGGTCGGTCTCGACAAGCGCGTCGATCCGCGTGGCTTCCCCTATTACTGGCTGGCGATGGGCCGCCTGCAGCACCAGCCGATGCCGGACACCGATTTGGACGCAATCGAGGCGGGGTTCGTCACCGTCACGCCGCTCCATTTGGACCTGACGCACCGCGAATCCATGGATCGGCTCCGCGGCGCCTATGCCGGCTGAGGAGCGATAGCCGTGCCGATGATGGATCGCCTGTTGCCGATCGGGCTGCTGCTCGTCTCCAACCTGTTCATGACCTTCGCCTGGTATGGCCACCTGAAGTACAAGTCGGCGCCGCTACTGCTCGCCATCGTCGTCAGCTGGGGCATCGCCTTCGTCGAATATTGCTTCGCGGTGCCGGCCAACCGCCTGGGCAGCGCCGTCTATTCGGCCGCCCAGCTAAAGGGCATGCAGGAAGTGATCACGCTCACCGTCTTTGCCGGCTTCTCGGTACTGTACTTGGGACAGAAGATCACGACCAATCACCTAATCGGCTTCGCGCTGATCGCGGCGGGCGCGTTCTTCCTGTTTCGCGCACCCGCCTGATCGAGATCAGAAGCGCACTTCCAGCAGCACGACGCTGGGATCGCCTTCCACCGCATGGGCAACAAAGCCCATTTCGCGCTCGAGCTCGATGGCGAGGTGGTTCTCGCGGCTCTCGATCGACTGAAGTCGCTTAACACCGCGCGCCTTGGCCTCACCGGTCAGATAATGAAGGAGGCTCCAACCGATCCCCTGGCCCTTACGATCCGCGCGGATGGAGATCGCCACCTCGGCCGTTTCCATTGTCGCATCGCAGGCCAGCATCGCCGAGGCGACGAGTTCGCCCTCGGCCGTAAAGGCGAGATAGCTTTCGGTCTGATGGTGATCGACGTTGATCAGCGCCGCTGCCTGGTGCGGCTGCAGATGCGGGCTGGCCGTGAAGAAGCGGAAGCGCCGGTCCTCGTTCGAGACGTGATCGAAAAAACGAGTGAGTCCCGCCTCGTCGTCAGGGCGCACGGTGCGGACGTCAATGACAAGTCCGGAGCGGGTCGGCAGTTGGACAGGCTCTGCGGTGGTCGCGGTCATGACGATATCTCCCGAATGGTTGCTGGGCCGCCCCTACCGATCGAGGTGCGGGCGAGCCATCCGTAAACGCCCGATGGCTGGCAATTTCCGCGAAAAGCCCTATGTGCGCCAACGATCATGGCAACGCGACTCCCCGAAGCCCCCAAGGTGGGCATGGTGTCGCTCGGCTGTCCCAAGAATCTGGTCGACTCCGAGCGTATCCTCACGAAGCTCCGTTCGGACGGCTATGCGCTGTCGCCGGACTATGCCGGCGCGGACGTCGTGCTGGTGAATACCTGCGGCTTTCTCGACAGCGCCAAGGAAGAGTCGCTTGAGGCGATCGGCGAGGCGATCGCTGAGAACGGCCGGGTGATCGTCACCGGCTGCATGGGCAAGGAAGCCGAGGTCATCCGCGCCCGCTTCCCCAACGTGCTCGCGGTCACTGGCGCGCATCAATATGAGGAAGTCGTCGGCGCGGTGCACGACGCGGCGCCGATGCCGCCCTCGCCCTTCGTCAACCTGGTGCCGGACAGCGGGCTCAAGCTCACGCCGCGCCATTACAGCTATCTGAAGATCTCGGAAGGCTGCAACCATCGCTGCAGCTTCTGCATCATCCCGTCGCTGCGCGGCGACCTGGTCAGCCGCCGGCCCGATGCGATCCTGCGCGAGGCGGAGAAGCTGGTCGCCGCCGGCACCAAGGAACTGCTGGTCATCAGCCAGGACACCTCGGCCTATGGCATCGACATCCGCAAGGAGCCGCGCGCCTGGAAGGGCCGCGAAGTCGTGCCGCACATGACCGATCTCGCCCGCGAACTCGGCCAGATCGCGCCCTGGGTGCGGCTGCACTATGTGTATCCCTACCCGCATGTCGACCAGGTGATCCCGCTGATGGCGGAGGGGCTGGTGCTCCCCTATCTCGACATCCCGTTCCAGCATGCGGCGCCGAACGTGCTGCGCGCGATGAAGCGCCCGGCCAACGAAGCCAAGGTGCTCGAGCGGCTACGCGGCTGGCGCGAAATCGCCCCGGACATTGCGATCCGCTCGACCTTCGTTGTCGGCTTCCCTGGCGAGACCGAGTCCGATTTCCAGTATCTGCTCGACTGGCTCGACGAGGCCCAGCTCGACCGCGTCGGCGCGTTCCGCTTCGAGCCGGTCGAAGGTGCCTCGGCCAATGACCTGCCTGGCGCGGTGCCGGAAGAGGTAAAGGAAGAGCGCTACGCCCGGATCATGGAGAAGACCGCCGCGATCAGCGCCGCCAAGCTCCAGGCGAAGGTCGGCCGGAAGCTCGCGGTGATCATCGATGCGGTCGACGAAGAAGGTGGCGCCACCGGCCGCAGCCAGGCCGATGCGCCGGAGATCGACGGCGAGGTGTTCCTTCGCGACGCCGGACATCTGGAACAGGGCGACATCGTGCCCGTCCTGATCGAGGACGCCGACGAGCATGATCTGTATGGGGTGCCGATGGGCTGAGGCCCGTTGGCACAACGGGCGTGCAGCGCTAAGCCTCCGGCATGATTTCCGGAGGCCCGATGTTCCGTTCCGCTTTTGCCGCCACCCTGCTGATTGCCACCCCTGCCGCCGCACAGCAGCTTACCGCGGAGCAGACCGCCAAGGTGGACGCCATCGTCGCCGATGCGCTGAAGAGCAGCGGGGTGCCCTCTGCATCGGTAGCGATCGTGCGCGACGGCAAGATCGTGTTCACCAAGGCCTATGGCGACCAGGGACCCGGCATCGCAAAGGGCCCGGATGTCGCCGCCAAATACCAGATCGCATCCGTTTCCAAGCAGTTCACCGCCGCGGCGATCCTGCTGCTGGAGGAGGAAGGCAAGCTGAGCCTGGACGACAAGGTCGCCAAATGGGTGCCCGACGTCACCGATGCGGACAAGATCACCATCCGCCAGCTGCTCAGCCACACGGCCGGCCTGCAGGATTACTGGCCGCAGGACTATAGCTTCAAGGCGATGGAGACGGCGGTGACGCCGCAGCAGATCGTCGACCGCTGGGCGAAGAAGCCGCTCGACTTCGCCCCCGGCACGGCCTGGCAATATTCAAACACCGGCTATGTCGTCGCCGGGATGATCATCGAGAAGGCCTCGGGCAAGAAGCTGCTCGACTATCTGCGGGCGAAGATCTTCAAGCCGCTGGGCATGGACGCGATCGACCAGGACCGGGCGACCGGAAAGGGATTCCCCCAGGGAACGCATCGCTATGCGCTCGGCCCCGTCCGCCCCGCCAAGCCCGCGGCGGACGGCTGGCTCTGGGCCGCCGGCCAGCTGGCGATGAGCGCAACCGACCTAGCCAAATGGGACATCGCCCGGATCGAGCGCAGGCTGCTCCCCGCAGAGGACTGGAATGCGCAGGAAACCGAAGTGAAGCTCGCCGACGGCTCGTCCACGCGCTACGGCCTTGGTGTGTCGCTGGGGGAGCATGGCGGCAAGAAGGAGGTCTCGCATGGTGGCGAGGCGGTCGGGTTCCTGTCCAGCAACGTCGTGATCCCCGAGGCGCGGTTCGCCGTCGTCTCGCTGGTCAATGCGGATTTCGGCGGCGCGCACGACGCGATCGCCGAAGGCATTACCGATCTGCTGCTGCCGGTTGCCAAGCAGGCCGCCGCGCCCAGCCTGGACCAGCAGCGCGACGCGCTCGCCCGCACGCTGTTCGACCAGCTCCGCGCCGGCACGCCCAACCGCAGCCTGATGACCGAGGACGCCAACTACTTCTTCGACGACACCGTGCTGGGCGATTATCGCGCCAGCCTGTCCGCGCTGGGCGAGCCGCTGGCGTTCGAGGCGATCGGCAAGGCCCGCCTGCGCGGCGGCTTCGTCAACCGCAACTACCGCATCCGCTACAAGGACCGGCAGCTGATCGCCGTGACCTATGCCGAGCCGGGCGCCGAGGGCAAGTTCGAGCAGTTCCTGGTGATGCCACGCTGACGCGGCGGCGTTGAACGTTTTTCGCAGCGGAACGATCAAAGTTTATGAAGTTTAGGCTCCCGCGCGAATCTGCGCGACTGGGCCACTGAACGATTTCGGCAGCGGAACGGCCGAAGTTTATGAAGTTTAGGCTCGCGCACGACTCTACGTGGAGCGGCCGTTGAACGTTTTCGGCGACGGCACGACCAAAGTTTATGAAGTTTAGGCTCCCGCGCGCGTGAGCAGACCTGCATCCCGACAATTTCAAAGAGCGGCGGTCGACCTCGACCAAGGAGAACAAATAGGGATCAAAGGAAACGCAGACAAGGCGGGCGGCTTGACGGCGGACGTGCCAGATGGTGGAGATTGGGGGGTGAGCGATACGCCCCCCAGCCCGCCCCAGGACGATGCCGTCGCCCGCGCCAAGGCGCGTGCCGAAGCCGCAGCAGTACGCCGCCGCTGGATCACGCTCGGCGAAGTGCTGGGCGTGGCCGCCGTGCTGATTTCCGGGCTGACGCTGTGGAACAGCTGGTCCGATCGGCGCGAGAGCAAGGCCGAGCAGGCGACGGCGGCACAGCGGGCCTCGGCCCGGGCGGCGACGCTGGTGCTGGTGGCGGCGGACGGCGGCGAGCGCACGCTGACGCTGAAGCCGGCGACCGGGGAGCAATCGGTGCAGAGCCAGACGATCCTGTTCCCGACCGGCCTGGGCATCCCGCCCGCCGAGACCACCGGCGAACCCCGCATCGAAGTGGGCTGGTTCGAACATGCGCTGAAGAAGGCGCGGGAGAAGGCGCAACTGCCGGACGATAGCCGCGGCGACGATCGCTTGCCGGTTGCGATCGTCACCCGATTTCTCGCCGATGGCGAGCCGCACCAGGACGTGGCCCTCTATGACGTCGGCTACACCATCGCCGGCGGGTTCCTGAGCGGACACAGCATCAATCTGCGCGGCATCTCGCTGGTAACGAAGGTACGACGCGACGCGGCGCAGGCGCGGGTGGACGCGCGCTGGAAGAAGCTGCTGCCGCCTGCCCCGGCGCGCTGAGCCGGGGCGCGGCCACCCCGATCAGCCGGGCAGCGCATAGGCGACCACTTCGTCACCGATCGGCGTTTCCATGAAGTGATGCCCACCGGCATAGATCACCAGATATTGCCTGCCATTCACCTCATAGGTGATCGGCGTCGCCTGGCCGCCTGCGGGCAGCACGTCCTTCCACAGCGTCTTGCCAGTGCGCAGATCAATCGCGCGGATCAGATTGTCGGTCGTGGCGGCAACGAAGATCAGGCCGCCCGCCGTGACCACCGATCCACCGTTGTTCGGCGTGCCGATGGTGATCGGCAGCATCGAGGGAATGCCAAACGGACCGTTGGTGCGCGCTTCGCCCAGCGGGCGATCCCAAATCGTCTTGCCCGTCGCCATGTCGATCGCGCGGATGCCGCCATAGGGGGGCTTTTTGCAGAGCATGCCGGTGAAGGGCACCCGCCAGCCGGCATTCACATTGATCGCATAGGGCGTGTTCGCCTGCGGATCGCCTGCCCCTTCCGCCCCGCCTACCGCGCCCCGTGCCTGGTCGCGCGGTGCCCAGCCCCGCTTGTTCGCCTCGGCGCGCGGGACAAGCCGGACATAGTTGGGCATGTCGTTGTAATTGGCGACGATCACCCCGCGCTGCGGATCCACCGCCACGCCGCCCCAATCGGTGCCGCCATTATAGCCGGGATATTCGATCGAATGGCGATCGGCCTCGGGCGGCGTGAAGAAGCCCTTGTAGCTCGCGCTCCGAAACTGGATGCGACAGACCATCTGGTCGATGGGCGACATGCCCCACATGTCGCGTTCGGTCAGGTCACGCTTGCGCAGCGTATGCCACAGCGACACCGGCTGAGTCGCCGCGCGCTGCTCCGGCTCGACGCCGCCCGAAGGGGCGCGGATCTCGCCGACCGGCGTCAGCGGGCGACCGGTGCGACGATCGAGGATGTAGATGTCGCCCTGCTTGGACGGCAGCACCATCGCCGGTACGCCCTTGTAGTCGACGAGCGTCGCCTGCGCACCGAAATCATAGTCCCACACATCCTTGCGCACCGCCTGGAACCGCCAGCGCGGCTTGCCGGTGGTCACGTCCAGCGCGACCAAAGACGTGGCGAAGCGGTTCTCCTCGGGCCGGCGCAGGCTGGAATAATAGTCCGCCGCGGCATTACCCATCGGCAGATAGACCAGGCCGAGCTGCTCGTCGCCGCTCGCCATCGTCCACATGTTGGGCGTGCCGCGCGCCCATTCCTGCCCGGCGGGCGGATAGCCGTTCCATTCGGGGTGCATCATGTCCCACGCCCAGCGGAGCTTGCCGGTGCGCGCATCGAACCCCTGGATCACGCCGGAAGGCGCCCAGCGATCCTGCCCGTCCAGCACCTGGTGGCCGACGACGAGGACGCCGCGCACCAGCGTGGGCGGCGAATTGATCGAGACATAGCCCCAGGGCACGCGGCCCATGCCCTGCTTGATATCGGCCTGACCCGCCGTGCCGAAATCGGCGCAGGGCTTGCCGGTACGCGCGTCGACCGCGATCAGCCGCGCGTCGAGCGTGCCTTCGATGATGCGCGTCGCGCAAGCCTGGTTCGCCGCCATCCCGGGTACGGCGTAATACACCACGCCGCGACAGGCCGCCGTGTAGGGAATGGCGCGATCGGGCACGTTCGGATCATAACGCCAGCGCTGCTCGCCATTGGCGGCATCGAGCGCGATCAGGATGTTCTTCGGCGTGCACAGATACAGGCTGTCGCCGATCTTGAGCGGCGTGTTTTCCGCACCATAGGTTTTGGCGATCGTCGGCGAACTCGGCATGTCACCGGTATGGATCATCCAGGCACGCTCGAGCTTGCCGACATTCGCCGCATTGATCTGCGCAAGGGGCGAGAAGCGGCGCGCGCTGCCGGTGCCGCCATAGCTCGGCCAGTCCGCACCGGCCTGCTGCCCGGACGGATCCGCCATCCCCTGCGTTCCGGGCGCGGGGAGCGCAGTCTCGATCGTCGCGGGACCGCCGCTCGCGGCGGCGGCGAGATCGATCGCGGTCAGCACCACGGCACCGGCCGCGCTTCCCAGAGCGAGGCGCCAGCGATTGCGCCGGACGGTGAGCGTCGCCATCGCCACCAGCACGGGCACCAGCAGCACCACGGGCGCGATGATGCGGGGCACCTGCGCCCAGGCATCGGCGCCGACTTCCCACCAGGTCCACAGGAAGGTGATCGCCACGGTGGCCACGTACAGCCATCCGCCCAGCAGCCGCCCGCGCACCAGCAGCACCCCGGCCACCAGCATCGCAATGCCGGCGAGCAGATAGTAGAGCGACCCGCCGAGCACCGCCAACCACGCACCGCCGATCGCCAGGACCAGACCGATCAACGCAAGGACGGTGCCGACGAGATATCCAGCCCAACTGGGGTGTGACCCCGGCCGGAAGAAGGTGGCGAAGGCGGTGTGTGGATCGGACATGGCCGACTCTCCCGAACGGGGCGGCGCGGCCGGTCGGCTCCCGCGCAAAAAGGAAGCGGCCGGCGAATGCGTCAGGAACAGCGGGCAAACCCAAGCGGCGCCAGCATTGTTCCGTAACAATTCAAAATTCGGCAGGCGGACGGGCTAGGCGGAAGGTGCCCGGCGTCCTAGATCAGGAGCATGACGGATCTAAACACGCTCGTTCAGCCCGATCGCGGCCAGGCCGCTCGCACCATCCACCTGATCGACGCCAAGGGCTTTGATGCCTGGCTCGCCGCGCAGCCGCCCCGCCACCGCGCGGCCGCCGCGGCGCAGAAGCTGAGCGCCTCGGCATATTCGAGCGCCATCCTGCCCGGCGATGCACCCGAAGACTGGTCGGTCGTCAGCGTGGTCGCCAATGTCGAGAAGCTTTCGCCCTGGTGCCTAGCCAAGCTGGCCGAGACGCTGCCGGAGGGAAGCTATCGCGTCGAGGGCGTCGAACCCGGCAAGGCGATCTATGGCTGGCTGGTCGCGCAGTACAAGTTCGATCGCTACCGCAAGCCCGATCCCAAGGCCCAGGGTGCGCGGGTGCTGCTCACCGGCGATCCCGTGAAAATGGAAGAGGCGCTGGCGATGGCCGCCGTCACCTTCAAGCTGCGCGACCGGATCAACACCGGCGCCAATGACATGAGCCCCGCCGATCTCGAACAGGCGGGCGCGGAACTGGCCAAGGCATACGGTGCCACCTTCACCGTGGCGAAGGGCGACGAGCTCGAAAAGGGCTATGGCATGCTCTGGGCGGTCGGCAAGGCCGCCGGCGTGGGCCGCGAGCCGCGCCTGATCGAGCTGGAATGGGGCAACCCGGAACATCCCCGCATCGCGATCATCGGCAAGGGCGTGTGCTTCGACAGCGGCGGCCTCGACATCAAGCCGGCCAGCGGCATGCGGCTGATGAAGAAGGACATGGGCGGCGCCGCCCATGCGCTCGCGCTCGCCGAACTGGTCATGCAGAACAAGCTGCCGGTGCGGTTGCACATGCTCGTCCCCGCCGTCGAGAACTCGATCTCCGGCGAGGCGACCCGGCCCGGCGACGTGATGACCTCGCGCAAGGGCATCACCGTCGAGAACAGCAACACCGATGCCGAAGGCCGCCTGATCCTGGGCGATGCGCTGACCAAGGCCGAGGAAAAGAACCCGGAACTGGTGTTCGACTTCGCGACGCTGACCGGTGCCGCGCGCGTGGCGCTCGGCGCGGACCTCCAGGCGCTGTTCGCCAATGACGATACGCTGGCGGCCGAGATCCTGGCAGCGGGCGAGGAAGAGGCCGATCCGATCTGGCGGATGCCGCTCTACGATCCGTACAAGGATCTGCTGAAGTCGGACGTGGCGGACATGGTCAACGCGGCCGAGGGCCCGTTCGGCGGCGCGATCACCGCGGCGCTGTTCCTCAAGGAATTCGTGCCGGCCAAGGCGCAGTGGGCGCATTTCGACATCTTCTGCTGGAACAGCAGCGCCAAGCCCGGCCGCCCCAAGGGCGCCGAGGCGGTAAGCCTGCGCGCCACCTGGAAGGTGCTCAAAGACCGATACGGCGGATGAACTGCTCGGCCGCCGGCGGCACCTTGCCGTCGGCGAGCCATTGTTCGACCTCGGCCTTGTCCATCGGGTGGCCGAAGAGATAGCCCTGCCCTTCGGCGCAGCCCAGGTTGCGCAACGTCTCCGCCGTGTCGACGGTCTCCACGCCTTCCGCCACCACCGGCAGATCGAGCGTTGAGGCCAGGCCGAGGATAGCGCGCACGATGCGCAGCGCTTCCGCGTCCTCGCCGAGCGAGTCGACGAAGGAACGATCGATCTTGATCTTGTCGAACGGCAGCATCCGCAGATGCTGGATCGATGCATAGCCGGTGCCGAAATCGTCGAGGGCGAGCTTCACCCCCTGGTTCTTGAGCGACTCGATGGCCTGGTGCGCCTTGTCCGCATCGACGATCAGCGCGTTCTCGGTGATCTCCACGGTCAGTCGATGCGGCGGGAAGCCGGTCCGCGCGAGCACCGACAGGATTTTGTGGCTCAACCAGGTGTCGCGCAGCTGCCCGGGCGAGATGTTGATGGCGATGCCGACTGCCGCCGGCCATTCGCGCGCGTCGGCGCAGGCGCGGGTAAGCAGATCGAGCATCAGCTTGTTGAGCAGCCCGCACTCCTCGGCGATCGGGATGAACTGATCGGGGCCGATCTCGCCCTGTTCGCGGCGCCAGCGGGCGAGCAGTTCGAAGCCGCGGACATGGCCGGTGCGCAGATCGACGATCGGCTGGTAGCGCGGATAGAAATGCCCTTCGATCAGGGCGTCGCGCATCTCCGCCTCGATGTTCGACCGGCGGCGGATCTCCGCATCCATCTGCGCGGCAAAGGCGCAGTAGCGGCCCTTGCCCGCTTCCTTGGCCTGGTAGAGGGCGACGTCCGCCCGCCGCATCAACGTGTTGGCGTCCTCGCCATCGTCCGGATAAAGCGCGATACCGACGCTGGCGCCGATATGGTGCATTCGATCGTCGATCAGGAACGGGCGCCCGACTTCGCGGACGATCGCATGGGCCACGCTGCGCACGCGATCGGGATCGCCGGCGGAAAAGGGGATGGAGATGGCGAATTCGTCCCCCCCCAGCCGATAGCTCTTGCCGGCATCGCCGACGACCCAGCTGAGCCGCCCGGCCACCGCCCGCAGCAGCTGATCGCCGACCGGATGCCCGTGCACGTCATTGATCGACTTGAACCGATCCAGATCGACCAGCATCAGCCCGAAGGTGCGGTGCTCGGCGACGCGCAGATATTCGGTAAGTGCCCGGCGATTGGGCAGGCCAGTCAGCGGATCGTGATAGGCGAGTTGATGCGCCCGCTGCTCCGCCAGCCGCGCCCGGCGCTGCTCGGCCAGCATGTCCGCGCGGGAGGCGATCACTTCGACGAAGCCGGCATAGCCGGTCTCGAACATGCGCAGCACCACGCCGGAAACGATCAGCATGTCGATCGCCAGCCCGGTCAGGAACCAGTCGCCCGAGGCGAGCAGGCATAGCGTTACCGGCAATGCCCCGCAGCAAAGCACCAGCCGTGCCGCCACCGGAAAGGTCTGCAGGCAGTAGCAGCAGGTGATCGCGCCGATAAAGATGTAGAGCGCGATGCAGGTGCGCCGCGCGAGATCCGCTTCGGCATATAGCAGCAGCGCCCAGCCGCCGAACGCCAGGCTGAGCACCGCCGCCGCGATGATGGTGCCGGTCAGGTATCGCCGGATCGCCCGCAGCGACGGCAGCGCATCGCGCCGGCGGGTGATCCAAAGTCCCGTGCGAATCGTCGCCGCGATCCCGAGCAGTAGCGGCGCCCCGATCGTCAATCGCGGCGATGCGGTGCCGTGAGTCGCAAAGCCGAGAAACAGCGCATCGATGAAGACGAGCACGTACATCAGCGGGATCTGCTGACCGAGCACGCGATACTGCTCGGTCAGAATGGCACGATCCAGCTTTGTCAGTCCAGGCCGGACAAGGCGCATCCGCGAAAGCATGCCGCCTTGTACCGCCAACCTCCCGACAACGGGTTAATTCCGCCTACGCAATTTTCGCGGCGGCTTCGATGATCGGCACGAACTTGGCGGCGGTCAGGCTGGCGCCGCCCACGAGCGCGCCGTCGACATCCTCCAGCGCCAGGATCGACGCCGCATTCGCGCCGGTAACGGAACCGCCGTACAGGATGCGCATATTGCTGGCGGCATCGCCGATCATCCCGCGCAGCTTGGCACGCAAAATGGCGTGCATGGTGGCGATTTCGTCGAGCGTCGGCGTCTTGCCGGTGCCGATCGCCCAGCGGGGCTCGTACGCGATGGTCAGCCAGTCCGGCCCGGCGCCGTCCGGCAACGACTTCTCGATCTGCGACTGAACGATCCGCTCGGCCCGGCCGGCATCGTGCTCGGCTTCGGTTTCGCCGCAGCACAAGATCACCCCGAGACCGTGGCGACGCGCCGCCGCAGCCTTGGCCCAAGCGTCGTGGCTGGTCTCGTGCTGGTCGGCACGGCGTTCGGAATGGCCGACGATCACCACCTTGGCACCGGCTTCGAGCAGCATCGGCGCGGAAACGCAGCCGGTGTGCGCGCCCAGATCGTTCTCGTGCACGTCCTGCGCGCCGATCGGAAGCGAACCGGCCACCTCGCTCGCCAGCGCGATCAGCGTGGCGGGCACGCACAGCAGCACATCGACCTCGGGATGGGCCGACGCTGCCGCGGCGATCGCCTCGATCTCGCCCATATGGCCGCGCAGGCCGTGCATCTTCCAGTTTCCAGCAACCAGCTTCCGACGCATTTTCCACTCCCCTATCGTTTCATACTGCCGATACCGAAGCGTCCGCCCAGCACAAGCACCAATGGTTCGCAGGCGCAGCGAAGCCGCAACGAAGACGGAGCCGTGCGGAATCACAGCCATTGCCGTCCCTGGGGATGAACCCTAAAGCGTGGCAAAAATCCTCGAACGAACGGCTCTTCATGCTCAACGCCTTCCGCAAGTTCACCAAGTCGCGCTACGGCCTGGTGGTCGTGTTCATCTTCCTCGGCCTGCTCGCCTTCGCCTTCACGGCCGGCGACGTAACCGGCCTGCGCAGCTCCGTCACGGGAGCGAGCAGCACGACGCTGGCGAAGGTCGGCAGCACCCAGGTGACCGAGGCGGACGTGCGCGACCGGATCGATCGCCTGATCCGCAACGCCCAGGCCCAGGGCCAGACGGTGACGATGGCGCAGCTTCTGGCACAAGGCGGGTTCGAGGCCGCCGTGTCCGACGCGATCACCTCTGCCGCGATCCAGGAATTCGCGCACGAAAGCGATATGCGCGTTGGCAAGCGGCTGATCGATTCGATCATCGCCAACAATCCGCAATTCGCCGGCATCGACGGCAAGTTCAGCCAACAGACGTTCGAGAGCCTGCTGGCGCAGAACCAGATCATGCCCGGCCAGTTCCGCGATGCGCTCACCAGCCAGCGCTACGCCGCATGGCTGATCGGCCCGGTGACGATGCGCGCCGCCGCGCCCGACGGCGTGGTGCTGCCCTATGCATCGATGCTGCTCGAACGCCGCACCGGCGTGGTCGGCTTCGTCCAGTCGCTGGCGATGGATCCCGGCGCCGATCCGGACCAGAAGACTCTGGCCGATTATTATGGCCGCAATCGCACACGCTATCTGGTGCCGGAACGTCGCGTCGTTCGCTACGCGCTCGCCCGTCCCGAGGCGCTGCAGGCGCAGGCCGCGCCGACCGAAGCGGAAATCGCCGACGCCTATAAGAAGAACGCAAATCGCTACGCCGCGGTGGAGAAGCGGACGATCCAGCTCGTCGCCGCGATCGACCAAGGCGCCGCGCGCAAGATCGCCGATGCCGCCAAGGGTGGTGATATCGCCGCTGCTGCGCAGGCTGCCGGGCTGGAAAGCCGCACGCTCGACGCCGTCGACAAGGCAGCGGCAGCCAAGCAGGTTTCGGCGCCGTTCGCCGACGCCGCATTCGCCGCTCCCGCCAATGCCGTCCAGGGGCCGGTGCGGCTCGGCGCCAGCTGGTACGTCTATCGCGTGAGCAAGACGGAAACCACCGCCGCGCGAAGCCTGGATCAGGTGCGCGGCGAGCTGACCGAAGAAGTGCGCAAGCGCAAGCTGGCTGCGCTGCTGGCCGAGACGCGCCAGTCGATCGAGGACGGCATCGGCGACGGCAAGACCTTCGAAGAAGCGGTCCGCGATGCCAAGCTGACCGCCGCGAGCACCCCCGCGCTCACCGCTGCCGGCACCAACCCGGATACCCCGGATACGCCCGCCGATCCCAATCTCACAGCGATCACCAAGGCGGGCTTCGGCTTCGAACAGGCCGGCGACGAGCCGCAGGTGGTGCCGGTCGGCGAGGACGGCGGATTTGCCGTGGTGTCGCTGGAGCGCATCGTTCCCGCCGCCCCCCGCCCGCTCGCCCAGATCACCGAAAAGGTGAAGGCAGATTATCTGCTGGATCAGGCGCTGGCCAAGGCCCGCGCTGCCGCCACCGCGATGCTGCCCAAGCTGCAAAAGGGCGTTCCGATGGCGCAGGCGCTCGCCGAAGCGGGCGTTACCAAGGGCGCGGCGCCCAAGCCGTTCGACCTCAAGCGCAGCGAGCTGCGCGACAAGGAGAACTTCGTGCAGATGGCATTCGACATGCCGGCCAAGACGGCCCGCCTGGTCGAGGCGCCGAACCGCGCAGGCTATTATGTCGTCTATGTCGACACCATCCAGCCAGGCAACGCCACCGGCGATGCAGCCGCCATCGCGCCGCTGCGCAACGCGCTGAACCAGCTGGGCGCTGCGGAATATGAGCGGCAGTTCTCCGCCGCGGTCGCCAAGGCGGTGACGATCCGCCGCAACGAAAACGCGATTGCGCGCCTGCGCGCCGATCTCCAGCGCCAGGGCGCCGGCGGCCAGTGATCCAGGAGATCGACGCCGCCCGCGCCGCGCTGGCCGCCGGACGCCCGGCGCTGGTTTGGCGTCAGCAGCTGGCCGATACGGAAACCCCGGTCGCCGCCGCGCTGAAGCTGATCGAGCCCGGTCGCGGGGATTTCCTGCTCGAATCGGTCGAGGGCGGATCGGTGCGAGGGCGGCACAGCCTGATCGGGCTCGCCCCCGATCTCGTGTTTCGATCCACCGGCACACGGGCCGAGATCAACCGCAACTGGCTCACCGATCGCACCGCGTTCGTGCATGCCGGCGATGCGCCGCTGGCGGCGCTGCGGGGGCTGGTCGCCGATTGCAGGATGGACGTCCCGGAGTCGCTGCCGCGCGCGCTCGCCTGCCTGGTCGGCTATTTCAGCTACGAGACGATCGGCTTGGTCGAAACGCTGCCGCGCCCCGCCCAGAGCACGGTGGATGTGCCCGACATGATTTTCGTGCGCCCGACGGTGCTGCTCGTGTTTGATCGTCTGGCGGACTCGCTGTTCATCGTCGCCCCGGTGTGGCCGGGATCGGACCCGGACACCGCCGCCGAGCGTATCGACGCGGTCTCCGCGCAGCTTGCCAGGGCGCCGCTGCCTGCGCCGGTTCGTGCCGACCCGATCGCGATTGAGCCTACGCCGGTGCTGCCGGCCGGTCGCTATGCCGAAATGGTTGCCGCGGCGAAGGAATACATCTCGGCGGGCGATATCTTCCAGGTGGTGCTGGCACAGCGCTTCACCACGCCGTTCACGCTGCCGCCGTTCGAGCTTTATCGGGCGCTACGGCGGATCAACCCCTCGCCGTTCCTTTACCATCTTGATCTGCCCGGCTTCAGTCTGACCGGATCGAGCCCCGAAATCCTGGTGCGCGCGCGAGACGGGGAAATCACCATCCGGCCGATCGCCGGCACGCGGCCGCGTGGCCGCACCGCCGCGGAAGACGAGGCGAACCGCACGTCGCTGCTCGCCGATCCCAAGGAGCGGGCCGAGCATCTGATGCTGCTCGACCTGGGCCGCAACGATGTCGGCCGCGCGGCAGCCCCCGGCAGCGTTCGCGTGACGGACAGCTATACGGTGGAATTCTACAGCCACGTCATGCACATCGTATCGAATGTGGTGGGCCGGTTGCGCGACGATGCGGATGCGATCGACGCGCTGTTCGCCGGCTTCCCTGCCGGTACGGTGAGCGGCGCGCCGAAAGTCCGCGCCTGCCAGATCATCGCCGAGCTGGAACCGGAGACGCGCGGGCCTTATGCCGGCGGCGTCGGCTATTTCTCGCCCGATGGATCGATGGACTCGTGCATCGTCCTACGCACCGCGCTGGTGAAAGACGGCGTGATGCATGTTCAGGCCGGTGCCGGCATCGTCGCCGATTCCGATCCGGCCTATGAACAGCGGGAATGCGAAGCGAAGTCGGGCGCGCTGTTCGCGGCCGCGCGCGAGGCGGTTGCCCGCGCCGCGGAAGCGGGCTTCGGCCAGTAGCCCGCCCCCCGCCGCGGCCGATCAGGGCACGCGCGAGGCGGCGGCTTCCTTATCCAGCTTCTCCTGATACCAGCGCTGCAGCATCTGGCGGGTGCAGCCGGTCTGGCCGCCGGTGCCCACCGGCGAACAGCTGTTCGGCATGCCGCGGCTGTTCACTTCCTCCACCACTTCCATGCGACGCGTCCAGCTGGTCGATGGCGCGTCCTGCTTGGGCTGATCGCGGAACCGCTTGGGAATGCGATAGGGCGACTCGCCAGCGTTCGAACATACGACGATCTCGTCGGGCGAGGCCGGCTTGGGGCAGCTGTCGTCGTTGTAGAGAAGGATGCTGCGGACCCGCTTGGGCGGGCCCTCCGCTGCATTCTGATCCTGTGACTGGGCGAAAGCGGGGGCGGCAAGCAGGGCGGCGGCAATCATCACGCGAGCGAACATCGAATACTCCTGAACATCGGCAACGCCCCTGCGCGCCGGTACCGGCTGCCAACGCACTGTGGCGGCGACAAGGCCGGATTGTGCTGCGGCCCTCGAGCGCCTAGGTCAGGCGCCATGATCCTGGTTATCGACAATTACGACAGCTTCACCTGGAACCTCGTCCATTATCTCATGGACCTGGGGGTGGAGGTGAAGGTGGTGCGCAACGACGCGTTGACCGCCAACGAAGCCATCGCCAGCAATGCGCAGGGTTTCCTGATCTCGCCCGGCCCGTGCACGCCCAATGAAGCGGGGATCAGCCTCGATCTCGTCGCCGCCTGCGCCGATCTGGGCAAGCCGCTGCTCGGCGTCTGCCTCGGCCACCAGTCGATCGGCCAGCATTTCGGCGGCAGCGTGGTGCGCGGCGGGCTGATGCACGGCAAGACCTCGCCTGTTTCGCACGATGGCACCGGCCTGTTCACCGGCCTCCCCTCGCCGTTCACCGCAACGCGCTATCACTCGCTTATCGTCACCGAAATTCCGGATACGCTGGTCGTGAACGCCACCGCACAAGACGGATCGGTGATGGGATTCCGCCATCATAGCCTGCCGATCCACAGCGTGCAGTTCCATCCCGAAAGCATCGCCACCGAACATGGCCATGCGATGCTCGCCAATTTCCTACGCCTCGCCGGAATCGCCGACACGGCGGCCGCTGCCTGAGCTTTTTCAGCCGCCGTTCATGGCGATCATGCTATACGAGCGCCATGAAGAGGATCCTCCCTGCCCTGCTCGCCGGTGCCGCGCTGCTCGCGGCGCCCGTCGCTCAAGCCCAGCGCACGCGCGACACGCCCGATGCCAAGCTGGCAAAGCTGCTCGAAGGGCGAGTCGCCGGCACGCCCGTCGACTGCATCAGCCTGTCGCGGACGGGCTCGAGCCAGATCATCAGTGGCAAGGCGATCGTCTATCGCAGCGGCAGCACGCTCTATGTCAACGAGCCGCGCGGCGGCGCCGATCAGCTGGACGACAATTCGATCCTGGTGACCAACACGTTCGGCGCGCAGCTGTGCAGCATCGATATCGTCCGGCTGATCGACCGCGCATCCTTCTTCCCGCGCGGCTTTGTGAATCTCGGGAAGTTCGTGCCCTACACCAAGCCCAAAAAGGCAAACTAGCGCGGCCGAACAGAGGATTTGCTCGACAGGCTGGCCGCGCCCCGGAATAGAAGGCGGCGTGACCAGCCTAGCCATGCTTCCCGATCCCACGTCGCCTTTGGCCCGCGAGAGCGCCGCCCAGGCCTTTGCCGACATCCTCGACGGCACCGCGCCCGAAGCCGCGATCGAAGCCTTTCTGATCGCGCTGTCGATCCGCGGCGAGACCAGCATCGAAATCGCCGAAGCGGCACGCGCGCTGCGGGCCCGGCTGATCCCGGTCACCGCGCCGGAGGGGGCAATCGACGTCTGCGGAACCGGTGGCGACGGGCACCACACGCTCAACGTTTCCACCGCCGTCAGCCTGGTGGTCGCCGCAGCCGGCGTGCCGGTTGCCAAGCACGGCAACCGCGCGGCTTCGTCCAAGGCAGGCGCGGCGGATACGCTGGAGGCGCTGGGGCTGAATCTCGATCGCGCCGCCGCGCGCGCCGAGCAGAGCCTGAACGAAATCGGCATCGCCTTTCTGTTCGCGCAGCACCACCACCCCTCGCTGGCCCGCATTGCGCCGATCCGCCGCCGCATCGGGCGCCGAACGATCTTCAACTTGATGGGGCCGCTCGCCAATCCGGCGCATGTCCGGCACCAGTTGATCGGCATCGCGCGGCCCGATTATGCCCCGGTCTATGCCGAGGCGCTGGAGCAGCTCGGCGTCGAGGCGGCGGCGATCGTCTCCGGCGAAGACGCCCTCGACGAACTTTCGACCGAGACGGCCAGCGTGGTGGTGAATGTCGGGCGGGCCGCGCTGCCCAGCCGCATCACGCCAGAAGATGCCGGCCTGCCCCGCCATCCGCTGGCAGCGATCCGCGGCGGCGATCCGGAATATAATGCCCTTGCCCTTCGCCGCCTGCTCCAGGGGGAGCCCGGCGCCTATCGCGACGCGGTGCTGCTCAACGCGGCGGCCGCCCTGATGGTCGCCGGCCGCGCCGACACGCTGCGCGAGGGCGTGGAGGAAGCCGCAGAAATGCTCGACAACGGGCTTGCCAACGCGCTGCTCGACTGCTGGATCGCCTTCGCATGAGCACCATCCTCGATACGATCATCGCCACCAAGCGCACCGAAGTCGCCGCCCGCAAGACGGCCCCGCGCGCATGGCCCACGCCCACGGCACCGCGCGGCTTCAAGGCGGCGCTAGACGCGCGCGTCGCGGCGGGTGGCTATGGGCTGATCGCCGAGATCAAGAAGGCCAGCCCCTCCAAGGGCCTGATCCGCGCGGATTTCGATCCGCCGGCGCATGCCCGCGCCTATGCGGCAGGCGGCGCCACGTGCCTCTCGGTGCTGACCGACCGGGACTATTTCCAAGGCGATGACGCGTATCTCGTCGCAGCCCGTGCTGCGTGCGACCTCCCGGTGATCCGCAAGGACTTCCTGATCGATCCATGGCAGGTCGAGGAATCGCGAGCGATGGGCGCAGACGCGATCCTGATCATCGTCGCCGCGCTGGAAGACAGCCAGATGGCGGAGATCGAAGCGGCCGCAATCGAACAGGGCCTCGATGCGCTGGTCGAGGTACACGACGCCGACGAATTGGAACGCGCGCTCAAGCTTCAGTCGCGCCTGATTGGCGTAAACAACCGTAATCTCAAGACCTTCGAAGTCGATATGCAGAAGACCTATGAGCTGGTTCGCCACGCACCCAAGGACTGCACCTTCGTCGCCGAGTCCGGGCTCAACACGCGCGCCGACATCGACGCGATGGCTGCACATAACGTTCGCTGCTTTCTGATCGGGGAATCGCTGATGCGACAGGCCGATGTCGAGGCGGCGACGCGGGCGCTGGTCGGGTGAGCGGGCTCACGCATCTGGACGCGCAGGGCGCTGCGCACATGGTCGATGTCGGCGGGAAGGCGATCACCGCGCGCGAGGCGGTAGCGCGGGGCCGCATCACCATGTCGGCCGAAGCCGCCGCCGCAATCCGCGCGGGCAGCGTGAAGAAAGGCGACGTACTCGCAACCGCGCGCATCGCGGGCATTATGGCAGCGAAGCGAACGGCCGAACTGATCCCCCTGTGCCACCCCCTGCCGCTTACCCGCGTCGCTCTCGATCTCGATCTGGACGAAGGCGGCGTGACCGTCACCGCGACCGCCGCCACCGAAGGCAAGACCGGTGTGGAAATGGAAGCGCTCACCGCCGTATCGGTCGCGCTGCTGACGCTCTACGACATGGCCAAGGCGCTGGATAAGGGCATGGTGCTGGGCGACATCCGCCTGCTGACCAAGACCGGCGGCAAATCGGGCGACTGGCGCGCCGGGGACTGAGGCTCCCCCGAAAGAATCCCTTCGGCGGCCCCAAAGGATCCTCCATTGCCCCTTGGCCACCATCGGCCCATTTGGGCAGCATGGCATCGCTTCTCGATCCCCAATCGCGCGGACGCGTGATCCTTGTCGGCGCCGGCCCCGGCGACCCGGGCCTGCTCACCGTTCGTGCCGTCGAAGCGCTGAAAGCGTGCGACGTGCTGGTCCATGACGGGCTGGTCGACGAGCGCGTGCTCGATCTAGCGCCGCAGGCACACCGAATTTCGGTCGCCAAGCGCCGGTCGCAACACACGCTGCCGCAGGAATCGATCAACGCACTGATCGTCGCGCATGTGAAGACCGGCGCGGTCGTCGTTCGCCTCAAGGGCGGCGACCCGTTCATCTTCGGGCGTGGCGGCGAAGAAGTGGAGGCCGTGCGCGAAGCCGGGCTGCCGGTCGAAGTGATCCCAGGCGTCTCCGCTGCGCTCGGGGCAGCCGCCGAAGCGATGCTGCCGCTCACCCATCGCGACTGGTCGAGCGCGGTGAGCTTCGTCGCCGGCCAGTGCAAGGGGCTGACGGACCAGGACTGGTCCGGGCTCGCCGGCAAAGGCCGTACGCTGGTGATTTACATGGGCGTAGCGACGGCGTCCGCCATTGCCGACAAGCTGATGGCCGATGGCGTCGCTCCCGACATGCCGGTGGCGGTGTTGGAACGCGCGACCCTGGCGGGGCATCGCGCGCTGCGCACGCTGCTCGCCGATCTGGGCCCGATGGTGGAGCAGGAAGCCGTGAAGAGCCCGGCGATCATCGTCGTCGGCGAGGTGGTGCTGCTGGCCGATGCGCAGGACAGGCTGTCTCGCTGGGCGCGCACTGCCGAGATTCTGGGGGAAGAACAGGCATGAAACTCCTGACAGGAAACGATCTTTTCACCGGCGATGTCATCTGGTGGGCCGGCGAAGGCTGGTCGCGCCACATCGCCGATGCGGTGGATGTTGGCGACAAGGGCGATGTGCTTGCAGCGACGGAAGAGGCCGCACGCCGCGTGAACGTACCCTATGTGATCGAGGCCGAAGCGACGTCGGAAGGCCCGCGGCCCGCGCACATCAAGGACCGCATCCGCGCGCTCGGCCCAACCGTCCGCGCGGACCTGACGCTCAAGCCCGCCGACCCGGCAGCGGGAAGTTGGGTGATATGATCACCGGGCTGACAGTCGCTGCGGTAAGCGTCACGGCCCAAGCCGTCGCGCCGACCGTTGCGATCGAACAGACCTATTTGAAAGCTGCGCCCGGCCGACGTGCGGCGCTGATCCGCTTCATCGAGCAGAACTGGTTCGTGATGGATGAGGAAGCCGTCCGCCAGGGCCTATTCACCAGCTATGCGGTATATGAAGGCGGCGGGACGGACTGGGACGTAATGGTCACGGTCGGCTACCCCGATGCGCGAGGCTATGACGCGCCCGGAACCGCCGCCGCGTTCGAAGCAATTCGCGCACGGCATCGCACGGTGCTGGTCGATGGGCGCGGCTTGCGCGACCTTGGGACGATTGTCGGCAGCCGACGGCTTCGCCTCGGCGCCCATCGCTGAATTTCGGGAAACGACGATGTACAAATATGACGAATACGACGCTTCGATCGTCGCCGCCCGAGTCGAGGAGTTCCGCGACCAAGTGCAGCGCCGTCTGGCGGGGCATCTGACCGAGGATCAGTTCAAGCCGCTGCGGTTAATGAACGGACTTTATCTGCAGCTGCATGCCTATATGCTGCGCGTCGCGGTGCCCTATGGCACGCTCGACAGCCGGCAGATGCACATGCTGGCGCATATCGCCCGCAAATATGATCGCGGCTATGGCCATTTCACAACCCGTCAGAACCTCCAGTACAACTGGATCAAGCTGGAGGACGCACCCGACATTCTCGCCGAGCTGGCGACGGTGGAGATGCATGCCATTCAGACCAGCGGCAACTGCATCCGCAACATCAGCTCGGACCAGTTTGCCGGCGCTGCGGCCGACGAGATCACCGATCCGCGCCCCTGGGCCGAGCTGCTTCGCCAGTGGAGTACGTTTCACCCTGAATTCAGCTATTTGCCGCGAAAATTTAAGATAGCGGTGATCGCGAGCGACACGGATCGCGCGGCGATGCGGCTGCACGACATCGGTATCCAGATCGTGCGGAACGACGCAGGCGAGCTGGGCGCGCGAATCTATGCCGGCGGGGGGATGGGCCGCACCCCGATGATCGCACCGCTGATCAAGGATTTCGTGCCGTTCGCCGATTTCGTCAGCTATCTGGAGGCGTGCCTGCGCGTCTACAATCGCTACGGCCGGCGCGACAACATCTACAAAGCCAGAATCAAGATACTCGTCCATGCCATTGGTGCAGAAGAATATTCTCGGCAAGTTGAGGAGGAGTTCCAGGCAGTGAAGGCGCTGGGCATCGATCCGCCGCAGGCCGAGTTCGACCGCATCGCCGCGCATTTTGCGCCGCCGCCGTTCGAAGCCGGTCTTGCCGACGCCGTCGATCGCAGCGACCCCGATTTCGCCGTATGGCTCGATCAGAACGTTCATGCCCACAAGGTGCCGGGCTATGCCGTCGTCACGATCAGCCTCAAGCCCACCGGCGGCATTCCCGGCGACGCTTCTGCCGACCAGATCGACCTGATGGCCGATCTCGCCGAGCGCTACAGCTTCGATGAGCTGCGCGTTACCCATGCGCAGAACATCGTCCTGCCGCATGTCCGAAAGGCTGACCTGTACGCCATCTGGACCGCGCTACGCGATGCAGGGCTGGCCGAAGCCAATCTCGACCTGATCAGCGATATCATCGCCTGCCCCGGGCTCGATTATTGCAGCTTGGCCAACGCCCGATCGATCCCGCTCGCGCAGAAGATCAGTCAGCGCTTTGCCGATCCCGTGCGCCAGCGCGACCTGGGCGAACTCAAGCTCAAGATCTCGGGCTGCATCAATGCCTGCGGCCATCACCATGCCGGCCATATCGGCATTCTGGGCGTCGACCGGAAAGGCACCGAGAATTACCAGCTGTTGCTCGGCGGATCGGGCGCGGAGGATGTGAGCCTGGCCGACATTACCGGCCCCGGCTTCAGCGAGGATGGCGTGGTCGACGCGATCGAGCGCGCCACCAACGTCTATGTCCGCGAACGCACGCCCGGCGAGCGCTTCGTAGACACCTATCGCCGGATCGGCATGGCACCGTTCAAGGAGGCCATTTATGGTTGAGTTTCTGCGCTACCGCGACGACGAGGCGCATGACGAGCCCGCCGTCACGCTCGACAGCTTCCTCGGCCAGTCGAACGCCACAGCGGTGCGGATCGAATCCGGTGAGGATGCGCGCGCGCTGCTGGCGCATCTCGATCGGATCGCGCTGATCGAAGTGAGTTTCCCCAGCTTCCGCGACGGCCGCGGCTATTCCACCGCCCGCATCCTGCGCGAGGCGGGCTATATCGGCGAGTTGCGCGCCCAGGGCGACGTGCTCGTCGATCAGATCCCGCTGATGCGGCGCTGCGGCTTTGACAGCTTCGCGCCAAACGCCCCGGTTGACGAGGGCACGCTTGCCGCCGCGCTGGAGCGCTACGACTTCCGCTACCAGGCCGCAGCGGACCCGGTGGCGCCGGTGTGGAAGCTGCGGCATGGCTGAAGTCGCGCGCCAGATCGACCGGATTGATGTCGCCCCGCGCTTCACCGAAGCGGATGCCATCCGGCTGAACAACCTGTTCCGCGGCGCGAGCACGCAGGAGATGCTGCGCACCGTGCTGGCGGAGCAGATGGCCGGCGATGTGGCGATCGTCTCCTCGTTCGGCGCGGAATCGGCGGCGCTGCTGCACCTGGTCGCCAGCATCGACCCCACCGTGCCGGTGCTCTTCCTCGACACGGGCAAGCATTTCCCGGAGACGCTGGCCTATCGCGATCTGCTTGCCGAGCGGCTAGGGTTGCAGGATCTGCGCAACCTGCGGCCCGATCCGGAGATTCTGGCCAAGCGCGATGCCACCGAACTGCGCTGGTCCTACGATCCCGATGGCTGTTGCGAGATCCGCAAGGTGCAGCCGCTGGCGGCGGGCCTCGCCGGTTTCGACGCGACCATCACCGGCCGCAAGGCGTTCCAGGCGAGTACCCGCGCCGCCCTGCCCCGCTTCGAGCTGGACGGCGATCGGCTGAAGATCAACCCGCTGGCGGATTGGACCAAGGCCGATCTCGACGCCTATTTCGTCGCGCACGACCTGCCGGTGCATCCGTTGGTAGCACAAGGCTATCCCTCGATCGGCTGCGCGCCCTGCACCAGCATGGTCAAGCCCGGCGAAGATCCCCGCGCCGGGCGCTGGCGCGGCTGGGACAAGACCGAATGCGGGATCCACACCCCGGTTGACGGCGAGGATCCCAACCAGCCGGCTTTCTGATCCCGCGGATCAGCCGGTCAGGTCCTCCGTATCGAGGACCAGCATCAGCCGGCACTCTCCCGTCGCCACGATCGGTGGCGAGCGATGCAGCACGCGCGGCATTGGATGGAGCAGCCGCCCCTTGAAGATGCCGACGTCGCCGGTCGCCATCGCATTGATCGTGTCGGGGGCATCGGCGCGTATCCACTGCGTCGCCGGCCCGACATAGGTTTTGAGCAGCCGCCACGCGACGTAATCGGCGTGGAACTTGCGGCAGGCATCGGTTTCCACCACCTGCAGCCGCAACGCCAGACGCCGGCGTCCGGTGATCTCGGCGAAGCACGCAGCGAGCGCGAGGCAATCCTCGCTCAGCGCCATCGCGGCGCTTGCCGGATAGCCGGCGACCCGGAGCGTGCCGGCGAAGCTTGCCGCACCGACATCCACGTCCAGCACCAGATCGACATCGTCGATCGCCGCCAGCGGCAGCCCGGCCAAGGCGCGGGCCAACTGCGGATCGGGCGCGGGCGACCATAGCGCCAGCGCCACCTCCGCCGCCAGGATGCGCCGCAACACCGCCGCGTCTGCGCCACGCGCCACCGCGGCGTCGAGTGCTGCCACCGCGCTCATGCGAGCACCGCCTGCTCGGCGGTCCAGGCGGGAAACGGATCGGCGAGCTGCGTCCAGGCGCCAGGATCGAAGGCATCGGCGGCGATCAGACACCCGTCGAGCGCACGGGTGATCGCCGCCTGGTCCATGTCGATGCCGATGAACACCAGCTCCTGCCGGCGATCGCCCCAATCGCCATCCCAATGCGCCACCACGAATTCCTCGAACCGGCCATCGGCAGGCCAATGGTGCTTGGGGACCGAGGCCCACCAGCGGCCGAGCCGCGCCGTCATGGTCTGCCGCCCGGCGACTGCCAGTTCGCCCACCCAATGGGGCCGTGTCGCCAGCCAGAAATGCCCCTTGGCACGGATCACCTGGGCCAGGCCGCCTTCGGTGAGGAAGCGATAGAAGCGCGCCGGATCGAACGGCCGCCGCGCCCGATAGACGAAGCTTTCAATGCCATATTCCTCGCTTTCCGGGCGATGGCTGGCATAGCCGTAGAGCTCCTTCGCCCAGAGCGGATTGCGCGCCGCCGCTTCCTCGTCAAAGCGGCCGGTGCCCAGCACAGCATCCAGCCCCACGCAGGCCCGATCCGCCGTAACGATGCGGGCATCGGCATTGAGCGATGCGACAAGCTGCTTCACCCGCGCGAGCTGCGCCGGGGACACATCGCTCGCCTTGTTGACGATCACCACATCGGCGAATTCGATCTGCTCGACCAACAGCCCCACCAGGCTGCGCGTATCCTCCTCACCCAGCGATTCACCGCGATCGGCGAGGAAATCCTCGCTGTCGAAATCGGCGAGCAGGTTCAGCGCATCCACCACCGTCACCATCGTATCCAGCCGCGCGACATCGCCGAGGCTCTGGCCGGCTTCGTCGCGGAAGCTGAAGGTAGCGGCGACCGGCAGCGGCTCCGAAATGCCGGTACTTTCAATCACCAGATAGTCGAACCGCCCCGCCTCGGCGAGCGTGCGCACCTCCTTCAACAGATCGTCACGCAACGTGCAGCAGATGCAGCCATTCGTCATTTCCACCAGCGCTTCCTCGCTGCGCGACAGCGCCGCTTCGCCCCCGCGCACCAGATCCGCATCGATGTTCACTTCCGACATATCGTTGACGATCACCGCCACGCGCTTGCCTTCGCGATTGGCGAGGATGTGGTTGAGCAGCGTCGTCTTGCCGGCGCCCAGGAAGCCGGAAAGAACGGTGACCGGCAAACGGCGATCGGGTGCAAGGGAAGCGGAAGAGGGCGGCATCGGATACTCGCTCATGAGAATGATATGTTATATCGTCTAGCTCGTAACGGAGACTTCGTCCAGTCCTGGGGGAGCGGGCATGGCACGGCCGAACCACCCTTTCCAAATCGCCTCCTCCGGCCCACAGTCAGCCGATGCTTGCCAGCCTTGCCTCCCGCGCGGCGACCGCGCTCGGCACCACGGTCCTCGGATGCGCGCCGCTCGCGGGGGGCGATCTCTCCGCCGTCCATCGCCTGCGCCTCGGGGACGGCGGCAGCGCGATTGCCAAGCAGGGCCCCTTGGTGGCCGTGGAGGCGGCCATGCTGGCGGCGATCGCGGCAAGCGGCGCCCCCGCCCCGCAGGTGCTGGCGCTGGCCGACGATCTGCTGCTGTTGCAGGAATGCCCGGCGGGCGGCCAGCTTGGCGCGGCGTGGGAGGATCTGGCCGAAACGCTCGCTTGCCTCCATGCCGTCACGGCGCCCGACTATGGCTGGCCCGTCGACTATGCCTTTGGCCGCGTTGCGATTCCGAATGGACCTGCGGCGGACTGGCCCAGCTTCTGGGCGGAGCATCGCCTGCGCTGCCATCTGCCGCACCTGCAGCCGCCGCTTGCCCGGCGGGTCGAGGCGCTGGCGGATCGCCTGCCGGATCTGCTACCCGCCCGTCCCCCGCCCGCGCTGCTTCACGGTGATCTGTGGGGCGGCAACATCCTGGTGGCGGAGGGGCGGATCAGCGCGCTGATCGATCCGGCCTGCTGTTACGGCGATCGGGAGGTGGATGCGGCGATGCTCAGCCTGTTCGACGCCCCGCCGGCACGCTTCTTCGACGCGCTGGCGCTCCCGCCCGGCTGGAAGGCGCGGCAGCCCATCTACCGGTTGTGGCCGCTGCTCGTGCATCTGCGCCTGTTCGGGACGAGCTATTCCGCCGCCGTCGAAGCGGCGCTGCGCGAGGTGACGTAGCGGCTGACCCTTCGGAAAGTCCCCGATCGCCCCGCCGGCTCCGCGACACCATCCCAAGCGCCTCCATCACCCCGGGCAGCCCGCCATGCCCCCGTACGCGAAAAGCATCTCGTCGCCCGGATCGACTGGCTGCGCGCCGCCGTGCTGGGGGCGAATGACGGCCTCGTCTCCACCGCCAGCCTGATCCTGGGCGTCGCCGCCTCGGGGGGCGAGCGGCCCGCGATGCTCGTCGCGGGCGTGGCGGGGCTGGTGGCAGGCGCGATGTCGATGGCGGCGGGCGAATATGTCTCGGTCAGCGCGCAGGCCGATACCGAGCGCGCCGACCTCGCCCGCGAGCGGGTGGAACTCGCCACCGTGCCCGAGGCCGAGCTGCGCGAGCTGGCCGCCATCTATGTCGGCCGCGGCGTCGATCCCGCGACGGCCAAGGCGGTGGCCGAGCAGATGATGGCGCACGACGCGCTGGGCGCCCACGCCCGCGACGAGCTCCACATCACCGAGATGACGACCGCGCGCCCGGTGGTCGCCGCGCTCACCTCGGCGGCAACATTTACGGCGGGCGCGGCGCTGCCGCTGCTGCTCGCCGCGCTGCTGCCGATGCGCTGGATGGCGGCGGGGGAAGCGGCGGGATCGATCCTGTTCCTCGCCCTGCTCGGCACGCTGGGCGCGATCACCGGCGGGGCCAGGCCGCTCAAGCCGGTGGTGCGGGTGGTGTTCTGGGGCGCGCTGGCAATGGCGCTGACGGCTGGGATCGGGCGGGTTGTGGGGACGAGTGTTTGAAGTGCCCCACACTCGTCGTCGCGACCTTCACGTTTACGAACGAAGCGAAACGACTATGATCGCGGTTAGCACTTGAGATCGGATGCGGATCGGATGAAGTCTCCCTTGGCACGATCGCTCGGTTTCGATTTCTGGATCGGCTTTCTCGTGATCCCGATATCCCTCTTTTTTGCATGGGTGGGTTTCTCCAATGGAAGCGGCCGCAATTTCCTGGGGTCCCTCCTTCTTGCCATCATTTTTCTCTGGAAGATGATCGATCGCGTTCGGAAGGTCCGGCTTGCCAGGCTGCTGGACCAGAACCCGAAGGTTCGCGACATCTACCATTCGGTCGAGCGATAGTCCCTGATCCGATAAAGAGCTCGACGCGCCAGCGCCAATCCAAAGCCCCTCCCCTTCAGGGGAGGGGTTGGGGGTGGGGCATGACCGGGAAGCGAGTCCCGCGATCGAAGCGGAGTCCCCCACCCCAACCCCTCCCCTGAAGGGGAGGGGCTAGGCAGCCTCAGCCGCCTGCCCTTCTCAATACCCCTCCGGCGCCAGATCGCTGAACTTGGTGAACTGCCGGTCGAAGCGCATATGCACCGAGCCCGTGGCACCATGGCGCTGCTTGGCGATGATCACCGTCGCCTTGTTCGCCACTTCCAGCTGGCGCGCCTGCCATTCCTCATAGGCCATGCGCTCCTCGGCGGTCTCGGTGCCGTCGGGGATCTTCGTCGGGGCCTTGAAGTCGTGATAATATTCGTCGCGATACACGAACAGCACGATATCGGCGTCCTGCTCGATCGAGCCGGATTCGCGAAGGTCGGAGAGCTGCGGGCGCTTGTCCTCGCGGCTTTCCACCGCGCGGCTGAGCTGGGAGAGCGCCAGCACCGGCACATGAAGTTCCTTGGCCAGCGTCTTGAGGCCGCGCGAAATCTCCGAGATTTCCTGCACGCGCCCGTCGCCCGAGGCCTTGGCCGAGCCGGTGAGCAGCTGGAGATAGTCGACGATCACCATGCCGATCTTGTGCTGGCGCTTGAGCCGCCGGGCGCGGGTGCGAAGCGCGGCGATGGTGAGGCCGGGCGTGTCGTCGATATAGAGCGGCAGCCGCTCCAGATCGCCCGCGGCGCGCGCGAACTTCTGGAACTCGGCATTGCTCAGCTGGCCGGTACGCAGCTTTTCCGAGACGACCTCGGCCTGTTCGGACAGGATACGCATCGCCAGCTGGTCGGCCGACATTTCGAGGCTGAAGAACGCCACCGGCGCGCCGATCGACTTCTCCTCAGCGATGCCCGCGTCGAGATCGTCCATGTAGCGCTTGGCGGCGTTGAACGCGATGTTGGTGGCGAGCGAGGTCTTGCCCATGCCGGGGCGACCGGCGAGGATCAACAGGTCCGATCGGTTGAAACCACCGGTCGAGGCGTTGAGGTCGCTCAGCCCCGTGGTGATGCCCGAGATGCCGCCGCCCGAGTTCATCGCCTTTTCGGCTTGGCGGACGGCGAGCGTGGCGGCGCGGGTGAAGGACTTCACGCCGGCTTCCGAATCGCCCTGCTCGGCAACCTGGTAGAGCCGGAGTTCGGCCTGCTCGATCTGCTTGGAGGGATTGATGTCCTGGCTGGTGTCGAGCGCGCCCTCCACCATGCCGCGGCCCACATCGACCAGCGCGCGGAGCTGGGCGAGATCGTAGATCTGGTCGGCGAAGGAGCGCGCGCCGATCAGGCTGGCCGGGTTGCCGGTCAGCTGGGCGAGATAGGCCGGGCC
This sequence comes from Sphingomonas sp. HT-1, assembly GCF_048568905.1. Taxonomy (GTDB): domain Bacteria; phylum Pseudomonadota; class Alphaproteobacteria; order Sphingomonadales; family Sphingomonadaceae; genus Sphingomonas. The sequence goes on along the minus strand of NZ_CP183770.1, from coordinate 626,342 downwards.
GCCCAGCTCCTTCATCGCCGGATCGTTGGCGAAAAGCGGGCGCAGCGTCACCGGGGTGGCGAGGCGGTTGTCGCCGACGAGATGGGCGATCTGCTCGTAGATGCGGCCGTGCAGCGGCTCGAAGAAATGCTCGGGTCGGAGCTTCTGGAGGACGTCTTCCGCGACTCGGTTGTCGATCATCATCGCGCCGAGCAGCGCTGCTTCGGCTTCGACATTTTGGGGGAGACTCAGGCCCTCTTGGGGCTCGGGTGCAGGAAAGGGAATCGGCTGTGCCATGGCTTCCTCATCGGCCTACGCGGGGGGTACGGCAACCGGCATGGCTTGTGGAAAACGGGGAATGCTTCCAAAGCTGGGACCTATGGCCGATCCGCGGATCATCGACGTGACCCTCGACGAGCGCACCATTCTTTGGCGCTCGGCGGATATCGAGCAGGAACGCCGGATCGCAATTTACGATCTGCTCGAGGACAACCACTTCGCCCCCCAGCGCGAACATGCCGATGGCTATGCCGGGCCGTACAAGCTGCAACTGAGCGTCGAAGAAGGACGGCTGGCGCTGGCGATCAAACGCGCCGACGATACGCCGCTGGAGACGATCGTGCTGGGCTTGGCGCGCTTTCGCCGGCCGATCCGCGACTATTTCGCGATCTGCGACAGCTATTACCAAGCGATCCGCAACGCGACGCCGGCGCAGATCGAGACCGTCGACATGGCCCGGCGCGGCATTCACAATGACAGCGCCGAACTGTTGCGGACGGCGCTGGACGGCAAGATCGACGTCGATTTCGATACCGCGCGACGGCTGTTCACGCTGATCTGCGTGCTCCACATCAAGGGATGACTTTCATGACGACGGACCCCAGCGCGCTGATCGCAGCCGCGCGCAAAGCTGCGCGCAACGCGCACGCCCCCTATTCGAATTTCGGCGTGGGTGCCGCCGTGCTGCTGACCGACGGCACCGTGGTGACGGGCGCCAATTTCGAGAATGCCAGCTACGGCCTGTCGCTCTGCGCCGAGACGGTGGCGCTGGCAACGGTATCCGCACAGGGCCGGCTGCGTGACGTGGCGGAGATCGCCGTGATCGGCGGGCCGATCGGCGCGGACGGGGTACCCACCGGCACAGCCCCGGTCAGCCCCTGCGGGCGCTGCCGCCAGGTGATCAATGAGGCGGCGCAGCTGGGCAAGCGCGATCTGCCCGTCCATTGCGGCGCCGCCGAGGGCGATGCGGTGGCGAGCTATCGCCTGTCCGAGCTGCTGCCCCAGGCGTTCGGCCCGGGGGATCTGGGGATTAGTTGAGGGGTTGCCGCCGGCACCCCTTCCCGCCGTCATCCCCGCGAAGGCGGGGATCCATTGGCGCTGAATTGGCGGTCCCTGCCCCCGGCGTCCTGGCAAATGGATTCCCGCCTTCGCGGGAATGATGATGGAGGTTTGAACGGCCGAGGTCCCCACCCCCAAACTTGACGCCGCGCCCCCTCCCCCGCACTACCGCGCGCATGTCCATTCTTTCCGACCGCTGGATTCGCGAGCAGGCGCTCAACCACGGCATGATCGAGCCTTTCGTCGAGAGCCAGCGGCGCGAGGGCTGCATCAGCTACGGCCTGTCCTCCTATGGCTATGACGCGCGGGTGGCGGACGAGTTCAAGATCTTCACCAATGTCGACAGCGCGGTGGTGGATCCGAAGAATTTCGATGCGAACAGCTTCGTCGACCGCAAGACCGACGTGTGCGTCATCCCGCCCAACAGCTTCGCGCTGGCGCGGACGGTGGAGTATTTCCGGGTGCCGCGCGACGTGCTGGTGATCTGCCTCGGCAAATCCACCTATGCGCGCTGCGGTATCATCGTGAATGTCACGCCGCTGGAGCCGGAATGGGAAGGCCATGTGACGCTGGAATTTTCCAACACCACGCCGCTGCCGGCGAAGATCTACGCCAATGAAGGCGCGTGCCAGTTCCTGTTCCTGAAGGGCGAGCAGGCCTGCGAGACGAGCTATGCCGACCGCGCGGGCAAATATATGGGCCAGCGCGGCGTAACGCTGCCGCGGCTGTAACGCGCCGGCCGACTACCGGGCGGCGTGGCAATGCGCCCGCCGCTCCGGAAATCGAAGTCAGTCAGCGAAGCGCCGTCCGCTGGCGCAGATCCAGATAGCGCAAGCCGGCGCGAGCGACGCTGTGCGATCCTGCGGTACGCTGGTTTGAAAGATCCAGCACGACTTCATCCTGCGACAACACCTGCTGGTACAGCGTACCCGCTTCGGCGAACCGGCCGGTGCCGTAGTACACGGCCGCCAAGTTCAGCAGCACTTCAGGCCGCGGGCTGTCGCGCAACGCTCCAAGCAATTTCTGTTCGGCCTTGGCAAAGGCGCCCGTGCTGATTTCGGTCGCGGCCACGCTCGCGTCCTGCGCGGCGGCCGGCATTGCCATTCCCAGCAGCGGCACCAAGGCCGCAGCGACAAGTTTGATCGACATGCAACGCTCCTCTCATCATGTTACGCCAACGCTACATTTTTATGACAGTTGGGTGACACATAGGTGACATAGAGGTTGCAGCCGCGCAATAGGGGAAATCGCCGGAGGCGCGCGGCAGCCGGGCACAAAAAAGGCGGCCCCGAAGGGCCGCCTTCCCAAAATACTCCGACCCGCTGGGGATCAGAAATCGTTACGATACTGCTCGTTGCCGACGAAACCCAGCTTGGTGACGTTGGCACGCTTGATGATGGCAAGCGTGCTGTCCACCACTTCATACCGTGCCGCAGGATCCGGCTGGAAGTGCAGCTCCGGCTCCGGAGAGCGCTGCAGCGATGCATCCAGATACTGGCGCAGCTGCACATCGTTGATCGGCATGCTGTTCCAGAACACCTGGCCCTGTGCGTCGATATAGACCTTGTTCTTGTCCGGTTCGACGGGGCTGGCCGGGGTGTTGCTCGGCTGGGGCAGATCCACCTTCACGGCATGGGTCTGCACCGGAATGGTGATGATGAACATGATGAGGAGCACGAGCATGACGTCGATCAACGGCGTCGTGTTCATGTCCATCATCGGCTCGCCGTCATCACGGCCCGCGCTCATTGCCATTGTGGTAACTCCTTAAACGGGCCGATCAGAGCCGGGCTGTCGACGAACCGGGTTCCGGTTCGGAAATGAAGCCGACCTTCACGAAACCCGCCATCTGCATTGTGTAGATGGTGCCGCCAATGCAGCGATAGGGCGTGTTGACGTCGCCGCGAATGTGAACCTCCGGAAGTTCGAGGCCGGCGGCATTCGGGCCACCCTGGCGATCGATCTCGGCCTTCAGCTTCACGACGGCGCGGTCCAGCAACTCACCATGGTTGACGCGGGTAAGACCCCAGTAGACCTCGCAACCGCCCGGACCGCCCTTGATGGAAAGCGACACGTTCTCGGGCTTGGTCGTCGTCACCTCGTACTGCACCTTCGGCAGCGCGAGATCGACCGTCTGGATCACAACGGGAACGGCGATGAGGAAGATGATCAGGAGAACCAGCATCACGTCCACGAGGGGCGTGGTGTTGATCTCTGACATCGGTGCGTCGTCGCCGCCGCTGCCTGTGCTAATCGCCATTGGGCGTAATCCTATCCTCTTGTACGCCGGATCGTCGTCCGGCGGCGGGACTGCGCGTTACGTGGCAGTCCCGCGGCCTTGATCTTACGGGCGGGTCTGAACGCCGCCAGCCTGGCCGGCGGTGGTCGTCGCCGGCTTCGGCGAAGCGGCAGCGGCCGGCTTCTTGGCGGCTGCGTTCGTCGAAGGCTTCACCTTGCCGTCCGAAGCGAGGTAGCCGAGCACGTCGTTCGAGAACGCATTCAGGTTCTCGGCGATCGACTTGTTACGACGCTGCAGGAAGTTGAAGGCGAGCACCGCCGGAACGGCGACGACGAGACCGAGCGCGGTCATGATCAGCGCTTCACCGACCGGGCCGGCGACGGCGTCGATCGAAGCCTGACCGGCCGAACCGATCTTGATGAGCGCGCGGTAGATACCGATAACCGTACCGAACAGACCGATGAACGGCGAGGTAGCGCCGACGGTCGCGAGGAAGGCGAGACCGCCGCCCAGCGCCGAGTTGATCGAACCTTCCGAACGCGCGAGCGAACCGTGCAGCCAGTCATGCGCTTCGACCGGATCGGTCAGCAGCTTGTACTGCTCCTGCGCTTCGAGACCGTCGTCGACGATCTGGCGATAGGCCGAGTTCTTCTCGAGCTTGGCAGCGCCTTCGCGCAGGCTGTTCGAGCTCCAGAACGTGGCGCGGACGCGCTTCGCCTGGTTGATGATCTTCTGCTGTTCGAACAGCTTGGTGAAGAGGATGTAGAGCGATACGAAGAGCATCAGCACCAGGATCGCGAACACCGTCTGCGAGATCAGGCCGCCTTCCTTGAGCGCCTGCTGAAGGCCATAGGGGCTTTCGCCCGAAGCTGCGGCACCACCGGCAGCGAGAATGGTCGTGAGCATTTTGGGTCTTTCCTCTAAAAGATAGCTTCTTGCGCAAGCCGGTCCGCCTCGCCCGGCGGACCGGAAACCGGAGAGTTACTTTTCAAGCCGCCACGTGAACCGGCCTAGATACGGTGCGGGAATCTTGTTCCCGTCCGCGTCTTCGGCAGGCGTGAAGCGCGCACGGCGCCGCAGCAGATTGCACGCCGTGCTGTCGAGCAACGACGAGCCGCTCGACGACGTGATCGAGCAATTCGCAACCTTGCCCGAAGCGTCCACGTCGAGGCGGAAACCAACCGTACCTTCATCACCCGAACGCTGCGCCGCGGCAGGATAGTCGTCGTTCGTCACCCACGAGCCCGGAGGCGTGCGCGGCTTGAGCCCCTTCGCGATGCGCGGCGGCGCTGGCGGAGCCGGCGGAGCCGGTGGCGCTGGCGGCGCCGGCGGCGAAATCGGCGGCGGCGGCGGGATGATGTTGGTGGTGGCTACCGGCGGCGCAGGCGCAACCGTCTGCACGATGGCCGGCGGCACCACGACTTGCGTCGGGGGCGGCGGCACCGGCGTGTCCGGCGGCGGCGGCGGCGGCGGAATTTCCTCCGGCGGGGGCGGCGGCTCTTCGACCTCGAAGGTCTTCAGCTCTTCCGCCTTCTTCTTGATATATTGGTATGCCAGACCTGTGACGAAGGCATAACCCATGCCAGCCACAATGATCGCGACGATAACGATCGCGACCACACGACTGCCACTTACATTCCGGTCAGCGTAAGCCATTCGGCAACGTCACTCCCTCTAATCCTGCTTGCGACCCTGGCCGGCTGGCTGCCGCGCACAAGTCCGCTCACCCCGGGTCACACTGCGCCCCTGATGGCGAGAGCACCAAGTCTGTATCGTGGCCATACGGACGACGCAAACTCTTTGTCGGACGAATTGGTCGTACAATGCGCGCATGGCAGAATTATTTCTGTATAAGATCGGCACAATCGGCTAGCGGAGGCGGAATGAAACATGCCCTGCCCCTGCTGTTTTGTTGCGTTGCAGCATCGTCGGCGGTTGCGCAAACCGCGCCGCAAACCACGCAAAACCGCGCCGAAGCGCAAACTGTCCTACCCAGTTACGCCACTGTGGCCACCGCCATCACCGGCGCGCCGCTGGTGATCGATGCGCGCATTCGCGACTTAATCCGCATCAAGGAAATTTCTGGCGCGCCGTTAACCTCAGGGCGCGTTCGCCTCTACGTCGAGGCCGATGTTCTCGCGCTGATTCGCGGATCGAGTCCCCTTTCGGCACAGATTTCCTATATCGCCGACGTGCCGCTCGATGCCCGTGGCAAGGTTCCCAAGTTGAAGAAGCAGCGGGTCCTGCTATTCGCTCGCCCGGTGGCCGGTAAAGGCGGTGAGGTTCAGCTGACCGGGATCGACAGCCAGTTCGCCTGGTCCCCGGAACTCGACGCCCTCACCCGCCGCATCACCCGCGATCTTCTTGCGGCGAATGCTGCGCCGGCGATCACCGGCATCGGCAACGCCTTTCACGTGCCTGGTGCACTTCCCGGCGAGGGGGAAACGCAGATCTTCCTGAAGACCGGCAGCGGCGCGCCGATTTCGCTGCAGATCCTGCGGCGCCCGGGCGAACAGACGCGCTGGTCTGTATCTCTGGGCGACATTGTCGACGAAAGCGCCGGTGCGCCGAAGCGCGATACGCTGCTGTGGTTCCGGCTAGCATGCGGTCTGCCGAAATCGCTTCCCGCGGATGCGCTGAATGCCGAATCGCCGCAGAACGCCGAAGCCGCGCGCGAAGATTATCAGCTGGTGCTGCGCGATCTGGGGCCCTGCACCTGAACGTGCGTCCAGCGCCGTCGCCGATCACCGGGTCAGCGGCGGTCTCGAACCAGCGTGATTCCGATTGATTCGTCCCGCTCGGCAATGGCGAGCTTCACGATGCGCACTTCCACCCGGCGCACCCGCGAATCGGAGACGAACAGCGTCTCGCAAATATGTTCGGCCACGGCCTCGATCAGCGTGAAGTGCACGTCTTTCGGCAGCGCGTCGGTTGCCGCATGCTTCAGGTCCATGTAGCTCTTTGACGCACCGAGCGGGGTATCCGGCGCGAATCGCTCGGGAATATCGAGGTCGACGGTCACCGAGATGCGCAGTGGCTGCGGCAGGTGCGTCTCTTCGGAATAGACGCCGGTCAGCAGTTCCACCTGGAGATCGTGCACCTGAAGCTGCAATAGGTCGGGCAAGCAAATGGCCTTTCGCGGGAATGAGGCGGGCGCCATAGCAGATGGCGGCTCGTTCGAAAGCCTGTGCGTTTGCTGCACATGGCCGTGCACGATTCGCGCTTGCGCTTCCACGCCGTGGCAGTAAAGCGCGCGCCCTTCGGCAAAAGGGGCCGGGGCGCGGCGAAGGAAGAGATGTGACACGACTGGTTTCACTCGATTCGATCGACTCGGGTGGCGTTGAGGCGTTGCTCGATCGAGCGTTCGGGGCGGATCGCCACCTGCGCACGGCCTATCGCGTCCGCCGCGGAACCATGCCTATTTCGCCGCTCAGCTTCGCCGCGCTGGACGAAGAGGCCCGGCTCATCGGATCGATCCAGAGCTGGCCCGTCGCGCTGGCGAGTGACACCGGCCCGCTGGTGCCGCTGGTCATGGTCGGCCCCGTGGCGGTCGAACCGGCGCACCAGCAGGCTGGGATCGGGCGCAAGCTGATGCACCATATGCTCGACGCCGCGGATGCGAGTGCCTTGCCCGGAGCAGAGGCGCTGATGCTGATAGGCGATCCCGAATATTATGGCCGCTTCTTCGGATTCGATTCGAGTCGCACCGGGCGGTGGCGTATGCCTGGCCCGTTCGAGCCGCGGCGGCTCTTGGCACGTGGGCCCGCCGTGCCCAACTGCGCAGGCACACTCGTACCGCGCCTGCGCGAGGCCGCCTGATCGCACCGGCGAACCGACGCCTTCGACAAAGCGGGCCGGCGCACGTTAAGGGAACGCCATGCCTAGCCCCCCGCCCCCCGGTTTCTCCGATCTGTCCCTCGCCGAAATCGCAAGGGCCGCCGCGGAAAACCGCCTGCCCCCGGTCGAGAGCTGGAATCCAGCCCATTGCGGCGACAGCGAGATGCGTATCGCCCGCGACGGCACCTGGTATCATCAGGGCGGGCCGATCCAACGCCCGGCGATGGTTCGCCTGTTCTCGACGATTTTGCGGCGGGAGCCGGACGGTCGCTTCGTTCTCGTCACGCCGGTCGAAAAGCTGGACATCGCCGTAGAGGATGCGCCGTTCGTCGCCGTCGAGCTGAAGATCGACGGCACCGGCAGCGACGGCCGCCTCGCCTTCCGGCTCAATACGGACGATGTCGTGGTGGCAGGCCCGAACCATCCGCTACGAATGGAAACCCATGAAGACGGGCCACACCCTTATGTGCAGGTCCGCAAGGGGCTGGATGCGCTGATCTCCCGCGCACTTTACTATGAGCTGGCGCAGCTCGCGCTCGACAACGGCTCCTCGCCTCCGGGAGTCTGGAGCGACGGCGCGTTCTTCGGCCTGGAGCCCGCAGCGTGAAACTGGCGGCGCGGCTGCGCACTGCCCTGGCGCAGGCCCCCCAGCCTGCGGTCCCGCTGCTGCCGGGCGACCTCGCCTTTGTCGATCCAGCCCAGGCGCCCAGCGCGGCCGCAGTGCTGGTCGCGGTCACCGACAGCGCCGAGCCGGGCGTCATCCTTACCCAGCGCAATGCGCAATTGCGCCGGCATGCCGGGCAGATCGCCTTTCCCGGCGGCCGGATCGATGCGGGCGATCGCGACGCGATCGAAGCCGCGCTTCGCGAAGCCGAGGAGGAAATCGCCCTGCCCCGCCGGCACGTGGAGGTGGTGGGCACCGCCGATCGATATCGCACGGTAACCGGCTTCGACGTGACGCCGGTGATCGGGGTTGTCCCTGCCGATCTCGTCCTCGTTGCTTCCGAAGCCGAAGTGGCCGATGTGTTCGAAGTTCCGCTCGGTTTTTTGCTGGACGCGGCCAACCATGCGGAAAAGCACGCAGTCTATCAGGGCCAGCAGCGGCACTATTATGAAATCCAGTGGCAGCAGCGGCGGATATGGGGTGCCACTGCTGCAATGATCATCAACCTTTCCCGACGGATGCAATGGCCGATCTGATTCTTCCCGATGTCGACTGGCGCAATCGCCCGGGCCTTGATTCGCTTACCACCGTGCTGGGCGCCGAAGAGGGGCTCAGCAGGTTCGTGGGCGGCGCCGTGCGAGACGCATTGATCGGCACCCCCGTCGCCGATCTCGATGTCGCCACCATGCTTACGCCGCAAGCGGTTCTGGATCGCTTGAGCACAGCGGGCATTCGCGCCGTGCCGACCGGAATCGACCATGGAACGATCACGGCGGTGCTCGACAGCGGCCCGGTCGAAGTGACGACGCTGCGGCGGGACGTCTCCACCGATGGGCGCCGGGCAACCGTCGCCTTCACCGAAGATTGGCGCGAAGACGCCGCCCGCCGCGATTTTACGATCAACGCGCTCTACGCTGATCCCGCCACGGGCCGCCTGTTCGATTATTTCGGAGGGCTGGAGGATCTGGCGGCACGGCGCGTGCGCTTCATCGGCGATCCGATCCGGCGCATCGCGGAAGACCATCTCCGCATCCTGCGCTTCTTCCGCTTCCTCGCGCGCTTCGGCGACACGCCCGATGCCGAAGGGCTGGACGCATGCACCGCGCGTGCGCGCGACCTGATGGCGCTCAGCCGCGAGCGTATCCGCGACGAATTGCTGAAGCTGTTGATCGCACGCGACGCTGTGCGCGTCGTACGGATCATGCTGGATCGCGGCATCCTCCTCCCGGTGCTACCTGAAATTACCTCCGAAACGTCCCTGGCAGCACTCGCTGCACGGGAGGCAATGGTAGGCGCGGCCCCCGATCCGATCCGCCGGCTGGCTGCGCTGCTGCCTGCCGACAGCGGAACGGCGGAGGCGATCGGTGCCCGGCTCAAGCTGTCCAACGCGCAGCGCAAGCGGCTTGTGCTCGCGACCGATACTGCCGGTGTCGAAGACCCGCGCGGGCTCGCCTATCGCCTGGGCCGCGAGACAGCCGAAGACCGCGTGCTGCTCGCGCTCTCCGACCCGGCAGTGCTGCCGCATGCGTGGAGCCAGCTTCGGGAGTGGGACATTCCTCGCCTGCCTCTCACCGGCGGTGCGCTGGTGGAACGCGGCCTCGCCAAGGGGCCGGACGTCGCACGGGCGCTGCGCGCGGTCGAGGATCGCTGGATCGCCGAAGGCTTCCCGCCCGCCGACCGGGTCGCCGCGCTCGCCGACAGCGTCGTCGATCAGGCGTTGCGCGCACCGATCAAGGCAAAGGCTTCGTCGCCGGGCAGCGGCCGGGCATAGTGATAGCCCTGGCCAAAGGTGCATCCTAGCGCGGCCAGCGTCTGCGCCAGCTCGATGCTCTCGATGCCCTCCGCCGTCGTCTGCATGCCCAGCGCGAGCGCCAGGCTGAGGATCGCGCGAATGATGGCGATCTTGTCGCGATCGGCCAGCATGCCGGTGACGAAGCTGCGATCGATCTTCAGAACGTCGATCGGCAGCTTTTGCAGATAGGCAAGGTTGGAATAGCCGGTGCCGAAATCGTCCATCGCGAGCGTCGTGCCCAGTTCCTTGAGCGCGCCCATCGTTCGCGCGATGCGATCCGGATCGGTGACGATCGCGCTTTCGGTCAGTTCCAGGGTGAAGCGCGATCCCGGCACGCCATGCCGATCGATCGCCGCCTTCACCAACGCGCCGATATGGTCGCGCTGCAGCTGAATGGCCGAAAGGTTCACTGCGACTTTGACGCCACAATTGCCGCCCGCGCGCGCATCCCATTCGGCCAGCGTCCGCGCGGCCTCGTCCATCGCCCAGCGGCCGAGCGGCACGATCAGCCCCGATTCCTCCGCCACGGGGATGAAGGCATTGGGCGAAATCGCCACGCCCTCCTCCGTCGTCCAGCGCGCCAGCGCTTCGAACGAGGTGATCTTGCCACTCGCAAGGTCACAGATCGGCTGGAAGTTCAGCGTCATGCAGCCATTTTCAATGGCGCGGCGAAGCTCGGTCTCGATCGCGAACTGTTCGCGCGCCAGATCGAGCGCGCGCGTGTGATAGATTTCGGTTCGGCCGCTCTTCTTGGCGCGCCGCACGGCGAACTGGGCGTTGCGGATCAGATCTTCGGCATCGCCATCGATATCCGAACCGAGTGCGATCCCGATCGAGCAATCGATGCGGATTTCGAAGCTGGAGAGGCGAAACGGATTGGTGAAGGCGGCATGGATGCGCTTCGCGACATGGGCCGCGTCGCCCGCCCCCTGATCGAGAGACATCAAAACCCCGAACTCGTCACCCCCGATCCGAGCGAGCGTATCGTGGCCGCGCAGCGCGCCTTTCAGCCGGCGGGCGACGGAGATGAGCAGTTCGTCGCCGGCCAGCGCGCCCATGCAGGCATTGACGCGGCTGAAACGATCGAGATTGATTACCAGCACCGCGTGGCCGGCCGCTTCGCTGGGACAAATACGTTCTTCCAGATCGTCCGAGAAACCGGCCCGGTTCGGCAGACCTGTCAGGCTGTCCGTCGCCATTTCGCGGCGGAGGCTCTGTTCGGTGCGTAGCTCGGACGTGTGGTCAACGAGCGTGATCAGGCATTGTCGCACCGTCTTCTCGCGCCGCGCCAACAGAACGCGGAAATGGCGGCTGTCCACCTCGTCACCGAAGCGCCAGGCGATTTCCTCCTGCGTCGCCTCCGATTCCAGGAAGCTGCCAATCCTGCCTCCCAGCAGCCGGATTACCGGCGATTCGGCCGCAGTCGTGCCGAGGCCGGCGAGGCGAAACGGACCGTTGGCCGCGATCAGGACAACGCCGTCTTCCGTCCATTCGAGCACCGCGGCAGGCACCGGGAGCAGCTCGATCAGCGCACCCGCGTCCGACAGCTGCGCGGGATTACGTTCCTTGATCCGCGGAGCGGGCTCCACGGTGCGCATGTTTAGAGCCCTGACTCTTCGGAACGCCATCGCCCGCTGTCTACGTGGAAACAGTTAAGGCGCTCTGAAACCCTTGCGGATCAATTGTGATTCGAACGAATTAGAATCGATTGTCGCGAGGAAATCCGGTGGGTGGCATCCGCCCCGCAGCGCCGCGAGCCGCGCGCCATGGCGTAAGATCCGCTTCCGATCGATAGCGCCCCTGCTCGCCCCCCATTCGCCAGCGCAAGCCATCCGCGAAGCGGAAGGTGATCACGTCCGAAAGTCCGCCGTCGCGATAGCGCTGGAGTTGCACACCCTGGCCGCGCGTCATCTCCGCCACTTCCGGCAGCGGAAAGACCAGCATTTTGCGATTGTCGCCGATCACCGCGACGAAATCGTCGTCCGGCCCGATCGGGCGCACCAGTTTCAGGTGCGCACCGGACCGCGGCGTGACCACCTGCTTGCCCTTGCGCGTTTCGGCGATGACTTCCTGCGCGCTGACCACGAAGCCGCGACCGTCGCTGGCAGCCACCAATAGTTTCGGCGCGGTGCTCGCCGGCAGCAACGTGACGATCTGCCGTTCCGCCTCCAGATCGATCAACAACCGCACTGGCTCGCCAAAGCCGCGGCCGCCGGGCAGCTTGTCCGCCCCCAGCGTGTAGAAACGGCCATTATCCGCGGCGAGCAGCAGCTTGTCGGTGGTCTGGGCGTGGAAGGCCAGGAACGGCCCGTCGCCTTCCTTGAACTTCAGCGCCTCCCCGCCGAGATCCTCGACATGACCCTTCATCGCGCGGATCCATCCGCGCTGCGAGAGGATGACGGTGATCGGCTCGCGCTCGATCATCGCCTCCAGCGGGATCTCGCGGGCAGGCGCCATCTCGACGATCGCGGTGCGGCGGGCGCCGAGCGGGGTATCCAGGCCGTAGCGCGCGATCATCTTGCCGAGCGCGCGCTTCATCCAGGTGCGCTGGCGGGCTTCCGAGCCGAGCAACGTCTCCAGCTCGGCCTGTTCCTTCTCCAGCTTCTCCTGCTCGCGGCGGAGCTCCATCTCCTCCAGCTTGCGCAAGCTGCGCAGCCGCATGTTGAGGATCGCCTCGGCCTGGCGATCGGTGAGGCTGAACTCCGCCATCATGATCGGCTTGGGCTCGTCCTCGGTGCGGATGATCTCGATCACCCGGTCGAGGTTGAGATAGGCGGTGATATAGCCGCGCAGCAGCTCGAGCCGGTCGGCGATCTTCTCCAGCCGGTGCTGCGACTTGCGCTGGAGCACCACGAACTGGTGCTCGAGCCAGCCGGCGAGCGCCTCGGCCAGGCTCATCACCCGCGGCGTACGGTTCTTGTCGAGCACGTTGAGGTTGAGCGGCACCCGCACTTCGAGGTCAGACAAGCGATAGAGGCTGTCCATCAGCGTGTCGGCGTCTACGGTGCGGCTGCGCGGTTCGAGGACGATGCGGATGTCCTCCGCCGATTCGTCGCGCACGTCGCCGAGGATCGGCAGCTTCTTGTCGTTGACCAGCGCGGCGATGCCCTCGATCAACTTACCCTTCTGCACGCCATAGGGGATCTCGCTGACGATCAGGTGCCAGCCGCCGCCCTTCTCGGTCACCTTCTCGATCTTCGCCCGCACGCGAAAGCTGCCCCGGCCGGTGGCATAGGCCTCGGCGATCGCGGCGGGGCTGTCGACCGCGAGACCCCCGGTCGGGAAGTCCGGGCCCTTCACATAGTCGAGGACGTTGGCCTGCGGATTGTCGATCAGCGCGACGGCGGCCTGCATCAGCTCGGCGGCGTTGTGCGGCGGGATGCTGGTCGCCATGCCCACTGCGATGCCGGCCGCGCCATTGGCGAGCAGGTTCGGGAACAGGCCGGGGAACAGCTCCGGCTCCTCGTCCTCGCCGTTATAGGTCGGGCGGAAATCGACGGCATTCTCGTCGAGCCCGTCCATCAAGTCTATCGCGACCTGGGTCAGCCGCGCCTCGGTGTACCGGTAGGCGGCGGCATTATCGCCGTCGATATTGCCGAAATTGCCCTGCCCGTCGACCAGCGGATAGCGGAGCGCAAACGTCTGGGCCAAGCGCACCATCGCGTCATAGACCGACGCGTCGCCATGCGGGTGATACTTACCGATCACATCGCCCACGACACGCGCGCACTTCTTATAGCCGCTCGCCGGATCAAGCCGCAGCAGCCGCATCGCCCAGAGCAGCCGGCGGTGGACCGGCTTCAGCCCGTCGCGGACATCGGGAAGCGAGCGCGCGGTGATCGTCGACAGCGCATAGACCAGGTAGCGCTCGGAAAGCGCGCTGTCGAAGGGCACATCGGAGGCGCCGGAAGGTTCGGAAACGTCGGTGTCGAGGCTCATCGCTATCCCGGATAGCAGGCCGGAAGGGGAAACGCCAAGGGCGTTCCCCTTATGATCCGTGCTAATTGTTTCGGCGACAGCGGGTGCGGCGAGATCGACGCAGGCTTTGGCGAACAACCCCGGTGCTGAACTAACCTTCCCTGCAGTTACAGTTTCTTACGGAAAACAATGCGCGGAATGCCCAATTTTTGCCCCACATGTGGCAAGAATGTGTCTTGACGATATCCTAGTTTGATGATGGATTTTGCGCATCACCAAGGGAGGGATGAGGATGCGCAAGGTTCTGGCCATGAGTTCCGCGGCACTGCTCGCGGCCTGTTCTGCCAAGGAGGATGCCACGTCGGGCCGACAAGGCGGAGCTGAGACGGTTGCCGAACATGCGCCGGAAGCGCTCGGCGCTGAGGCGATCAGCATCGCTGTCCCGCAACTGGCCTACCGCTATTCGCTGCGCTTCCAGCTGCCCGAAGCGCGCCTGGCCGCCACGCAGGAATCGCATCACGCCCTTTGCCAGGGGCTCGGGCCCGCGCGGTGCCAGCTGGTTGCACTTACCCGCGGCGACGAGAACAACGGTGCCGGCGAAGCGCAGCTGAAGCTTCGCGTGGCCACCGCCGACGCGACTTACTTTACCGGCGAGGCCGCTCGACAGGTGGCGGCCGCGGGTGGCACGGCGCCAGCCACCAACGTCAGCGGCGAAGACGTGTCGAAGGACCTGAGCGATACCGCCGCCCGCATCCGCCAGCGCGAGGTGCTGGTTGCCCGGCTGACGGAGATGCTGCGCACGCGCAAAGGATCGGTCAGCGAACTGGTCGATGCCGAACGCAGCGTCGCGGCAGCCCAGGAGGAACTGGATAAGGCCCGCGCCTGGCTCGGCGAACTGCGCGGTCGGATTTCGATGGCGGAAGTTGACATTCGCTATCAACCGCTCGCGGCACCAGCATCGGGTGCCAGTGTCGGCGCGGCGCTGGGCATGGCGGCGCAAGGCTCGGCGGTTACGTTCGTTTGGGGAATGCAGGCGCTGCTGTCGCTGGCGATCTATCTGCTGCCCTGGGCGGCGGTATTCGCCGCCGGCGCAACGGTCGTGGCGCTGCTCCGCCGCCGCACGCCCGCGAACTGAGCCGGACGCACCAGCGGGCGGCAGCGGATGCAAACGCCTAGATCGCGGGCATCACGGTCCTGCATGCTGTGCGATTTGCCCGCGAACGGCCAGAGATCCGCGCCGGAAGGTCGGCGCTTCGCGCTCCATTTCCGCGGCTGTCATGAGCGCGAGCGCACGATCTTGCTTCCCGGCAGCACCCAGCAGAAGCGCCAGCGCAAAGAGCGTGCCGTCCGCCAGTGCCTCAACCGCAAGGTTCCCCTCGGGCGAAACGGCCTGCTCGAGCAACGATGCGCCGAGTTCGGCAAGATCGCGGCCGCCGGCGCCGATGGCACGAGCCGCGATCGAGATTTCGCCGCTGCCGCAGATGCCGACGATCGCCACCAGCGCCTGGATCAGCAGGGTCTGCCCCAGTTCGGACGATGCGAGCGCAGGGCGTGCCGCCAGCCCGCCGAGCAGGTCGGGCAGCACCACCAACTGATTGCCGCCAAGCGCCGCCTGGCCAGCGGTCACGAACGCGGCATCGTCGAGAGTGTCCAGCGCGGGCGCGTCACTTTCGTTCGCAAGCCGGTCGAGCCAATCGTCCAGGTGCGCGGCGATGCGCTGCAGCAGCGTCGGATGATAATGGCTCACGTCCGACAGCATGTCCGCTTCCGCGAACGCGCCGATGTCGATCAGGTGCATCCAGCTGCAGGACTCGGCCGCACGCCGCCATTCCGCGTTCAGCGCGATCGTCCGTTGACGGCTATGGGCCATGTGCGGACGATATTTGTCCTCTGGCATGTTCTCCGGGCACAGGAAGATCAGCGCACGCGTGCCCCGCGCAGCGAAGAAGCTGCAGAACCGCTCGACACACGCACGGTAGATGCCGTTTTCGAGCTGGGGCAGCGCGCGCGACGGCCAGCGCGGATTGCTGTAATCGATGCCGGGACCAAACACGATTGCCTGCGGATAGCGCTGGCGCCCATGTTCGCCGTCGAGCACGTAGCGCATGCCGAACAGCCTGGGATTGTTGTCGAATTCAAGCACGTCTCGATGACGACTGAAATGGGCGATACCCCCGGATTGGCAGTCGAACATGATCCGGGCCCGGGGCTCGCGCACCGCTTGGCCACGAAGCGACGCCAAGCGACGTACGCGAATGTCCGGGTCGTGGAAGGAACGATCCGTTACCCAGGCAGGATCGCGCACCGAGAAGCGATCGGACCAGTGGGAGATATCGATCGAGGGGTGTTTCTCCCGCACCTTGCGCAGCGCATAGGCTTCCAGTCCCATATGCATCGCGCGACAGGAAAAGGTGAAATGCTCGAAGCGCTGGCTGGCGCGATCAACCATCACGAACCCGACCAGCCCATAGTCGCCGTAGCGATCCCACGCGAAGATCGACCAGCTGTCGTGCCGGGCTACATCGATGACCGCTGCCTCCAGCACGGCGCGATCGACGCGTGACTGCGTATAGTTGAGCTGGTTGGAGCGGTTGATCAGCTCCACGATGCGGTCGAGAAAATCGAGATTGTCCATCAGGAACGGAGCACAAGCCTCGATCCCGCAGCTGTGCAGAAACGCCTCGTTCGACAGGTCGCCCGCGGCCTGGTCCCGCTTCTTCGCTTCCAGGATGCGATACTCGGCGACGCGGTTACGCGAGGGCTTCTGCTGCGTGAGGATCGCTTCCAGCGTCGCGTCCGCATCGGCGGCGGTGATATCGAGCAGTTGGACGTCCGGCAGAAGATGCCCGACTTCCTGCAGATTGGCACGATTGTCGTCGACGAACAGCACGTCGCAAGGGCGCAGTTGCATGTCGTCGATGATCGCCGCGACCGCCGGTCCCTTGGGCACGAACGCGATACGAGGAAATACGAATGCGTCCCACAAGCCGAAGGCGCGCAACTGCGACTCGGCGGCTTGCGGGTCGTTCTTGGAACAGATCGCCGAAACGACGCCGTGGTCGTTCAACCGCCGCACCAGATCGAAGCGCGATGCGAACGGCGTGACCGTTTCGCCTTCTGCCAGGGTTCCCCGCCACAGCGTGTCGTCGAGGTCCCAGATGACGAGCTTTACCATCGCGTGCCGTCGATTACAGGACGAGCCGGCGGAAGAAGCTGCGGTTCTTGCGAACCGTTGCCTGGACCTGTTCAGGCAGCTCGCTCAGCTTGCGCCTTGGGATCGCCGACGTCCGATGCGACGGGCCGATCGACACCAGGAGCGAGAGCATCGCGCGACGCCGAAGCGGGGGCGTGCCCCGATGCAGCGCGAAGGTATTGACGAAATAGACGTCGCCCTTCTCCGCCAGGACGACGCCGGCGCCATTGGCCTGCTTCAGCGCCTCGAGTTCGCCATCACCGAACCGTCGCACCTCGTGAAAGGCGCGGAGAGCCGACGTCTTCGGGATCAGTTCCAGGGGACCGTCCTCGCGCCCTTCGATGGTGGTGAGCGGCACGAATATGCGGAGGCAATTGAGCGGCTCCGCGCAGTCGCGATGCCAGTTCTGGTTCTGGTACGCCGCGTTCGTCGGCTGCGATATCCAGGCCCAGGCCCAGCTCAACGCCGCCTTCGGCCCCAGCGCTTCGCGACAGAATGCGATCAGATCGGGGTTCGCGCAGATCTCGAGAAAGGCGGGATCCGCGAATAGACGCTCGGTCTGCATCATCAAGAATGGGTGCCGGGCCGTTTCCGGCGCGCCGATATGCTCGAAGCCGTCGAGATAGGGATCGGTGAAACGCTGTGGCGCGAACAGCGAGGACGCCAGCCGATCCACCAGACCGGTATCGAGCATCTTATCGGCAAAATGGAAGTCGAGCTCGCGAAACTCTGCCGCGCGCGGCGTGCGACCGATGCGGGCGAACGGCTGGCGCAACAGTCGTTCCACGCGTCCGAGCCGGCTAAGGCGAGCCGGGTCGTTCGATTTGGTGCGCAGGCCCCAAATATAATTATGGGCGTAATTCGCATAGAGGGAGTGACGCAGCCGGCGCAGCTGACCGTCGCGTCTGACCCCCGCTGCGACCTGCTGTACATAGGAAGACACATCTACTTCTGGCATGTGGTCCAGGCCGACCCACGCCGCCTTGCGAAACGTCACCATCTGTCAAATCCAATTCAGTCCGGTCGTTTCCATTTTAGGATATTCGATGGAAGACAGGATCGATGCCGGAAATTTCTGGTTAATGCTCCGGTGCGGCCTTTGTTGATTACGCATATTCAGCCCGGAGCACGTTGGATGCCCTTGCAACCATGGTCCGCGGTGCCGGCCCGGGTAGCCGCCCGAGCTTGGCCTGAACGCCCCCCGCCCCGGATTGCGTGCCCGCCCCCCTTCCGGTATAGGGCCAGACCTTCCAGAGCCCCGGATGTCGCGTGGAGAAATCCCGTGCCGCCGGGGCAACGCATTTCCAAGGGACTAGGCCGACATGGCACGCCGCCGGCAAATCTACGAAGGCAAGGCTAAGATTCTCTACGAGGGTCCGGAGCCCGGCACGCTGATCCAGTATTTCAAGGACGATGCGACGGCCTTCAATGCCCAGAAAAAGGGCACGATCAACGGCAAGGGCGTGCTCAACAACCGCATCAGCGAGCATGTATTCACGCTGCTCGCCGGCATCGGCATTCCCACCCATTTCATCCGTCGGCTCAACATGCGCGAGCAGCTGATCCGTCAGGTCGAGATCGTGCCGATCGAAGTCGTCGTCCGCAACGTCGTGGCGGGCTCGCTCGCCAAGAAGCTGGGCATCGAGGAAGGCACGCCGCTGCCGCGCACCATCGTCGAATATTACTACAAGGACGATGCGCTCGGCGACCCGATGGTCACCGACGAGCATATCCTGGCGTTCGGCTGGGCGAGCCAGGAAGAGCTGCACGACATGGCCGACATGGCCATCCGCGTGAACGACTTCCTCTCGGGCCTGTTCGCCGGGATCGGCATCCGCCTCGTGGACTTCAAGCTCGAATTCGGCCGCATCTGGGAAAATGAGTATGGCCGGATCATCCTGGCCGACGAGATCAGCCCCGACGGCTGCCGCCTCTGGGATATCGCCACCGGCGAGAAGCTCGACAAGGATCGCTTCCGCCGGGATCTGGGTGGCGAAGTGGAGGCCTATCAGGAAGTGGCTCGCCGCCTCGGCCTGTTCCCGGAAGGCGACGCGTCCGACGTGCTGGACCTGGAGACGCACCGCAAGAAGCGGGGCAAGTAAACGCCTTGGATCCTTCCCGGCATGGGGGAGGAGGGCACCGCGCCGCAAGCGCGTGTGGAGGGGGATCGCCACAAGGGACTTGCCCGTGGCGGTCCCCCTCCCCGCTTCCGGGAGGATCATGAACCCGATCCCCGCGATTTCCGATTGCGACTTTGCCCCCGCCGCGCCATAGGCGCGCCCATGAAACTCCGCATCATCGTCACCTTGAAGAACGGCGTGCTCGATCCGCAGGGCAAGGCCATTCAGAACGCGCTCGGCGGCCTCGGTTTCGAGGGCGTCGAGGATGTCCGCGCCGGCAAGATCTTCGAACTGGAGGTTGCCGATTCGACCGGCGACGCCGCCATCGACGAGATGTGCCGCAAGCTCCTCGCCAACACGGTGATCGAGAACTACCGGGTCGAAAAGCTGTGAAGACCGCGGTCATCGTCTTCCCCGGCTCCAACTGCGATCGCGACATCGCGGTCGCGCTGGAGAGCGTGACCGGCACCAAGCCGCACATGGTGTGGCATGGCGATAGCGAACTGCCGGAAGGCTTGGGACTGATCGCCCTGCCCGGCGGCTTCTCTTATGGCGATTATCTCCGCTGTGGCGCCATCGCGGCGCGCTCGCCGGTGGTCAAGGCAGTGGTGGAGGCCGCGAATGCGGGCACGCCAGTGATCGGCATCTGCAACGGCTTCCAGGTCCTCACCGAAACCGGGCTGCTGCCGGGCGCGCTGATGCGCAACGCCGGCCTCGATTTCGTCTGCCGCGACGTGCCGCTCAAGGTGGAGAACGCCCAGTCGATCTTCACCAGCGCCTATCAGGCGGGCGAGGAACTCTCGATTCCCGTCGCACACCATGACGGCAATTACTTTGCCGACGCCGATACGCTCGATCGCCTGGAGGGCGAAGGGCGCGTGGCGTTCCGCTATGGTGAGAACATCAACGGCTCGGCGCGCAATATCGCGGGCGTGATGAACGCCGCTGGCAACGTGCTCGGCATGATGCCGCACCCGGAGCGCAGGATCGAAGCCGCGCATGGTGGCAGCGACGGCCGCAGGCTGTTCGAAGGGCTGCTCGCCGCGGTCGCGTGACCGCGGCTTTCCTTCTACCAGAGCGCCGCGGCGGGGGACCGCGGCTGCTTTTCTCAGAACAGCATCTTCAGTCCGACCAGCGCCAGCGTTGCGGCCAGGATCGGCACCAGCACCTTGTCCGACGTGCGCGTCGCCAGCAGGCTGCCTAGGATGATGCCGGGGACCGAACCGACGAGCAGCGACACCAGCAGCGCGCCATTCACCGAACCCAGCATCCAGTGGCCGATTCCGGCGAGAAGCGTCAGCGGCACGGCATGGGCGATGTCCGATCCGACCAGCTTGTTCACCGGCTGGTGCGGATAGAGCATCAGCAACGCCGTCATCCCCAGCGCCCCCGCGCCCACCGAGGTGAGCGACACCAGCAACCCGAGCACGGCCCCCAGCGCCACGGTGACGGCGCCGATCCGCGCCTCGCCCAGGCGCTCGAACCTCGGCGCCATGAAGCTGACAAGCCGCGCGCGAAAGAAGGTGGCGACCGAAGTGGCGAGCAGCGCGCACCCCAGCGTCACGGTGATCAGCCCGCCGCTGTTCTTCGCATGCTCCTGCGCGCTCGACAGCAGCAGCAGCGTCAGCGCGGTCGCCGGCACGCTGCCATAGGCCAGCCGCCGGACCACCTTCCAGTCGATCGTGCCGTGCAGGCCGTGCACCCCCGCCCCCACCGTCTTGGTGGCGGAGGCGTAGAGCAGGTCGGTGCCGACCGCAGTTGCCGGATGAAAACCGAAGGCGAGCACGAGAAGCGGCGTCATCAGCGAGCCGCCGCCGACGCCGGTCATGCCGACGAGCAGCCCGACAAGCACCCCGGCGATAGAATAAAGCGGATTGATCGCGAGCACGGGAATCCCTGGAACCTATTCCCCCGAACATGCGGGGATTCCCCGCGAACGCCAGATAGATTTGGTTTCAACGCGGCACGGCGGCCGCCAGCGCCGGTTGGCCGATGTCACACGCCTGTGGCGAACGGCGTGAAGTCGGTGCCCTCGTCGAACACGTCGACGCCTTCGGCGCGCTTGAGGAAGTTCACGACCAGATAGGTCGCCGGCGTCAGCAGCACTTCCCAACCGACCTTGAGCACCCACTGGGTGAACAACACCTGGAGCACGAGCGCATTGGTCCAGCCTTCGGCGCCCCAGAAGGCGAGCGGGTAGAAGATCAGGCTGTCCACCGCCTGCCCCGCCACAGTGGAGCCGATCGTCCGTGACCAGAGCATCCGGCCACCCGTCCAGAGCTTCATCCGGGCAAGCACGAAGGCGTTGACGAACTCGCCAGCCCAGAAGGCGCAGACCGAGGCAAGCACGATCCGCGGCACCTGGCCGAAGATCACCTCGTAGGCGGCCTGGTTCTTCCAATCGGGTGCCGGCGGCAGTTGGACGACCACCCACGACATGAACGCCATGAACAGCACCGCTGCCGTGCCCGCCCAGATGACGCGCCGCGCGCGGGCATAGCCATAGACCTCGGTCAGCACGTCGCCGATCACATAGGAGATGGGGAAGAACAGAATGCCCGCTCCGAACGGCCAATAGCCGACGCCCGGCAACCAGATCTGCGCCACCTTGCCTGCGCCGATCACATTCGACAGCAGCAGGATCGCGACGAAAGCGGCCATCACGAAGTCGAAATAGCGGAAATGCCCGCCGGAAAGGCTGCGGGCGGTGACATGGGCGGGGCGCTGCGGATGGTTCATTGCACCGCACTATGCGAGGCGTTTGCCTGCTACGCAATCTGCGCCTAAAGGCACTTCCGCGCGCGCCCGTAGCTCAGTTGGATAGAGCACGAGCCTTCTAAGCTTGGGGCCGCTGGTTCGAATCCAGCCGGGCGCGCCATTTCTGTTCAGCTTTGGGCACTGCGGCTTCCGGCGTCTGGGATGCTATGATGGCGCGTTCCAACATCGCGTTGCGGCCCGTGATCCGCACCTCGCGGTCGCCGACCTCGACGCGGTCGACGAGCAGGTGGATGTATTCCTTGCGCGTCCTGCCGTCTGGCTCGTGGAGCTTGCGGCGGAGCAGATCGCCGAATTTGGCGATGATCGCAGGCGTGATTCGCCGATCGCCAGCATCAATCTGCCGTTCGAGGACAGCGATGTCCGCCTGGGTGCTGGCCTTCTGCGCGCGGATGTTGCCGAGTTCGGTGGCGACCTGCGGATCGTCCGGGCTGAGTACCTCGAGCCGGACCAGCTTGATCACGCGGGCGCTCTCGCCCTCAAGCTGGGTTAGCCGGCCTCGCAGCCGCTTCAGTTCAGCGGCGCGCTCGGCGACGGCGGTTTCCGAACGGTCCAGCCATGTCTGGAGAAGCGCGGTCAGGCGTTCCGGCTGGACGAGATGGCGGGTTACTGCGCCGACAACCAGATCGTCCAGCTGCTCCATCGAAACGCGGCGTCCCGAGCACGCTTCCGGCCCGCGCTTGATCCGCGCCGAACAGGCGTAATAGCGATACTGACCGGACTTGCCGGTGCTGGTCATCATCCCCGCACCACAGCCGTCCCCGCCGCAACCGCAGACCGCGCGGCTGGTCAGCAGGTTTGTGTTGGTCTTCGCGGCAGCCTCGCCCATCCGTGGGTCACGATCGGCCATCTGCTGGCGAACCGCGTAGAACGTGTCTTCGTCGATGATCGGAGGGACCGGGATCGGCACCCACTCGCTTTCCGGCCGCGTCTCACCGGTGCGCGAGTCCCGCCGGTTGAAGATGACGTAGCCGACATAGGCGGTGTTGGTCAGAATGTTGTGCAGCGTGCCGATGCTGAACCGTTTGCCCCGGATGCGGTAGCCGCGCTCGTTCAGGTGATGGGCAAGGCCCGTAATGCCGATCGGGCCGTTGGGTGTGCCTTCGCGATAGGATTTGAAGATGTAGCGGACCATGTCGACGGTCTCGGGATCGTGCTCCAGCTTCTTGCGGTCCTTGCCGCGCGCCTGTGGCACGCTGTAGGTGCGGAAGCCGATGGGCGGCGTCTGGCCATTCCAAAACCCGTTCACGGCATTGGCGATCATGGTGCGACGGACGTGCTTGCCGTTTTCGGCAGATTGATATTCGTCGAAGATCGCTAGCATCGACACGGCGAGGTCGGACGCCGGATCATCGCCGAAGTTTTGCGTCACCGAGATGATGCGGATTTTCCTGCGGCGGAGCCGCTCGCGATACTGCATGAAATCGAGCGCATTGCGGAACAGCCGCGACAGCGAATGCGCGAGAATGATGTCGACCGGGCGCTCATCCGACTGGGCGAGCGCGATCATTTCGCGAAAGGCACGACGATGATCATCGGTGGCACTGCCCGCCTCCGAGAAGACCCGGACGGTTTGAGCGCCATGATCCTCCACCCAGCGCTCGGCAGTGGCAATCTGATCCGGCAACGATAGGTCGTTCTTCTCCTGCCGCGTGGTCGATACCCGCGCGTAGACGAAGACGCGCTTCCCAGCGAAATTGGCACTTTCCATCATGAGGCCTCTTATGGCGCCATTATCCCCCACCCATAATCGAGCCGTGCTCGCCCTCACCGCGAACATGCCTCGATTGATGAGAAGATCCGACGCTGCGTTAATCGTGCGTGAGGGAGACGATCTCGACGTTCTTTTGACCTAGCCGATTGCGATAACGCCGGAATTCCTGTGCATCGCGGCACAGCCGCGAGGGCGTTTCGACGAGGATGGCATCGACCGGGTGATCGTCGGACTCTGCGGACGCTATCATCTCATGGATACCGTCGCAACGATCCACCGTGCCGCTCGCCTTTTCGGAGAATACACGGACCACCTGAGCTCCGCTGTTCTCGACCCATGCTTCGGCGGCTGCGACCTGGTCGCGCAGCGACAGGCTCCCGCCATTCTGCCGCGATGGAGACACGCGCGCGTAGATGAAGACACGCTTACCGGACAGATTACCGTTTCCCATGTTCAGTCCTTTTCGAACAGCGCCGCGATCTCGCCGCCGAACAGCCGGTCGATGAGTGCGACCTCCTGTTCGAGGGTCGACCATGAATCGTCCCAGGCCGCGCTGACAAGCCCCGGATCGTCACCGCGCGTATCGCGGACGGGCGACGCGGATGTCGCCTGTGTCTTCGAACGTGATGCGCGCCGGCTCATGGGCCGGGCATCGCAGGATCCGCGCGAGACAGTTGCGGGGGGCGCTCGCGATTCTCACCGGACGAGCTTTTGTTAGCGAATTACCGCATTGGGCCAGCAAGGGCGCACAGGGTTCCAGCATCTTGAATCTCTGTCGCTAGACGTTGCCGATTGTCAGGGCGCAGTTATGATTAGCCGGGTCGGGCCGATCGGACCCGTGCGTATTGCCGTCTAGGTCATCGCTGAGTAGGGGGGCACCGACGACGTCACCGCTTCTTGGTCTTGCCCTCCTTCTTTTGCTGCCCAAGTTTTCGCGATGGCATTTCACGCATCGGATCGGTCGATAGAGGCGAGATCATCATGCCGACGTTCTGCGCGCCGCGAGCAGCGGCGATGTCGTCGGTCATGGGGGCGAATGGCAGCTGATTATGCCCGAGCCCGCCGTAGTTGGGCGACACACCGTGCGTGCGACCCAGAACGGCGACCACCTCTTCGGGCACGCGGCTCGTATCCTGCAGAACCTCGGGCAAGATGCCCTTCTTTGCCCGAATATAGCCCACGATCGCGTCCCATTGATAATGGCGGTAATACGCGATGTCGTCGCCGCGATCATTCAACCATAAATGGGCTTGATAGCGCGCCGTATAGCCGAGCTCGCCCGGTCTGGGTCGGTCGGCGATCATCGCCATCGCTTTCTTGCGCAGCGTGTCCCCTGACTTCGCCTCGAGGGCGTGGTCCATACCAAAGGGGCCGAACACGAGCGGCAACGCATCTTCCTTCTTGCCTTGTGTCTGCATCAACAGCCAAAGTGCGGCCGCCGGGTTGCTCTCCGCCACCCATGCATAGTTAATCGTCGCGATCGCCCAGGACACCCGCCGCAGCGACATGGAGGCTAGCCTGGGTCCTTCCGGCCTGTACCGCTCGTTCCAGTCCTGGGCCGTCATCATGATTTCCAGCAACCCGACGGAGGCGTGCTGACGCCAGTCCAACCCCCATCGCGTTGCGGCCGGGCGGTTCTGGCGTGACCAGCCATGGCCATTGCGCTGTTCGAGCCAGAATGCGGGGCTGGACTCGAAATCCCGGGCGAGCGCCTTGGCCTGCTTCGGCGTGGCGGGCGCCACATCGATGCCGTCCAGTTCCTCGGCCGCCGCTGTCAGGCTCGCGGCACATACCTTAGCCCAGGCCGCTGCTGCTTCGGCGTCGCCGCGTTGCAGGACGGTACCCGGCGCGCTCAGGGCTATCGACTGGTAGGGCAGCATCTCGATGGCACGCTTGATTGCGAAAGGCTGATGAGCGGTACTCGCCAATGGGACGCGGGGCAGGAAACGCCGTGTGGAAAGCTCGGCGCCCTCATCGAATGCCATTGCGAGCAGCCCGGCCTGATTGACGGCTAGCCGCGCCAGTTCAGCATAGAGGACGGCAACCAGGAAGGGCGGGAGATAGTCCGTCTCCGGCTTCACCCACTGCTCGCGCACAAGATCCGGCCACGGATCCTCTGCGATCGTTGGAGACAGCGCGAGAGCGCCCTTGAAGTCCTTGGCAAGCACGCGATGGAACAGCGTACCGTTGCGCAGTCGCAGATCAGCGAGATACAGAGCAAGGTCATGCGGCGAGTGACCAATCAGCGTGACGAGATGCTGCAGTCTCGCGTAATTTTTTGACGCGCTGCTCACGGCGAAAGGGTTCGGCTTCAGCTCTTCCCTATCGTCGGGCCTGATCAAGCACTGGCGCCAAAGAGACGCGACCAACTGAGAAATGGTCATGTTGCCGTCAACAATCGCAACCGCGCCATGCGGCAGCTTCTCGAGATCGATAGGCAAGCGATGGGTCGTCCGGGCGATGCCGCAGCCGTCCGTCGCGGGCTGTCCGGCGATCCAGTAATCCCAGCCGCACCGGTAACCTGCCGATGGATCGATGCCGTCGTCGAAGCCAGCCTGCGCGACCGCCGCAGTGACGTCGTCGATGATGGTCATGGTATGTCTCCCGCGCCAGCGTTACCTCCCGGAGTGTTGAGGGATCGTATGTCATCGCGCACGCGTGCGATTTCGCGGTTGAGCGCGGCGTCGTGGTCGGCCAGCCAGGCTTCCTGGGCGATGCTGACGGCGACCAGCGCTTCGGCGGCGGTCGCCAGATCGTGCCATTCCTCGTCAAGTCCGGGCGGGTCCGCGCCTAGTATGGTCTCGATCCGCTGCATCCGACCGATCAGTTCGTCGGCACGACGCGCAAGCGCGTCGTAGCCGTGGAAAAGTTCAGGGCGCCCGCCGATGACGACCGAACGGCTCTCGCCCAATATATCGGTCACGCCTCGCCTCCCACACTGCCCGCGTCGTCAATCGAGGGTCGGTTGGATGCGCTCACCACCTCGTTGCTCGAGGCGTCTGCGACCTCAGCGGCGGTTAGGGGCGGCCGAGGCGGCTTATCGGGATCGACCGGGGAGGCCGCCAGTCGGGGATTGCCACCGTGCCGTTCGATCCAGTCGTGCGCCTCGCCACGATTCATTCGGGCAGGCGGCTCCAGATCTCGCGCCGCCGCCATCCGCCCGATCAGAAATCCCTGCGATCGCGTCATCGGCTTGCGCCGCCACGCATGGCTGTCCGCGTGGTCGCGCTGCCAGACGCGGAAGCCCGCGACCTCTTCCGCATAGGCGCGGCTGGCACGATCGAGCAGCAGCGCCTCGCCGCGCTTCGTCCAATCGTCCAGGTTGGCGCGGACTGCCGCGACCTCGGCCGCGATGCTCGTGACGCCAGGCTGCCCGGCCGCGAACGGCGCGACCAGCACGATATAGTCGTCGAGCGGCTGGTGGCGCAGCCACACGCGCGCCGACGCCATCTCGCCTGTGTACCCCGCGTCGCGTTCCAACCAGGCGAGCGACATGCGATGCCACTGCTCCGACCGGGTGGTGGATAGAAGGCGCGTCTTGGCGTTGCGAGCCTTGCGGTTGATCTCGGCCAGTCGCTCTTCAGCCTTGCGCTTCACGGCCATGGCCGCCTCATATTCGCGGCGGCGGCGGATTTCGTTGGCATCATATTCCATGGGTTGTCTCCTCGTCCGTGATCGGACGGGCTGACGATACGAACCCCAGGTCGCGCCGATTGCGGGGGGCGCTCCACTTTTGCGAGTGATCGGTGCGTTGGCACCTGATGGGCTGGCCGCCGTGGATTCGCACCGGCACCGACGTGCGACGGGGCATCCCGCACAGGTCGGATGGAGCGCCCCCCGCAATACCAATCAGAAAGGGCACCTACGAAGCGGAGGACCACAGACGAGGGAAGATCTGTGGGGTGGGATGCGAAAGAAATGTTGACCCCGGTCAACTGCGCATCCGCTCCTTGTTCCCCACCCCGCCTGTGGCCCCACGATCAGGGTGTCGCGATGCTGCTGGAGACCGAGGAAGGCATATGGGCGCGGGCAGATGCGCAAGTCTTTCGCCTGCTCATGGACGGCGAGCGAACCGGGCGCCGCCTTCAAGCCGCAGAGCGGACCATTGCCGCAGCGTTCCGGCGTGTCGACTCGTTACGCAAGCGGCGTCGCGTAGCGGCGGCTGCCGAACAGGCAGCCGCCAATCGCAAACTGGATCAGGAACTGGCGCGAGCATGGGGGCACCCGATCCGCATCCGCTTCTCGCGGACGAATGAGCAAAATGGGGCATCCTGCGCACGGCGCCACAAGATGGAGAAGTTGGCCGGCGTCTCGAGGCGGGCAGTCCGGACATACCTAGCCCCGATTGTCGACAAGCGTGGGCGCGTGGCCCTTTTCTTCCGCGTGCGATACGTCGGTTTCAAATCGAAGGGTTGGCGTCCGGGCCTGTCTGCAGACCACGCACTGTACATTTTACGCGACGAAGCGATCGAACGCATCGGCGATATGGTGGTCGATGCGAGCGTCATGTCCAATATGGGCAAAGACGCTCAGGAGATCGCGGCTTGCTGGCGCGCCCTCGAAGCAATCGAGGAAGCCTACCGCGCCAACGCGATCGTTCAGCACCGCATCATCTGGAACCTGCCGCACGACATCGATGCGGCAGAGCGCCGCGCAATGGTGCAGGAGTTTTGCGAACGGACGTTCGGCCGGTTGGGCCTTCCGTGGGCTGCCGCAATCCATGTTCCGGATGCCAAGGGCGATGCGCGCAACTATCACGCCCATATTATTTTTTCGCTGCGCCCCTGCGAGCGCACCGGGGAACATGAATGGTCGATCACGCAGGAGAAGCTGAACGGGCTAACGGATCCGGACGGGCTCAAATTGATGCGTGCGCTTGCAGCCGCGCATATGAACCGGGCGTGCCACGCGGCTGGACGGCCGGAACGCTTCACCCATCAGACATACCAGGAGCGCGGCATCGCCGCTGAGCGACAAGCACATGTCGGCGCGGCCGCCATGGCGGCACATGAGCGCGGCGAACATGTGCACTCGATCGCGCGCAATGCCCTCATCGCGGAAAGCAATGAGCTCGCCTTCGAGCAGGCTCACGCGGCAAAACAAGTGGAGGCGCAAGGCAAGCTCGTTGCGCTTCTCGATCGACAGATGCATTCGGATGCCGCGCGCCGACGGGTGGTCATCATCACCGGCCGGGCTCGGGCGGTAGCAGACAGCGCCCGCAACGTCGCGAACGGGCTTTTGCGAACACAGCCGGCGAAGCGCACCGCGCATCGACATTTCGCCATACTGGTTCGCGATCGTGCACATGCGGTCCTACAGATGTTGATCCGCCAGCGGCGGGCGCGCCGTCCATTGGGGGAGACAAAGTTCATAGCCGTCAAATTGGGGGCTGTAGCATGGCAGGTGGCAAACGGGATTAGGTCCGCACCGACACTTCGGGTGCCTGCCCGTCAGGCACAAACAGTAGCAGATCGCATGGTGGTTGCCTCGGTTGCGGCTACCAGGTCATCGGCGTTGCGCAAGAAACTAGTCGAGCAGCGCGGCGAGGCGCTGGCGCTGCGTGAACGACTCATCCGCCAGGATCTGCAACAGACGGCGGATCGGGCGCGACAACTGATCCTTACCGCAAAGATGCCGCCCTATCGCGTTGAGCAGAATCGCCTCATCCTCGACCTGTCGGCAATGCCGAACGGCGAACGTGGCTTGGTAGAAAGCTTGCCCCACGACGACCTCGGCAGGGCATTGCGGGAGCGGCATCGCCAAGATCTCAAGTACCAAGAGGAACAGCGACAGGCGCGCGAAACCGAAGTGAAACGCGTGGAAGCCGAACGTGCCGCGGAAGCCGCTCGGCAATCGCTGGTCGAGGAAGCGTGCCGTATCCTGCGCCAATCCGGACCGCGCCCCTATCGCCGAACCGGCACCCGGCTGCAGCCCGACTGGTCCGTACTGTCTCGCCAAGAGCGCGAAACGGTGACGAAGGTTGGCATCAACGATCAAATACTCCAGGCGGCTCTTGTCGAGCGCGCCAAGCGGGATGATCGTGACGACAGGCTTGTCGCCATGTTGGACGACGTCGAGCAGAACCGGGCCTACATCGCGGTACTCGATAACACGAGAATGCCCGACGCCCAGCTGCTGGCCGCGTACAATCTCACCGACAACGACTTGCGCACCGAAGCCGTGCAGCGCCGCTTGACTGCAATCGCAGAGCAGCAGCGCGAGGAACTCCAGACGATCGCCGCCCATATCGAAGCGCATCCCGCCGATCTGGTGCGGGAGGAAACCGGCTGGACGCTTACGGCAGCAGCACCTCCAGTGGCGCGGCATCTCGTCGAAGCCTGGCGGCACGACCAAGGGGTCCAAACCGTTCTAGCAGATGTTGCAGCGCGCTTCTCGGCCGCGACACCGGCCGCCCCATCGCCAAAGATGCCACCAAAGAATACAGGGAAGGAAGATCCTCAGCCGCCCTTGCCTGTCGGCTCACCGGACGCTGCTCCGCAGGCTCCGGTTGAACAAGCCGTCCCGGCAACTCATCACACCGCCGGCAAATTGCCTGCAGGTGCCCGCCGCATCGCGCGGATAGCGACGAACGCGGAAACGATCTCGCGCTGAATACCAGAAGGTCGGGCGCTGCCGATATCGGAAGCCAGCGCGAAACGCCTTGCAAAAGGTAGGCCCATCTCTGGATGCAGCATGGAAAAGACGCCGACGAAGGTGAATTTCAGGTCAGGATCAAGCGAAGGTTCTGAAGGAAGGGAAAAACAGAAGGTCGGCATCCTCCGATCTACCCTTGCTCAGGCCTTCGTCCACGGTCGGCGCTGCTGACCACCCCCAGCAACTGCGCGTCCTCGTGCCCACCGCCCTGCGCGGTCCGGGCCGATGCCGCGCGTCCGGAGTATCTTCATGATTCCTGCCCCCATCATAACCGTGCACATCGCTGAACTGGATGTCGGCTCACACCTCGGCGTCGACCGCACCATCCCGGTCGGCGCGGCGATCCTGTCTGCCCAGCCGCAGGGCGATCGGGTTATGTTCACGCTCGACAGCATCGTTCTCCGGCCATCCGATCCCGTCGATGCCCTGCTGCACCGGCTCGACCAGCATCTTGCGCACCCCGGCACGGCCATTTTTGGATACCGGCTGACAGAGGCCACCGCACTGCTCGGTCGCTTGCCCGGCGCGGCCGGGTCTCCTGCGCTCCGCACGATATGCGGGACCGGCCAAAACGACGTGCTCAGCCTGTCGGCTCGCAGCGACGCGGGCGTGCTGAGCCTCGAGCAGGCCTGCGCCGAGGCCCAGATCTTCTGTGCCCATGCCGACCCCAACGACCGCTTCACGTCCTGGGTGCGATCCGATGTCGACGCCATCGAGCAGGATGCACAGATCGACGTCATCGCCTGCCTCCGTCTGATCCTCCATCGCCTCGTCGCGATCAAGGCGGGCGGCCGGTCGATCACCACCACGCTCCGCGCCGATTTCGCCACTTGGCTCGAAGAGGCGGACCACGCCGCCGCCCGGCTGCACTTCGCGGACCTGCTCTCCGCCGCCGGCTGATCAACCCACCCGCGTTGCGGCTGAAATCAAGGAAAACTCCCATGCCTCTTATCGACTTTTCGGTCGAGGCGCGCGGTTTCGCGCCCGTCTCGATCGGCCTTGCCGTGCGCACCGTCGCTACCTGTCCCGCAGCCGGTCATCGTCCGGATGCGCGCCTGCTATGCGGTATCGGCACGCTGACCGTCCTGCCGGGCGACGACGGCGGCTATCGCTTCTCCACCGATGCCCGCTGCCTGGGCGAAGGCGACACGGTTCGCGATCTGCTCGACTGGCTGGAGCCGCAGCTTCCGCTCACGCAAACCGTGGTCAGCTGGGACAATTGGGGCTCGGTGCCGCGGCGCCTCCTCGCCCTGGCCGATCCGGCGCGGCATCCGGGCATCGTCGCCGCAGCGGCCGACACCGCCGGACGCTGGCGTGATCTGCCGCGCGAGCACACCCCGCATCTGCGCCAGGCAAAGGCAATGCCCCTGCCGTGCTTCTGCGGCCCCAACGCCGATTTCGAGGCGTGCGATGCAGCCATGCCCCTCTATCTGCTGCCGGATCCCGGCATCGCCGCCGAGCAATTAATCGGTGAGGCCATCGCCGGCTGGCGCGCCTGGGCCGCCGGCCACGGCTATTTCGACGATGCCGAGCACCCCGCCCAGATCGCCCGGCGCGCGCTCGACCGCTGGCTCGCCGACCAGCGCACCCCTCGCTGACCTTCTGCACCCACAAATTGCGGACCCCGCGCGTCCGCCGGAGACCTACCATGCATCATGAACTGACCTCGCTCTGGAAGAGCGACACGCCCCGCTTTGTCGTCGTGCTCGATGCGGAGCGCGCCTATGATCACGAAGCGCATGCCCGCTACCGTGCATCCGAACGGTTCGTACCGGGATATGCCGAGCACCTACCACCCCATGACCCCCGGGTGACGCCGCGCTGGCCGTGCCAGCGCGTGGTGGCCCTGTCGTGGCTGGTGACGACCGAGGCCGAAGATGGCCTTCGACCGATACGGCTGGAGACCCGCGGCCTGCCGGAACAGGATGAGGCCGCCGTCCTTGCGGCGTTCTTCGCCGACATGGAGCATCTCGGCAGCGTTCAGATCGTCACATGGGGCGGCTTCAATAGCGATCTTCCGCAGATCCTGATCGGCGCGATGGATGCCGGCCTGCGACTGCCATCCAGCTTGGGCCGCCTGGTCACGCCTTGGCGCCGGGATGCGTCCGGCCACCTCGACCTGTGCACCGAGATGTGCGGTGGCGCGGCACCTGCGCACATTGCCGAGATCGCCGCCCGGCTCGGTGTCCCTGCCAAACTCACCTGTCGGCCGGATCTCGTCTCAAAGCTGATGCAGCAGGGGAAGTGGTCGGCCGTCCGTTCGGTGGTTGAGGGAGACGTGTGGACGACGTGCGCCCTGCTGATGCGCTGGCGCGCGCTGACGGGCGGCCCCGTCTCCATCCTTGAGGCAACGCACCGGCTCACGTCCTTCATCGCCACCCACTGCGCCCATCGCAGCTACGCCGCCGACTGGCAGCGCTACGGCGACGAGCTGATGGCCCAGGCCTTCGCTGCGGAAACGCGCAAACTGGAAGCGCTGGCGCCGGGAATTGGTGGCTGACGCGGTGATCACGGCCTCTGAAAGGGGGCGGAAACCAAATGATCGGGGCCGATGGCCCCAACGGAGACTAACAACATGACCATCCAGCATTCGCTCGACACCCTGCAGGCCTGGACCATCGGCCTGCGCACCGCCATGGGCTATCCGGACGCCCCCATCGGCAGCCCCGTGAACTTCGCCTCGGGCAGGCGTAGGAACCCCATCGAGGCGCTCCAGGTCGCCGACGTTGTCAGTGATACCGGCCGGGACGTCGTCTACGTGGAGTTTGATACGCCAATCGCGAACGGGCCGATCGGGGTTTCCCTTGCCACGCGCGCGACTCACTGGGTCGATTGGCACCCGCAGGTGCGGCTCTACGCCGCCTCCGACGAGGCGCCGATCGAGCTGCTGACCGACACGCACCGCTGGTCGATCGGCCCGCGCGCTAGTCTGATCGCCTCGCCGCTGCCCCCGCGCAGCCGGATCGCGCGCGGCATGGCGCGAGCCGACCGGCTGTGGCGTGAGGCGGCCGAAAAGGCGTGGGGCATCAAACTGGTCGGTTCGATCCACGTCCCGGATGGTGCGCGCTACGCCGATGGCGTGCCTATGGAGGAATTCGCCGCGACCCTTTGACGCGCCACGATGCCCCATGACACCCGGGCGGACATTGCCTATCGTCCGCCCGGTAATTCCAACACGTCAATCACAGTCCATTTGCGATTATTGAATCTGAATAATCGCACTAAAACCAAAGGCCTTATATGATTTGGTGCAGGAGCTCACGCTGCACTGCTTAGACCATCAACGCTGGGCAATCCCCGCTTGCGCTCAGCAGCCCATGTCAGGCGGCTCCGATCTTCAAAGTGCTACTAGATGCAGCGACACACATGTTGCGGGGCATGCCAGCCATCCCCTACACCATTGTCATCAACCCGCACGCTTTGCATACGCCTGTGAAGGATCCACAAAAGGAACAGAGTTTGCCCAGCGCTCCTTCGGGCCCCGAAGAGACCTTTCGCGAGCAGGCGCGCCGCCTGCTCCGCCAATGGTTGGCGTCAAATGACAACGTTCTTCTTGATTCGATCGACACGCTGGGTAGGCGCGCGGTCAGCGGAGCGTCCGAAGCGAGTAGACGGCTGGATCGCACAATCTCTTTCGGCCAGTCGGCAGCCAGCAGTCTGGATGATCTCCAGGCCCTCATGGCCGATCTTGGCGCGCCGGCCCAGCCTCGCAGGCGATCCCTTTTCAAAGCCGCCCCCAAGAACCACGCGGATCCGCAGACGCGCCTGGAAGCGTTGGTCGAGTCGCTCGATCGCGAACGCGACAATGTCGCCCGATCGCTGATCACGATCGAGTCGGACAGCACAAAACTGCGCGCGGCAGCAGCCGAACTGGACGACGCGCTGGCGTTGATCCGTGCGTGCGCCGCGGCGGTGGATGCGGCAGGTCGCGAGCTGATGTTCGACCAGCCGACCCGCGCCCGATTCCTTTGCGACACTGCGCGAACGCGCCTGCTGTCGCGTGAGCAGGACGTCGCCACGCAACTCGCCGTGACGCAGCAGGGCATCCTCACCCTGCAATTGCTGATCGATGGCCAACATGCGCTGGCGCAAGCGCTCGGCCGGGCACGTGACACCAGCATCGCGGCGCTACGCACCGCGATTGCCGCCCAGCGCGCACTGACCCAAAGCCAGGATATGGCCCGTCAGGCCGAAGCGCTGGAGCGGACGGCGCGAGCGGCGGAGGAAGCGCCCGCTACGCGTGGCGATTTCCAGCGCGTTCTGGACGATGCCGTCGATCAGGTTCGTCGCGCAATCCTCGCCGCGCAGACAGCCCAGCGGGGTACTCCCCTCTAGCGCGACGACGAGTCGATGCACTACCAATGCCAGGATACGCATTCGGGTGAGAACATCAATTGGCTGGATTTCTGGACAAATTGGCGGGATGGCTGGGCGGTCCAGCACGCCCGGATCCTGCGCCGGCGAGCAGCAAACCGTTTGCCCCCCCTGTTTCGGCCGAAGACCCGAGGCTGCCCGACGCGTCGCGGCCGCTGGTAGCACGCCTGCTCGCACTGATCGCCGATATCGAAGCCCGGACGCATGACGACGCGCTCATGGTCTCCGCGCTTACCGAGGTGCGGCAGATGCGCGACAGCCATCTGCCGCGACTGATAGAAAGCTATGCCGAGATCCCCGCGAGCCACCGTGCGGAGATCTTCCGCCAGACTGGCCGCTCGGCGAGCTACAATCTGAACCAGGGCTTCGAGAAGATGGTCGCGCGGCTGGAAACGCTATCGCGCACGCTGGCCCAGGAGGATCTGGACAGCTTCGCCGACAATCTCCGCTTCATCGAAAATCGCTATGGCAAGGACGATCCGCTGCGTTGACGCACGGCCTCTATCGCTCGTCGATCTCGGCGCGAAATTCGGTCAGCGATCCGTTCCCGAAACGAGCCGAAGCGGCGCGGAGACGGTATCGGTAATGCCGAAGAGCGCCGCGCGATCGAGCAGCCGCTCCGCCCAGGCGCGATGCGTCGCCGGCTCGCACATCACGCCGTCATGCGCGAACACCGCTGGCGCATCTTCATCGAGCAATAGCCGCGCCTCTTCGATCTGCTCTGCCGGAACGGCGAGTGCCGCCTGGATCACCGCCACCTGATCGGGATGGATCGCCGTCTTGGTAAGCAGGCCGTGTTCGATATCGCGCGCAACTTCCTCGCGCAGCAATGCGGTGTCGGCGAACTGCTCGAAGACCGGGGCACTCAGCGCAAACCCCCACGGCGCAAACCCCGCGACCAGATTGGCGATGATGCTGCCAAGCGGCCCTTCATAGGCGGTCTGCCCTGCGGTGCGGCGCAAGCCCATCGCGCGCAGGAGATCATTGCCGCCGATGCGCAATGCCAGGATCCTTTCCTGTACCATCAGCAACTGATCGCGAAGCCGGCGCATCTCCTGCGGGTCGCAGGCCTCGCGCGTCTCCAGCGTCGGCATCAGCCGGTGATGATCGTGCAGCGGCGCGACCAGATAGGCGGGCATGCTCTCGGCATGCGCCTTGGGGATGACGAAGCCGGACAATCGCTCGCACCCCGGCATGCGCAGCACATGCTCGAGCATCGCGGCATTGCGCGGCCGTACGAAGAGCAACGGCTCGCCCGGCCCCGGCGACCGCAGGGCGAGCGTTCGGAGGAACGCGGAAAGCCGGCAGAGCGCAACCGGCACATCGCGCTCGAGCACCGCGTCCTCAAGGCACAACACCGCCGAGCGCAGCTCCGGAATCCGCTTTGCGCCGAGCAGCGCTTCGGCTAGGTCGTCGCGCGTGCAGGGAAGATAGAGGGTCGCACCCAGATCCAGCGCCGAAATCGAATTCATGCGTCCCGCCCCAGGCTGCGGATGATCGCCACTGCGCGATACTGTGAGTCATGGCCGAGCGTATCGACCGGAACTTGGTGTTCGGCCGCGAGGTGGAGCAAGTGCGCGACATCGGCGTCGTGAGGATCGCGGACCAGAAGCCGTTCGGGAACGCGTCGCAGCAGCGCGCGCGTCGCCTCGGCGATGCCCGGCTTGATCCGGTTGCGGTCGCGCGTCCCGGCCTGTCTCAGAAGCGCTTCAACCATCGCCTCGCACCCTTCTCTCAAGACCTTCCGTCGGCCGGCATGACCATCGATGGTCCGGGGAGCCGCGGTCGCGGCGGCGGGCGCGATGCCATCGACAAAGGCCCGCGACAGATCAGCACCAGCATGTTGCGGGTAGGTGACACAGGCGTGGAAATCGCCCGGCTTGACCATTTCGGCGTTGAGGATCGATCGGCTCACCAACCCAGAGACGATACCGTTGAGCAGGCCCGAGGCGATCAGATAATCGTCCTCCGTAGCAGCGATATCGGCCTGGCCGGCGGGATCCGCAATGACCGCGAGCTCGGGCACGAAGCCCATCGGGCGGCCGGCAAGCGCAGCGCGGAGCTCGGCGGCGATTGCGCCCTTGCCGGTCCATCCATCGACGAACACCGCATCCGCCGGATCGTGACGCGCGGCGATATGAGCGAGCGCCACAGCATCGATGCCGCGGTCGCGGATGATGCTCACCGAATAATGATGGGCGACATGCCCCCAGGCGCGCAGGGTCCGCGTGAGCAGCACGCCAATCGGTGTGCCGGCCCGGGCCAACGAGACGATGACCACGTCGTGGCCGGGCCGCCGCCCGGCGAGATGCGCGGCAAGGCTCGCCACGTCCTGCGCCAGCCGGGCACCGTTGCGCGCCAAGGCCGCGCGGTACAGCGCCAGATAGCTGGCGTCGGGCACGCGCTCCGGTGCGATCATCTCCGAATAATGGCGGCGGCCGGATTGGATGGCGGCTTCCTTGTCGGCAACCCCAGTCGCCGCCATAGCCACCGGCTTGAGCAGGAAGGTGACATCGGCAGGATCATAGCTGCCCGAAAAGGGGGTACCGGCGCGCACCGAGGGGTCAACGGCCATCGAACATCCCGCCCGCCAGCTGCGACCGTGGCGGCATCATCGCGAAATCGCACAGCCCCATGAAGGGTGCGTCGGTATGGCTGTCGCCGATTCCGATCACCGGCGCATCGGGATAGCGCGAGCGCAGGCCGGGCAGGATATGCGCCACCGCATGCGCCTTGCCGAGATAGGGCGGCATCAGCGCGACATTGTTGCCGTTGCGGTGATCGGTCCAGCCGGCGGGCAGAGATGGCACCGCAGCATCCACCACGGCGAACAGCGCGTCCGCATCCGCGTGGTCATGCTTGGCGAGCGTATAGAGCGGCAGCGCACCTTCGGTAAGAACGCGGGCGTTGACCGGCACGCCCCGCGCCTTCGCCTCGCCGCCGATCGCGTCGGCCAGATCAGCGAGTTGCCCCGCATGGGGCGCAGCCCGGCTGGCGATCGTCTCGGCCCAGTCCGGATCGACCTCGCCCGCGTCGTCCAGTACCACGCCGCCATGCGCACACACCGCCGCGCGGAACGGGATGCGTGCGCGCCGCAACGCGTCCAGGCTGCGC
Organism: Sphingomonas sp. HT-1; assembly: GCF_048568905.1. Classification (GTDB taxonomy): domain Bacteria; phylum Pseudomonadota; class Alphaproteobacteria; order Sphingomonadales; family Sphingomonadaceae; genus Sphingomonas. The sequence goes on along the minus strand of NZ_CP183770.1, from coordinate 588,631 downwards.
GCAGTCACCGGCACCAGATGGGTGGTCTCCGCCAGCCATTCGAGGAACTGCATCTGGCGCGGCGTCGCATAGCTCAGCGGAGATCCGTCGCGCGCGAAGCCGAGCGGCGTCAAGCGGTCGGCCGGAACGTCGGGCGGGCATTTGCGCAGGGTCTGGAACAGCGTGTCGTCGAGGTCGACCAGGGCAATGGCGCGGATCATGCGACCCAGCCCACCAGCCGGGCGTCGAGCGCTGCGATCAGCGCCGGATCGATCGTCCCTGCGCCGGTTTCATGCGCGATCCAGTTCGCGCGTCCGTCCGCCGGATCGGCATTGTAGAGATAATTGGGCACGCCGGTTCCGTAATTGTCCGAGAAACAAAGCTTCGTCGCCATTGCCGCGCCGAGCCGCGCCGGGCTGCGGCTGGTCGCCTGGACGACGACGTCCTGCCCGTCAGCGGCAAGTTGCTCGGCCAGGCGGAATGGCAGATAGGTGAACTCGCCGGTGCCGATGATGCGCAGCGGCCCGGTAGCTTCGGGCAGCGCCGAGACGGGCGGCAGCGCGACCGGTGCCGCGATCCCCAAGCGCCCGAAATTGCGATGCGCCGCCATGCGCCCAAGCGAGGCCGCGGCGCTATCGAACGCGGCATCGGCCGTCATCGCCGTGCCCTGCGTCCATTCGAGCCGGCCGCGGAGCAGTGCGGCGATCTGGGTCGGGCGCGGCATCTGCGCCGGCCAGTGCTTGCCCACCGACCAGTCGGTCAGCGTCGCCACGACGATCGCTTCCACGCGTGGCCAGACAGCGACCAGCGCATCGGCGAGGTTGCACAGCGTCGTACCGGTCGAGACCTCGTCGTCGACGAGCACCAGGGCACGAGGCTCGGGAAGATCGGGACGGTAGATCAGGTGCGCCGAGGCATGGCTGTGCGGCTCTTCGAAACGGCAGAGCAACGGTGCGTCGAGTTGCTGGCGGGTCGAATGCAGGAAATGGATGTCGTCGCGCCCGGTCGAACGGCACAATTCCTCGTGCAACGTCTGGCCAAGGCACACGGCCGTTTCCGCCATCCCCACGACCATCACGGGTCCCGGCAGGTCGGCCGGAATCTGCCGCGCGAGATCGTGCACGCTTTGCCGCATCCTCTGCGGTGCCGCCGGAAGGTGACGCCCCAGTACCCGCGACACGACCAGGAAGCCGCGCCGCGGATTTTCCCGCGCAGCGAAGTCGCACAGGCTGTCGAGCGGCCAGGTCGCTTCCTCTATCGCGATATCGAGCCGTCCGGTCGCCAGCGCAATCGAGCGGGTTGGCGCGGCCAGTGTCAGCATTCGCAGGTCACCCGGGCGATCACGTCACGCGCCTGGCGCACCACCGCCGCACGGCCAACCACGGAGGTCTCACGCGCCATGTGCGGCTCTATGCCGAACGCATCGAGGAAACTGAGCAGGATCGCGCCCTTGATGCCAAAATTGATGTTCTCGGCAATGGCGCCGCGCTCGCGGATGCGATCGAGGTTGAGCGACGAACTGACCAATCCCACCAGATGTCCGGCCATGTCGAGAATCGGCCCCCCGCTGTTGCCGCTGGCGATCGGCGCGGTGAACTGGAACACGCTACTGTCGTTGCCGATGCCGCACGAGGCAGCGATGTTGCCCGCGCTCGCTTGCGGTCCGGTGCCGAGCAGCCCCTGGAGCGGAAAGCCGAGTGCGACGATGTCCTCGCCCAGATGCAACCCCACTTGCGAGCGGAATTGGGCGACGCCGGGCAGCCCCGCCTCGACATGCAGCAGGGCCAGATCGTTGCGGGCATCGGCAAACACCGTCTCCGCAGCCAACGCACGTCCGGCGACATGGACAGTGACCGATCGGGCATCCTCGACGACATGCGCGTTGGTGAGAATATGATTCCGCTCGATCGCGACGCCGCTGCCGCTGGACGCGCCGCTACCGGGCGGGCGGTGATCGCCGTCCTGCCCGGAACCGGCGGCCGGCTGCAGGCGCGGGATCATCTGCATAACCCAGCGATGATCGATGCCGTGCGCCGCCGCGATCGCGTTCAACCCCAGCGCAAAGCCCTGCCCATTGGCGGATAAGCGCCAGGCACCTTGGTGGCGATAGCATTCGATCAGGATCGCGGCCGCATCGCCGCGGCCCCGCAAGTCGGCAGCGAAACGGAACACGCCCGTTTCCACCGTGACGATGCGGCCGATCGGCTGGCTGCCGCGATCGAAGGCGATCAGCATCAGCCGCTCGACGGGCCGGGGAACGGCATCGAGATCGAGGCGCAGATGGGATTCGCCCTCGAACTGCGCTGCCGGGCGCATCTCGCGGGCGACCGTATCGATCAATGGGAAAGCGGGTGTGATCCGGCGGTCGGCCCCCAGCGCGATCAGCGCCAAGGCCGGCAACGCGCCACCATCGCAGGCGATCGCAAGTCTCTGCGCGCCGGCGATGGCAGCCCGTTCGCCCGCAACCAAGGCACGCATGTGCGGGCCTGTTCCCTGGCGTCAGACGTTCACGCCAAAGGACTGGGCAAGCGGACCCAGCCCGCCGGCAAAGCCCTGGCCGATCGCCTTGAACTTCCACTCGCCATTGTGCCGATAGAGCTCGCCGAAGATCATCGCGGTTTCGGTCGAGGCGTCTTCGGACAGGTCGTAGCGGGCGATCTCGGTGCCGCCATCGGCGTTAAGAACGCGGATGAACGCGTTGGATACCATGCCGAAATTCTGGCGACGCCCCTCTGCCTCATGAATCGTCACGGCGAAGCTCAGCTTCTGTATCTCCGCGGGAAGCTGGTCGAGCGACACCGCCACCACTTCATCGTCTCCACTGCCCTCGCCGGTGGTATTGTCGCCCTGGTGCACGACCGAACCGTTGCCGCCATTCTTGTTGTTGTAGAACACGAAATCGGCGTCCGAGCGAACCTTGCCGCCATCGTTCAGCAGGAACACGCTGGCGTCGAGGTCGAAGCCGCTGCCGTCGGTGACGCGGGTATCCCAACCGAGTCCGACACGCACGGCCTTGAGGCCCGGAGCTTCTTTGCTGAGGCTGACATTGCCGCCCTTGGAAAGCGAAACTGGCATGATGAATACTCCTTGCGGCCAGGATCAGCCGACGTTGACACCGAAGTTGCGCGCGAGCGGCGCCAGGCCGCCCTTATAGCCCTGCCCGACGGCGCGGAACTTCCACTCGCCATTGTGGCGATACACTTCACCGAAGATCATCGCGGTCTCGGTCGAGGCATCCTCGGCGAGGTCGTAGCGCGAGATTTCCCGGCCCGTCGCATCATTTACGATCCGGATGAAGGCGTTGGAGACCATGCCGAAGCTCTGCCGGCGGCTCTCGCCTTCGTGGATCGTCACCGCGATCGCAATCTTCTGCACCTGCTCGGGAACACGCGTCAGGTCGACCTTGAGCGCCTCGTCATCGCCATCGCCCTCCCCGGTACGGTTATCGCCGGTATGCTCGACCGACCCGTCGCTGGAGCGCAGATTGTTGTAGAAGATGAAGTCGCTGTCGCCGCGCACCTTGTCGCCGCTCGCGAGCAGAAAGGCACTTGCGTCGAGGTCGAAATCCGCACCGTCGGTGGCGCGGGTATCCCAGCCCAGTCCGATCAGGATCTTGCTGAGATTGGGCTCTTCCTTCGACAGGCTGACATTGCCGCCCTTGGACAGACTTACCGACATGATGTTCTCTCCTGATTAGTGTCGATTGAGGTGCTCGCCGGTGGGGCCGACCGGGTCCGCGTCTTCCAGCGGCACGGCAGCGGTGGCCTCGGCGCGGTTGCTGCGCAGCGAGGCGGCAAAGGCGATGCCGATGAACCCCGCGCCGATCAGCCCAGTCACCGTCTCGGGGATTTCGAATCGGACCGACAGCAGCATGATCGTTGCGAGCGCGAGGATTGCGTAGAATGCCCCGTGTTCGAGATAGCGATATTCGGTGAGGGTGCCGCGATCGACCAGCATCACCGTCATCGAGCGCACGAACATCGCACCGATGCCAAGGCCGAGCGCGATGATGAACAGATTGTTCGACAAGGCGAAGGCGCCGATCACGCCGTCGAAGGAGAAGGAGGCGTCCAGCACCTCAAGATAGAGGAAGCTGGCGAGCCCAGACTTCACGACGGCGACTGCGGCGCCATTGCCGGAACCGACGACGTCCTCTTCCTCCTCGCGTTCCAGCAACGCGCCGATCGCCTGCACGCCGATATATGCAAGTAGACCGAAAATGCCCGAGACGATGAAGGTCATCGCATCCTCGGGCGCGATCATGCGCGAAATGCCGTAGAGCGCGAGCAGTACCACGCCGAGCGCAAGGCCCGAGACGCGCGAAAGGCTGGCAAAGGGGCGCTCGATCGGGCCGATCCAGTGGCTGTCCTTGTCCTCGTCGAGGAAGAAGGTGAGCCCGACCATCGCCAGAAACGCCCCGCCAAAGCCCGAGATGCCGACATGGGCGCCGGTAATGATCCGCTCATAGGTCACCGGATCGGTCGCGGCGAGCTTGACCGCGTCGATCGGCCCCAGCTTGGCGGCGATCGCGACGATCGCCAGCGGGAACAGGATCCGCATGCCGAATACGGCAATCACGATGCCCCAGGTGAGGAAGCGGCGACGCCAGACCGGATCCATGTCGCGCAATACGGTGGCGTTGACGACGGCATTGTCGAACGACAGCGATATTTCGAGAACGCCGAGTACCAGCACGATCCACACGATGCCCAGCGTTGCCGCCACATCGTGCGTGATCGTCCAGCCCAGCCAGGTACCTAGCGCGAGGCACAATGCCGTGAACAGCAACGACCACTTATAATATTTGAACAATTTCTTCCCCCTTGTGCCGCGAGCGACTTAATCCTTGCGGCCCGCGACCCAGCGCAAGCCCCAGCCCAGCTTCTCGTCGAGGACCTGCTGGTCCCGCACATAATCCACGATCCGCGTCACCTTCACGCGCCCGGCGTCATTTTCGATCAGCACGATGCCGCACAGTCGCCGATCGTCGCGCCCCTCGGTCATCCGCACTTCGATCGGCGGCTGGTCGGGCATGGTCACCAGCACGACGCCATCGGTCTGCTGCCAGTTGGGCACCCCGTCATAGATGTTGGCAAACACCGCGATGCGCCGAATCTGTGCCCATTGCGCACCGTTGACCCGCAGCGTTTCGCCTTGCGAAACGTCCCCGGTACGGTCGTCGCCCGACAAGGCGATATAGGGCAGATCGTTGAACGAACCGAACGCCTTGCCGAGCGCCTGAACCACGCCCTTGCGCCCGTCGGCAAGTTCGAACAGGCAGCCCAGATCGAGATCGATCGCACTGCCGCCGCCGAAGAACCCCTTGCGGCCGCGCGACCAGTTCAGGTTGATGATGATCTCGCCGAAACTGGCTCCCCGCTTCTCCAGGCTGACGGTCTGGCCCGCCTTCTCCAGCGTGACCTTGCTTAAATTTACCGGCGGCGGCGGCGGCGGCGCTGGCGGCGGGACCGGTGCAGCGTCCTCCGCCACGTCGATCCCGAACGCGCGCGCGAGGGGCGCGAGACCGCCATTGAAGCCCTGGCCTACCGCACGAAACTTCCACTGGCCATTTCTGCGATACAGTTCGCCGAACGTCATCGCCGCTTCGCTCGCCCCCGCCAGCGCCGGCGCGAACCGCAGCGCGGCCGCTCCGCCCGAAGGCGCCACGGTGATCTCCGCGCCGTCGAGCAACGCCAATGTCTGGCTTTTGGCCTGCGCCTCGTGAATGGTGACGCAGAAAACGATCTTCTCGATCTCGCTCGGGATCCGCGCGAGATCGACTTCGAACGCCCCCCGACCGCCGGCCGACACAAAGCGGATCCCGCCGGCGCCGCCTTCGGGCTGGTTGTAGAAGACCATGTCCGCATCGTCGCGAACCTTGCCGGAGGCCGTCAGCAGATACGCCGAGGCGTCGGCGTCGACATCACGCCCGGGCGCTACCTTCCAAGCGAAACCAATGGTCAGCGCATCGCCGGGTGTAGGGGCGTTGCCGCCCTGTTGCAGATCGGTCATGCAATATCCTGCCAATCTAGCCGGAGGACGATCCTTGCCACGCCATCAAAGCGCGGCGAGAATCGAACCCATCATCTCCTGGAACGTGCGGCCGGAGGTGCGCTCCCCCAGCGCCTTCATTTCCCAGCTATCGCCCGAGCGAACCAGTTTCGCCATGACCTGCCCGGTATGCGAGCCCGCACCGGTCAGATCGTAGCGCGCGAGTTCCTTGCCGTTGGTGGAATCGACAACGCGGCAATACGCATTCTCGATTCGGTCGAAGCTGTCGCCGGTGAAGCTGTTCACCGTGAACACCAAGGTCCGCACATTCGCAGGAAGACGGGTCAGATCGACATTGATCGTCTCATCGTCACCGTCACCGGCACCGGTGCGGTTGTCGCCGCTGTGCACGATGCTGCCGTCATTGCTGGCCAGCTGCCGGAACCAGACCTGGTCGAGGAGATTGCCACCGTCGTCGAACAGCAGGCAGGAGGCGTCCAGATCGATGTCGCCCCCGCCGCCGCCAAGCAGGCCGAACAGCCCCTTGGTTTTGCGCACGTCCCATCCAAGGCCCATCGACACGCGCGTCAATGCGCCGCCACCGGTCTTCTCCAGCCGAACGGACTGGCCCTTTTGCAGACTTACCAAGCAGATTCCCCCTCTGATATCGCGCTACCTTCAAGTGCCAACGGACTATTACAATTCGTATGTCGCTCGCAACAGCGATGAAGGCATTCGGTTCGCTGCGGATTTTCCAGCAACGGAGATTTGACGAAGGCGGACTTTTTGCCTGATATCGGCGTCGTCAACTTCCCAGGGGTTCTCCACTAAATGAAGGTCGAAATAGGCCGATTGCTGTCGCTCCTCGACTATATCGAAGCGGCAGAGCGAGATCGCCTGCCCACCGTCATCGACATGGCCGACTATCGCGGATTCCGGCGCCATGGTGACGAGATCATCAAGCTTCCGGGCGTGCGGGTAAATGTCCGCGATGGCGATGACTCTCTTTGGCTGAGCGTCGAACGGCTCGTACGTCGGCCACCGCCGAGGCCCGCTGATACTGTGCTGAGGGCCTGGATCGACTTATCCGATGATGTTACGGCAGCGCCCCGCCTGCGGTCCGAAATCCCGAACGATGATCCAGGCGGCAATCCTACGCTTCGGCTCGACGAACAGGTGGATCGCGCGCGACTCGAAGCCCAGTTGCTCGGCTATGTCCGCGAGATCTGGTCGCCTTGGGTGCTGGAGGAGCGGCCGCGGCGCTACGCAATCGATCTGTACAACGGCCTGTTCTCGCTTCGTCAACTGCTCGACGGGGGAGCCGAGCAGCCGATCGAATTGGCGTGGGGCATCGGCATCGCCCGGTGGGGGCATCGGGGCGCCAAGCTTCACCATCCGCTGCTTGCGGTGCCGGTCGAGCTGTCGATCAACGATCAGACCCATGCGATCGAGGTGCGTCCGCGCAGCGAATCGCCCGTGAGCATCGAAAGCGATCCGCTCGATGCCCTTGAAGCGCCTTCGGTCGACGCATGGCGCAAAAGCACGCAGCGCCACCTCGATGGGCTGGAGGGCGACGGGCTGAGTCCGTTCGATACGGAGAGCTTTGCTCCGGTACTGCGCCGGGCGGTAGCCCTACTCGATCCCGACGGCCACTATTTGCCCGATTTGGGCGAACGCCATCCACCGGCCGGTGATACGCTGCAAGTGGACGATCGTTGGGTTCTGATCCAGCGCACCCGTCGCGCGACACAGCTGATGGACGACCTGCGCCGCTTTCGTACGGTGATCGAACAGGTCGACGACATCGACGCGATTCCCGCCGCGGTGCGCGTGCTGATCGAACCGCCGGCAGACGTGACCGTCGCCGCAGAATATCCAAGCTATCGCGGCGTATCGACGATACCCGGCATCACCTCTTCGGACGGGTCAGGCGAAGACCTGTTTTTCCCCAAGCCGTTCAATCGCGAGCAGGTCGAGGTGATCCAGCGCCTCGCGACGCGACCGGGCGTAGTAGTCCAAGGCCCCCCGGGCACCGGAAAGACGCACACGATTGCCAACATCGTCAGCCATTATCTGGCCCAGGGAAAGCGCGTGCTGGTCACCTCGCAAAAGGCCCCCCCGCTCAAGGTGCTGCGCGAGAAACTGCCCCCTGCGGTGCGCCCGCTGGCGGTCAGCCTGCTTGAGAGCGATCGCGACGGTCTCAAGCAATTTCAGGAGTCGGTAGACATCATTGCCGATCGCCTGCATCGCACCCGCCCTGCTGAGATCGGCAGACAGATTGCTGCACTCGACGCACGCATCGAAGCACTACACCGCGGACTCGCGGGGATCGATCGCCAGGTGCAAGACATCGGGCGGGGATCGATGACTGCAGCCACGATCGACGGGGTTTCCATCACGCCCGCAGAGGCCGCCCGCCGCGTCGTCGCCGCGGGCGAGCTCTCCGCATGGCTGCCCGATGCGATCGACATCATCGCCTCGCACGAACCCGAATTCGACGACGATTGCATCGCGCGGCTGCGCGTGGCGCGAAAAGCCGCTGGCGAACGGCTGGCCGCCTTGGGTGTCACCCCGCCACCCGAAGCGCTTCCCGACAGCGTGGCCCTGCTGGCGCTGCATCGCGATCTGGTCGAAGTCGATCGCATCGACCAGTCGATCGCCGAAGCCGAAGCGCTATCCGGCGGTTCGACGATCGACACTGTGATCGCCCTGCGCGCCGAGCTGGATGGAATACGCAGCGAGCACGCTGCCGCCGATAGCGCCCCCTATGCGTGTACGGCCGCGGTGCTCCTGCGCTGGCGCATGGACGAGGACGATGCCACGCTGGTCGCGCTTGTCGGGTTGGAGGAGGAAATAGCGGCGCTAGCGGAGGAGAGCCGCCATTTCCTTGTTCGACCGGTAGTGCTGCCCGAGGGAGCCACCACCGACCCTGCGCTGCGCGAAGCGATTGGCAAGCTCGCGCAGGGCGACGATCTTGGGCTGTTCCAGTCGCTCTTCGCGCGGCAATTGAAAGGCCAGATCGCCGCGATCCGGCTTTCCGGACACGCTCCGGCAAATGCCGCTGACTGGACCGATGTCAATCGCTACCTTGCCACGCTCGATCAAGCGCAGCGGCTGAAAGCGGCGTGGAACCATGCCAGCGTACAGGCGGGACTCGATCCCGTTGCCGGAGACGGAGCCGGGATTGCCGAAGCGATGCGGCGGCAGCTTCGGCATCTCACCCAGTTGCGCGACGTTGCCGACCGGGAACGCCGACTGCAGATATCGGTCCGAACGGTCCTGCCCGGCTGGCGCACGCGCATAGCAGGCGATCCCGACGCCAGCGACAGGCTCGCCGCATTGCTCGACCGGCATCTGCGGCGCGAGCGGCTCGCGGCGGCGGAAAGCGAACTCCAGCGGCTCACGACCATGATCGCCGAGATCCAGGGCGATGCAGGCGAAGAACTGCGCGCCATCGTGGCGACGATGGTGGGTCAGCCCGCCGCCGATGAAACACGCCTCGCGCAACGCTGGGCCGCGGTACTGGCCGAGGGCGCCATTCTTCGCCGTCTCGCGCCACAGTTTGCCGAAATACGGCACGTCACCATGCTGATTGAGGAAAGTGGCGCCCCGCAATGGGCACAGCGCCTGCGCAGCGAGCCGGTGACGGGGGTCGAAGATCCGCTCACGCCTGGCGACTGGCGCGCGCGGTGGACGCTGCGCCGGCTGGCAACCTGGCTCCAGCGGATCGACTGCCATGACCGGCTGGCCGCGCTCAGCGGCGAGCGCAGCGACAATGAAGATCAGCTACGCCGCGCATATGAGGAATCGATTGAGCTGCGGACATGGTGCCGACTGGCGGAGAAGGCCAGCGACCAGGTTCGATCCGCGCTCGCCGCCTATGCCCAGGCTATGCGCAAAATCGGGCGCGGCACGGGCATTCGCGCCGGCCGCTATCGCCAAGATGCGCGTGCGGCAGCCGATCGTGCCAAGAACGCGCTGCCCTGCTGGATCATGCCGCATTATCGCGTGTCGGAATCGCTCCCTGCCGAACTCGGATTGTTCGATCTGGTGGTGATCGACGAAGCATCGCAATCGACCGTTGCCGCCTTGCCGGCGCTCCTCCGTGCCAAACAGGTCTTGATCGTCGGGGATGACCGCCAGGTCAGCCCCGACGCCGGTTTCCGCGAAGAAGCGCGGATGAACCTGCTCGCGGACCGCCATCTCGGCGGCCAGGTTGCCGATTACCGCGCGGCGCTTCGCGAAGAGAAATCGCTCTACGATCTGGGCACGGTGGTGTTCGCGGGTGGCGCAATCCTACTCAAGGAGCATTTCCGCTGCGTCGGCCCGATCATCGAATATTCGAAGGCACAATTCTATGCCCACCAGTTGGTGCCGTTGCGCCTGCCCACGGCCTCGGAACGGCTTGACCCGCCCCTGATCGATATTCTGGTCGAGGACGGCTATCGCAAGGGCAAGATCAATCCCCCCGAAGTCGATTGCATCATCGATGCGATCGGGCGGATTGCCGAGGATCCCGCGATGGCGAGCCGCTCGATCGGTGTGACCACATTGCTCGGTCAGGAACAGGCCGTTGCGATCTTGACCGCAATCGAACAGGTGCTCGGTGCAGAGATAATGCTGCGGCACAACATTCGTGTCGGGGAGCCTGCTGCGTTCCAGGGCGACGAACGTGACATCATGTTCTTGTCGCTGGTCGCTGAGCGCGGCAGCTCCGGTCTCTCCGGCCTCGGTTTCGAGCAGCGCTTCAACGTTGCGGCATCCCGCGCGCGGGACCGCATGGTGTTGGTCCGTTCGGTCGAGCTGGAGGACCTGCGCGCGAGCGACAAGTTACGCCGCAGCCTGATCGAGCATTTCCACGCTCCCTTCGCCGGCGAGTCCAGCCTGACAGAGGATCGCCGCGCGAAATGTGAATCTCCGTTCGAGCGCGAAATGTACGATGTGCTCATCGAACGCGGGTATCGCGTCGATACCCAGGTGCCGGTCGGCACAAAGCGCATCGACATGGTGGTGGAAGGCGGCAACGATTCTCGGCTGGCCATCGAATGCGATGGAGATCGCTATCACGGCCCCGAACAATGGCCCGACGACATGGCGCGGCAGCGGATGCTGGAGCGTGCGGGCTGGACGATATGGCGCTGCTTCGCTTCGCGCTTCGTCCGCGAACGCCAGGCGGTGATCGACGAACTGGTCGCCGTACTCACCGCGCGCGGCATCTTGCCCGAGATCGGACAGGATCTGCCGCCCAGTCGCTATACGGAACATCGCCGATGGCGGAGCGTACCGGCGCAACGCGAACCGGTGCCCTATGCGTGGTTAGTCCCGGCAGCCCCGTTTTGACTGGGAACCGCGATCAGCGCCGGCGCTCTGCACGGATCACTGCAACGATTTCCGCGTCGATCTCGGCATCGAAGGGCTGTGCCGCGCCCGTGGCGACATCGATCCAGGTCGTGCTGAAGGGGATGCCCACCTCGTCGCAATAGGACGCGCCGCCGGCCGCGCGCGTGTTGATTTCCAGAATCCGCCAGGCACCGTGGCGATCCTGCTTGTACTGGACGTTGATCGCGCCGTGCAGGCCGAACCTCGCGACAAGCCCGGCGGCATGCGCTATGAGTTCATGACGAGTTTGAATGCGCTGCCGGTTCGCATCGAGCTTGGTTCGCACGGCGGCAAGCATCACCTTGGCCCGGTCGGCGACGATATCCACCGACGCTTCAAGGCCGGGCAGATGTTCCATGACCAGCAGCGACACCTGCTTGCCAGTCGCCTGCGCCTGACGCAGCATCGCCGCATATACTTCAGGCGTGATCCTGCGCGCATCCGGATCGGCCAGATGATCGAAGGATCCTTTCGCATTCAATGTCCAATATCCAGCGCCGTAGATGCCGATCGCTGGCTTGACGCAAGCCAGGGCTCCATTGACGGCGAGGCTTTCGACTGCCGCATCGAACATGGCTGCAGAACGAACCGGAATGGTAGGGCAAAGCATCGGATCGCCGACCAGCGATGCAGTGAATGCTGCCTTGTCCTCTAGCATTTCGAGCGTCGGGGCATCCGCTGCGACGTGTAGGGCAATCCCATTGGAACGGAATCTATCGGCCATCCCGGCAAGCGCAGCCCGTCCCCGTTGCGCGACCAGCGCTTCGACCCGCTTCTCGATCGCTGTGTCGAGAACCCATTGCGGATAGTCTCCGGCAACGTCCGGCTCGTTCCAGAATTCGGGCGCGACATCTCTGACCGGGGAGTCGGCGTCCATCGCGCTCACCGCCAGACGCACGGCAGGGCGCTCCTGAACAATGCGAGCCACGACGTTGCGCAACGAGAACGATTGATTAAACCAGACCTTCATGGTTTTGCGATATCGCTAGGGGAGAGGTCGTCAACCCGTACCGGATGATCGGATGGCGTCTGAGCTCGAAGGCCGTGGTTCCCCGACGTCCCATTAGATTGGCGGTAAGATGGGTGCTCCCAGGCAGACGATGCCGGTACGATCACCCAGCCCTCGCCAGACCAACTTCGCTTCGAATGCAGATGAATTTAGGCATCGCTAGCAAGCATGCTGACGCTACGACATTGCACTGCCCCGCCGCTACGGAGCTCTGGCTAGCAGAATTTCCCAATGAGCTGAGTGCCCAGCGCTTTCACCTCGGGTGCGCCATTTCCTCAAAGACGCAGAAATCCGCCGTTTCCGCATTCACCCGACGGGAGGAAGATGAGAACGAAAGGCGCGTTCTCGGCCGGTCGCTGAAAGGCAGGTTCCCGGCCGCGAAAGGCGGGAAGCTGCCGTTCGATCACCACTGAACAATGGCGGCCCGCGACTGCGACGTTCCGCCGAGATCGACGCCACGTCGGCTGCAGCCGTAACCCGCCATAGGCTGGCCTGACAGCTCACGAGCGACCTTAGCTACTCAGAACCGTTGTAAGAGGTCTCTCTGGAACGGAGGTTCACGGACATTCCCCAGAAGTTGCTTAACCCCTTTCGGAAAGGCATAGCCGCCGGACGTATTCGGCTCGGAGGTCCCATGGCGCTGGTGAAGAAATCGACGTTAGGTGCCCGCGCGCAGGACCGTGCCAAACAGCTGGCCGAGGCACCCCAACCCTCTTCACCGCCGACGCCTCCTCGCGCGCGTGCGGGACGCAAATCGCGACGCCCGGCCAATGCGGTCGACGGTATGGACCAGGCGGTTCAGGAGCTTGCGAGCGGGATCGCCGAGGCCGCCGCCGCGGCCAGTGAGCTACAGCGCTCCGCGGATCACATTGCGAGCAGTGCGGAAGAAGCGGCGGGTGCGGCGCATGAGTCGCTTGGGCTGATCACCTCCCTCAACACCAGTTTCCGGGACGCCAGCGGGCGGGCCGATGCGGCGCGGCACAAGATCGAGGCGGTGCAGGCCGCCTTCTCGGATGTTGGCGGCCAGATCGAAGCTTCGGTCGCGGCGATCGAGTTGAATGCGCAGCGTCAATTGGCCACCGTCGATGCAGTCATCGCGTTGGAAAAGGTCGCGGGAGAGATCGCTGACATCGGCGTCGGCGTGGCCGATCTTTCCGATCAGACAAGCCTTCTCGCGCTCAACGCGACGATCGAGGCCGCGCGCGCAGGCGAAGCGGGCAGCGGGTTCGCTGTCGTCGCCGATGAAGTGCGTGCGCTCGCGGAGACCTCGGAGACGGGTGCGGGGGATGTCCAGCGATTGGCCGAAGGCGTTGCCGTCGCGGTGACGGACATCGCCGAGCGGATGCGTGCCGCTTCCCGCCTTGCAACCGGAGAGGCCGCTGCCGGACGCGACGTCGTGTCGCGCCTGCGCGAGGCACGCGACGCGTTGGCGGGCGTGCGCGCGACAACGCAGGAAATCGTTCAGGCGTCCATGGAGGCAGAGAGCGCAGCCCGCGAGGCGGAACGCGGCGCCGAGCAGATCGCGAGCGCAGCCGAGGAACAGTCTGCGGCAACCGCGCAGGCGCAGCAGGCGCTCGAGCAGCAGAGCGCCTCCCTCGAGCAAAGCCAGCAGACGGCAGACGCCCTTGGCGGCCTGGTGCAGGCGCTGCAGACCAATGGGAGTGACGCAGCCGCCGTCGATCAGGTGGCGGCTGCTGCCGAAGAACTGAGCGCGACCGTGCAGGAACTGTCGGGCGCGTCCGGCGAGATACAGGTCGCGCTCGAACAGATCGCGCGTGGCACACAGATCCAGGCTGCATCGACCATGGAGGCTGATACCGCCATGGGCCAGATCGAGAAATCGGCGGAGGTGCTGCGCGCCGGCGCCTCGGCGGCAGCCGAACGGATCGCAGGCATCGTGGCGGGTGTCCAGGAGAATGGCGATACGATCCGCCGCCTGGTGGCCGGGGTCGAAGACGGTCTTTCGGAAGTTCGCGGCGTGATGGATGCCCTTTCCGCGCTGCGCGGCACTGCGCGCGACATCGAGAAGATTGTCGGGCAGCTCGGCCTGATTTCGGTTCAGACCAACATGCTCGCCGTCAGCGGTGCGGTGGAGGCGACACGCGCCGGCGAAGCGGGGCGCGGCTTCGCAACGGTGGCGAGTGATATTCGCAAACTCGCGCGCGACTCCGCCGGCAATGCCGAGCGCGCCACGGACATCGTGCGCACCATCCAGGATCAGGTCGCCATGGCCCGCCGGGATTTGGAGCAGGTCGTCGGCGCTGCGGAGGTCGAGATCGTCCGCAACCGGGGCGTGGTGGATCGATTCCGATCGGTCGCGGATGAATTGTTGCTTGTCGGCGGCGTCAACGACGCGGTGCTTGCTGCGGCCGATGAAGTGCTTCGATCCGTGCGCGAGATTCGCAGTGGCACGCGTCAGATCGCCGACGCGGCGGAACTGGCGAATGCTGCGGCGGGCGAGGCGGGTGCCGCGGCACGGCAGCAGGCGCAGGGAGCCGAGACACTCGCAGCGGCCATCGAAGAAATCGCCCAGATAGCTGCCGCGCTCAGTCAGAAGGCCGACTGACGATCATGGCGGGGACCGCCGAAGCGCCCGAGAACGTCCTGCTGCTGCGCGTCGGCGGGCAACGGCGCTCGCTTCCGGCGGCAATCATACGTGAAGTCACGCGTTTGCCGAGGCTGACGCGCGTGCCCCATGGTCCGTCAGCGTTGCTGGGGCTGGCCAACATCCGGGGCAAGGTCGTGCCGGTGCTCTCGCTGGCCGAGATGATCGAGCGGCCGCGCGGGAGCGAGCAGCGTTTGATTGTCGTAGAAGACGGCGATCTGTTTGCCCTCGCCGTCGATCGCGCGGACCAGTTGACGCAAGCGGAAGACGCCGCCGATGTGACGCCACTGGACGCCGCTGCGCTGATCGCCGCCAGCACCCCGCCACGAGACGCAAGGCGGGCGCCGCGTATGGAGGTGGAGGACCAGCAGGGAACAGGTGTCACGCCGGCCGACACGGTGGCGTTGGTCGTTTTCAGGCTCGCCGGTCAGGAATTCGCCCTGCCGCTCGATACGATCGACGAAGTGTTGCGCGTGCCACCCGAGGTCGCCCGCATGCCCCATGCGGAAAAAGTAGTGGTCGGCAGCACGGCCGTTCGCGGCGAACTGTTGCCCGTGTTGTCGCTCGGCGCGCTTCTCGCGATGCCGGCTGTCGACCCCGAAGCACGTTCCCGCATCGTGGTGGCGCGGATCGGCGGGAGCCGCGTGGGTCTGCTCGTGGACGCGGTGCGCGGTATCGAGCGCGTGCCGGAGACGGCAATCGATCCGGTGCCCCAGGTGCTGACCCGCGGCAACGCCGAGGCACGCATACAGGCGATCTGCCGTCTCGATGACGGACGCAGGCTGGTGTCGGTGCTGGCGGCCGAGCATTTGCTCCGCCCCGACATCACGGCACGTCTGACGCAGGGTAGCATGGAATGCGATGGCGGCGAGGCGGCGATGGATACGACCAGTGCGCAGTTCCTGCTGTTTCGGATCGGCGAAGGCGTCTTTGGGGTGCCGATCGACGCGGTGGAAGAGGTCGTGGCGCTTTCGGGCAAGCTCGCCCGGCTTCCGAAGGCGCCTTCCTTCGTGAAGGGGGTGATGAACCTTCGCGGCGCGGCGGTACCGGTGATCGATCAGGCGGAGCGCTTTGGCGAAGTGGCCCGCCCGGGACTGCGGCGACGCGTCATCATCGTCCGCATCGGCGACGTTCGCGCTGGCTTCGCCGTCGATGCTGCGTCCGAGATCGTCCGCATCGCATCGGATGCGCTCCAGCCGGCGCCCGAACTCGGCACCGAAGGGACGCGCATCTTCGAATGGGTCGCGGCTCTATCCCAGGGCGAGGAAATCGCGCTGATCGTGTCGCCGCGCGAACTGCTCGACGGTGCCGAACAGGACCTGTTGCGAGGCATGGCCGGCGCATCGTGATAAAGCTGCTGATCGTCGACGACTCGCCGCTCATGCGCCGTCTTCTCGTCGACATTTTCACGGACGCCGGCGACTTCGAGGTCGAGGTCGCACGCAGCGGGGCCGAAGCGCTGCAGCGCCTTGCCGCATTTGCGCCCGACGTGATCACGCTCGACATCCACATGCCGGGCATGGATGGGCTGGCCTGCCTCGATCGCATCATGATCGAGCGGCCCTGCCCGGTGGTGATGGTCTCGTCGCTGACCGCCGCGGGGGCGGATGTGACGCTGCAGGCCATCGAACTGGGTGCGGTCGATTTCATCGCCAAGCCGCGGGGAGCGCTTTCGCTCGAGATCGATACCGTCGTTCCCGCGCTGCTGGAGAAAGTCCGCACCGCGGCTGCCGTCCGCATTTCGCGCGCAACCCGGCTGCGCGAGCGTGTGCAAGCGAGGACGCGTGCCAAACCCCGCACGGTTGCATCGCCGGGACCAAAGGTGGTCCGCAGGAGCGCCGCCGCTGGTCCAATACCCGCCGACGGTCTCGTGCTGGTCGGTTGCTCGACCGGAGGCCCCCCCGCGCTGGACGCCTTGCTCGGCGGCCTGCCGGCCGATTTCCCATGGCCCGTACTCGTCGCCCAGCACATGCCCGCGACCTTTACCGGTCCTCTTGCCCGGCGGCTGGACAAGATGTGTGCGCTCACCGTCACCGAAGTCGCGAGATCGACCGCGCTCGAACCGGGAAACGTCTATATCGGTCGCGGCGACGCGGACCTGATCGTCACCCGTCGCGCGGGCAGCCTTGCGGCGGCTGCCGCGCCCAGCAGTGCCGACCATTTCTGGCATCCCAGCGTCGATCGCATGGTCCAAAGTGCTATGGCGCATCTTCCGCCGGATCAACTAGTTGGCGTGCTGATGACCGGCATGGGAAATGACGGGGCTGCCGCCCTGACGGAACTGAAGACGCGCGGCGGTACCACGCTTGCCGAGTCCAGCGATACCGCCGTCGTCTGGGGTATGCCGGGAGCGCTCGTTGCGGCCGAAGGCGCCTCCATCGTTGCGCCGCTCGAGTGCCTGGCCGCTGAACTGGTTGCGTTGTTCGCGCGATGAGCAGGCGTGATCCGACTGCCAGCGCTCCGTTGCCGGTACTGACAAGCGACGAGATGCAGCGGGTCAGCGCGCTTCTATATCGTTGGACGGGCATGATCTTCGGCGCCAACAAGCGCTATTATATCGAACGCCGCATCGGCGCGCGGATGGTCCGCGCCGGGATCGAGGACGTGCAGGCCTATCTCGGGTTCGCGGAGACGAACGGGCCGGAACGGGAAGCGTTGATCAACGCCTTCACGATCAACGAAACCTATTTCTACCGGGAGGACCATCAGCTTGCTGCGCTGGCTCGCGAGATCCTGCCCGAACTGGTCAGGGAGCGTCGCCCGGGCGATCTGATCCGCATCTGGTCGATGCCCTGCTCGACCGGCGAGGAGGCTTATTCGATCGCGATCTGGCTGCTTGAACACTGGCCACTCGTCGACGCTTACAATATCGAGATCGTGGGATCGGATCTCGACACCGCCGCGATCGAGCTCGCGCGCGCCGGGCGCTATGGCACCCGGGCACTGGCCCGGCTCCCCCAGGACGTCGTCGATCGTTACTTCGAGGCGGAGCATGGCCATCGCAGGAAGATCATCGACGACCTTCGCGAGTCCGTGCGCTTTGTTCCGGCCAATATCGTCGACCGGGCGACGCTGACCGGGCTCGGGCGGTTCGACGTGATCCTGTGCCGTAACTTGCTGATCTATTTCGACGATGATTCCCGTTCCGTCGCGGCTGCGAACATGTTCGAGAGCCTCAACCCCGGTGGCTTCGTCTGCTTGGGGCACAGCGAGTCGATGGCGCGCATCACCGATCGTTTCGCCATGGCTCGCCTTGAGAACGCAATCGTCTATCGTAGGCCGTGATGGACGAGTTGCTGGAACATTTCCTGATCGAAGGACGCGATCTGATGGCTGCCGCGACGGCTGCCCTGGCTTCGCTGGCACACGATCCCGAAGACGCGGCAGCGATCGACGCGGCCTTTCGCGCGATCCACACGCTCAAGGGCTCGGTCGCGATCTTCCCCATGGCGGCTGCCGAACGCACGCTCCATGCCGCCGAAGATGTGTTGGAACGCGCCCGCGAGGAAGGCGCGGCAATCGACGCCAAGGCGAGCGCCGCGCTGGTCGCCTGTCTCGACGCGGTGGACCGCTGGATCGACGAGCTCGAAGCCGCCGGCGCCTTGTCGGACGAGGCGGCGACCCGCGCGGCGAAGCTCATCGGCGATTTGCCCGGGCACGTGCGTCCCGGGCCGTCCGCCGTTGCCGGGCAGACGCCGGAATGGGCAAGGCAGCTAGCCGCACACGCCAACGGCCCGGCAACTGCGTTTCGCTACACGCCCGATGCGGACTGTTTCTTCCGCGGCGACGATCCGCTGGCGGTCGCCGCCGCGATACCCGACCTTCTCTGGTTGCATGTCCGGCCTGCAGCGGAGACCTGGCCGAGCCTCGACGCGCTCGATCCATTCCGGTGCATCTCCATCCTGGAAGGCGTGAGCGGCGCGCCCATCGAGGCGCTCCAGGGGGCCTTCCGTCTCGTGCGGGATCAGGTCGAGTTGCATCCCGTCGCACCCGAAGCCAAGACCGCCCAGGCACGCGAGGCAGGGGCGACGTCGATCATCCGGGTCGATGCGGCCCGGGTCGACGCGCTGGCGGACGGCGTCGCCGAACTGCTCGCCGCCGTCCACGCCCTCGCGCCGCTTTCCCGGGAAGCGGAGCAGTTCGATCCGCAACTCGCCGCGAAGCTACGCACGACACAGGGCGCCGTAGAGCGGGCGGCGGCCGAACTGCGGCGCGGTGTCCATTCCATTCGTCTGGTGCCGCTGGCGCCGGTATTCCGCCGCTTCCCCCGCATGGTTCGGGAGATCGCCGCGGGGCTGAGCAAATCCGTGACCTTCGCCACCAAGGGCGAAACGCTGGAGGTCGACAAGCAGATCGCGGAAGGTCTGTACGAGCCGCTCCTGCACCTGCTCCGGAACGCCGTGGACCATGGCATCGAATTGGCTTCGGACCGAAGCGCTGCGGGCAAGGCGCCGGAGGGAAACATCACCCTTGCGGCGGCGCGCGAGGGAGACGCGGTACTGATCGAGCTAGTCGATGACGGCGCCGGCATCGATCCTGCCAGAATCCGCGAGGTTGCCACAACGCGCGGGTTGCTCGAACCCGAGGCGGCCGAGCGGCTGGAGGATGCGGAAGCACTTCGCCTGATCTTCGCCCCCGGCTTCTCCACGGCCGGGCAGGTTACCGAAGTCTCGGGCCGCGGCGTCGGCATGGATGCCGTTCGGGCAGCGGTCGAGAAGCTTCGCGGGACGATCACGGTCGATAGCACCCTGGGCCAAGGCACCCGCTTCCGGCTTCGCTTTCCGGCCAATGCGCTCACGACGCAGCTCCTCCTCGTCGAGGCCGCCGGCGAGCGCTATGGCGTGCCGTTCGACCAGGTCGTGGAAACCGTGCGGCTCGACGAGACCGCGTTGATGCCCGTTGGTGAGGGCACGGCCTGCGTCCTGCGCGGGCAGACGGTGCCGGTGCTGAGCCTGGCGCGATTGCTGGACGGTCACGAGGTTCGGACGTCCGTCGCAAGGCTGCTCGTCACGCGCGCTTCCGGTGAAACCGTCGCGCTGCGCGTGGATGGCTTTGGCGATCGCATGGAGGCCGCCGTGCGGGCGCCTAGCGGCCTTCTCGCCGGGGTGCGCGGCATCAGCGGAACCACCCTGTTGGGGGATGGCGGCGTCCTGCTCGTCTTGGATCTGAGGGAACTCGCGGCGTGACCGTTCGACTCGCCGGGGATGTGATCTACCTAGAAGGCCGATGCCTTGCCGAGGACGCCGATACGCTTCTGGTCTATCTGCAGGAGTGCCCCAAAGGACATGTCGACATGGCTAGGGTGGAGCGGCTTCATCTGGCAGTATTCCAGATTCTACTGGCTGCAAAGCCTGAGGTTCGCGCTGCGCCGCCACGGGACGGCTTCGTTGCCCGCCACCTGATTGATCTGCTTCTATGACAATCCTCCCCCGGGGTGGTATGGTTATTTCGGGAACGGCTGCGCGGGGGCATGTCGGCCCGAATTTCGGAGTTTTGCATGCCGGTTACCGTGTTGATTGTCGACGACAGCAAGCTAGCGCGCATTGTCGCGGGGAAAGCGTTGGCGGAGATCAAACCTGACTGGCAGAAGGTTGAGGCGAGCGGTAGCGACGAGGCGCTGCGGGTGATCGACGAGCAACCCATTGATGTGGCGCTCATCGACTTCAACATGCCGGAAATGGACGGCCTGGAACTCGCCTCGGCAATTCGTGCGCGACGGCCGGAGATGCCCCTGGCGATCATCACGGCAAATATCCAGGATGAGATCATCGCGCGAGCCCGGGAAGTGGGCGCCGCCTTCGTCGCCAAGCCGGTGACGGTCGAGAGTATCGAAGCGTTTCTTTCAGGTGCAGCGCTACGGTTGCGGATGGCCAAGGCGTGACTCTCGACAATGTGATGCTCGGAGAGCTCGAGCGGGACGCGCTTACCGAGATCGTGAACATCGGCGTGAGCCGAGCAGCGTCGAGCCTTCGTAAAATGATCGGCGATCAGGTCAGCCTGTCGGTGCCCTCGATCGATGTGGTTAGCCAGCACCGTGCGGCGCGGCTCATCGGAGAACGCGAGGATTCCGGCCTCGTAGCAGTACGCCAGGATTTCAGTGGCCCCTTCGCGGGAAGGGCCCTGTTAATCTTCCCGGAAGGCAACAGCCTCGAGCTTGCGCGCGCGGTGACAGGCGACACGCTCACCGGTACAGATCTGATGGAAATGGAGACCGAGGCCCTGACCGAAACGGGCAACGTCATCCTCAATTCCTGTCTCGCCACCATAGCCAACATGCTGAAGCGATCGCTGACAATGACGATCCCGGAGGTTCTCCGGGGCGACAGCGCGACGCTGTTCGATGTGGAGGGCGACGGTGCCACGGACGGTCTGGTGCTTTTTCTCTATATCGATTTTGCTGTGCGGAAGCGCGACATTCGCGGCTACATCGCCATGATCATGGATCTACCGTCGCTTGAAACGATCAAGGAGCTTCTTGACGAGTTCATCGAAAGAGTTGTCGGCAATGATGCCTGAATCGCCATTCTACGCTGGCGGACAAGATCGCGCCTTCATGGCTGCGGTCGGCGCCAGCGGTAGCTGGGATTGGGATATCGCTTCCGACACGCTGCGCGTCGATGCAGCGTTCGCGGAACTATACGGGCTGGAAGCGGAAGCTGCAGTGTCGGCGCTCCCGACGTCCACCTTCTTCAAGGCCATTCACAGCGCCGATCGACCGCGCATTCGTATCGCCATTGCCGGCATCCTGGCCGGTGCAGAGCACTTCTCCAAGGAATTCCGGATCATCGCGCCGGATGGATCGACCTTGTGGATGCACGGGCGCGGCCAGTTGCATCTCGATGCGGACGACGAACCGCTCCGCTTTACCGGTCTTTTCATTGATGTCACCGAGCGGAAACGCACCGAGGAGCGGCTGCGCATCGCCCAGTCTGCGGGCGGAGTCGGAACATTCGAATATATCGACGGTTTCGCCACGGCAGCGGTCTCAGCCGAGTTCTGCCAGTTGCTGGGCCTGCAGCCTGCGACCGCGCTCCCGGTCAAGACCATCAACAATGTGCTCGCCGCCGGCGAGCCGCCGCTGCTTCCTCAGCCGGGAAGCGGCATGATCCCGGATACGCTCGAAGGCGTGTTTTGCGTCGTTCGCCGCGATGACGGCAGGTATCGCTGGATTGCACGTCGCGGCGAAGTGCTGCGCGAAGGGTCGGGCTACCGTTTGATCGGTGTCATCTATGACGTGACGGACGCCAAAGATCAGGAAGCCCGCCTGCGCGAGCTCGCGGAAACGCTGGAGATGCGCGTCCAGCAGGAAGTGGCCGAGCACCGGCAGACCGAAGATGCGCTGCGCCAAGCGCAGAAAATGGAAGCGGTCGGCCAGCTGACCGGGGGTATCGCGCACGACTTCAACAATCTGCTCACCGTCATCATCGGCAATGTCGACACAGCGCTTCGGCGCATGGGGGACGCCGCAGACCCGCGCATTCGCCGCTCGCTGGAGCATGCGCTGAAGGGAGCCGAGCGCGCAGCCGCACTGACGCAGCGCCTTCTCGCCTTTTCCCGGCGACAGCCGCTGGAGCCAAAGACCATCGATGTCGCGCGTGTATTGGACGGTATGACCGATCTGCTCTCGCGCTCGATTTCCGAGGCGATCGCTGTTCGGATCGTCGCGGAACCTGGCCTCTGGGCGGTCGAGGTGGACCCGCACCAGCTCGAAAACGTCATCCTCAACCTGGCGGTGAATGCCCGTGATGCCATGCCGGCGGGCGGCGATCTCACCATCAAGGCAGAGAACATCGAACTGCGGGAGCAGCTTTCGGACGATTGCCCGCCCGGATCTTACGTGGCTATTTCCGTCGCAGACACCGGCACCGGCATGTCGCCTGAGACGATGGCCAAGGTCTTCGACCCGTTCTTCACCACCAAGGAGGTAGGCAAGGGCACCGGCCTCGGGCTCTCGATGGTATATGGCTTCGTCAAGCAGTCAGGCGGGCACATCTCGATCGCCTCGGTGGAGGGGCAAGGCACGACCGTCTGCCTGTATCTCGCGCGCCAGGCGCAAGGGGCTTCGATCGAGACGAAGAGCGACGACGCGGCTCCTGAGACGGGCAGCGCCGACGAGACTATCCTGGTCGTCGAGGACGACGACGACGTGCGGGCCTACACGGCCGGCATCCTGCGCGAGCTCGGCTACCGCGTGATCGAGGCCGACGACGGAGCAGATGCTATAAACCTGCTGGGACGCGACGACCTGGCGATCTCGATGCTGCTGACGGACGTCGTCATGCCCAAGATGTCCGGTCGCGAGCTCGCGGACCGGGCCCATAGTCTCCGCCCGGGCCTTCGCGTGCTGTTCGCGTCGGGGTACCCTAGCGACTTCATGATGAGCGACGGTCGGCTGGCGCCGACGGTGGATCTGATCGCCAAGCCCTTCACCTATGCCGGGCTCGCAACCAAGGTGCGCGAACTGCTCGATCAGCGAACGCACGCGCTTGAACAGGAAGCGAGGAAGCCCAACGCTGTCGTATTGGTCCAGCGCATCGAGCCGTGAACGGTTCCGATTTTCGGCCTCGCGACATCACCCGGTAATCGCGGCAACCGCTGGGCCTGGCCGGTTCCGGCACCACGGTAGTGACGTGAACTAGCGCGAGAACGGGAAAGCCGTGGAACGGTTTCTTTTCCGAAACGTTTTTGCGAGGAACAGGACACAGGGCGGGAAAACCATGCAAAAGGCTAATATGAACGGTTCGAGCACTACGCCGCTCACCGATGAAGAATTCAAGGACCAGCTGCAGAAGGTCATACCGCACCTCCGCGCCTTCGGGCGGGGGCTATGCGGCAACCGCGATACGACGGACGATCTCGTCCAGGAGACCATGCTCAAGGCATGGTCCGCGCGTAGCCGGTTTCAGGCGGGGACGAACTTCAAGGCGTGGGCGTTCACCATTTTGCGGAACCTCTATTTCAGCCAGACGCGTCGCAAGCGTTTCGTGGGGGAGTGGAACGACCTCGTCGCGGATCGCGTCCTGGCCGCGCCGGCCAGTCAGGACAAGACGGTGGAGCTTCGCGACCTGATGCGGGCGCTCCAGCAGATATCCCCTGACCAGCGCGAGGCGATCATCTTGGTTGCCGCGGCAGGCATGTCCTATGAGGAAGTCGCCGAGGTTACCGGCGTGATGCTGGGCACGGTCAAAAGTCGTGTTTCGCGGGCGCGGCTTGCACTGGAGACGCTCATCAATGAAGGCGCCCTCAAAACCAAGCGCCATGACTTCGATAGCACGGAGGGTGCGGTAACCAGCCTTCTCAAGGCGCTGAATGCCATTCAGGCACGCCATGCTCGCAAGGTAGGCCAAGCGGAAGCGGCAGCGCTTCCGATCGCGGCCTGACCGGACGGTTCCGCACGGTCTCCACGTTCCCGAGGGGAAGGCGTGCTCCCAGCGCTTGGCAAAGGCTGGAACCGCGTCGTCTTCATCGCTTCGATCCGGCTAGCGGCAGCACCGGTCCGTCCGGTAGGATGACGCTAGGTCTTTCCAGGGAATCCAAAAAATCCCCAGCGGATAAGCTTGAATGTTAAGGAGCTTGTTGGTTAGGCGATCGCCGCATGTCGGCTTCTGACGCTAGAGCGGGTTCGCGATGGGCGGAATCGCGAGGGATTCCCTTTTCGCTGATCGTGTGATTCATAGGCTGCCGTCACGATGAAGGCGGCAACGGGTTGGCGATCTGGGCAGAGCTACTCGCAGGATTTGCGTGATCGGGTGCTGGCGGCGGTGGACGGCGGGATGCCGGTCCGCGAGGCGGCAGTGATCTTCAAGGTCAGTATTGCCTACATCTACAAGGCGCGGATCCGGCGGCGGCTGACCGGTGATGCCGGGATCAACCCGAACCGCGGCCGTCCCCCGCGCAAGCTCTCCCCAATACAGGAGCTGGCGCTGGCGGCGCACATCCGCTCGCAGCCGGGGATCACGCTGGCGCAGGCGAAAGCGTGGCTGCTGGCCGAACACGGGATCGGGCTCAGCACCGGCGCGATGTGGAACGCGGTTCGGCGGCTCGGCCTGTCGTTTAAAGAAAGCCCTGCACGCAGCCGAGCAGGAGCGGTCCGACGTGGCGGCACGTCGCAAGCTGTGGCGGGCAGCCCAGCCGTTCATCGACCCTGAGAGCCTCGTCTTCCTCGACGAGACGGGGGTAAACACCAAGATGGCGCGGCTCTATGGCTGGGCGCCGGTCGGCGAACGTTGCCGCGATCGCGTGCCGTTCGGACACTGGAAGACGATGACCTTCATCGCCGGCCTGCGCCTGACGGGCATGACCGCGCCCTGGGGGCTCGATGGGCCGATGGATGGCGATGCCTTCCGGGTCTATATCCGCGACGTCCTGGCACCCACGCTCCGACGCGGCGATGTCGTGGTGCTCGACAATCTGCCCGCACACAAGGTCGCCGGCATCCGCGAGGCGATCACCGCCCGGCGCGCCCAACTCTTCTACCTGCCCCCGTACAGCCCCGACATGAACCCGATCGAGATGGCCTTCGCCAAGCTCAAGGCGCTCCTGCACCAGCAGCCAGCCCGAACCGTCGATGCCCTTATCGAGCGCATCGGCGACCTGCTTGATCGCTTCCCTCCCCACGAATGTGCCAACTTCTTCCACGCCGCCGGGTATCAACGGTCAATGTGAAAATGCTCTAGCAGGGAGAATTGAGAGTGGACGAAATTAGGGGTCCTCGCGATCCCCGCGCATTCAAGACCTTGGACCGGTTCCTGGACGAGGACGGGATCCGCGAAGAAGTCACCGCCGCCGCCCTGAAACGGGTCATCCCTTTGCGCTGCGCGAGGCGATGCAGGCAGAACGCCTTACCAAGGCAGCTATGGCCGAGCGCATGAGCACCAGCCGCAAACAGCTGGATCGTGTTCTCGACCCCAACGAGCACAATGTGACGCTCGAAACGCTCGCACGTGCAGCGCATAGCGTGGGCAAGATCTTGAAGGTGGAGTTGGTCTGAGCGGATCGCTCAATCTCCGAAGTCCGCATTCAGGGTTTTTCTGCGCTGCGAGGCGCCCGGATGAACGCATTCCAGACATCAGCGGTCAAACCCGACCAGGATTTCCCAATGATTTGAGTGCCCAACGCTTTCATGCCGGGTGCGCCAACGGTTTTCCGCAGACCGCCGATCCGATTGCCTCCCTGTTCTTTCGGCGGGTTGCCCCCGCATCCGATAGGCCGCACCGTTTCGGGGACATTCATGGCGACGGATCAGCGGAGTACGGGATGCGCGATGCAGTAGTGATCTTGTCCGGAGTTCGCACCGCTATCGGAGACTTTGGCGGGACGCTGAAGGACGTGCCCGCAGCGGAGCTCGGGAGGATCGTGATCGCGGAAGCAGTGCGTCGCGCCGGAATCGCACTTGCAGAGGTCGACCATGTGGTGATGGGCCAGGTGATCCCCACAAGACCTCAAGACGCCTATCTCGCGCGCGTCGCCGCGCTGGCGGCAGGTATCCTCGTCGGAACGCCTGCGCTCACCCTCAACCGGCTCTGCGGATCGGGGGTGCAGGCGATCGTTTCCGCAAGCCAGATGATCCTGCTCGGCGATGCCGCATTCGCGGTCGCCGGCGGGGCGGAGAACATGAGCCAGGCACCGCACCACGTGCACGCCGCACGCTTCGGCCAGAAGATGGGGCCGGTGACGATGCACGACGCGCTGACCCAGACGCTGGCCGATCCGATCGACGGGTTTCATATGGGCATCACCGCAGAAAACGTCGCCGCGCGGAACGGCATTGACCGCGCGGCGCAGGACGCGCTCGCCGCCGAGGGGCATCGCCGCGCCGCCCGCGCCATCACCGAGGGACGGTTCGCGGAACAGATCGTCCCGGTCGAGATCGCGACGCGCAAGGGCATGGTACGCTTCGATACCGACGAGCATGTCCAACGAGACGGCGAAGCTGCCGCGCGGCGTAGTTGGTCCGTTCGTCAACGACGAATATGGCGACGTGACCTTCGCGCTCTATGCGCTCCAGGCGAAAGGCGAGCCCCAGCGCTACCTGGCGCGCGAGGCCGAGACGCTGCGTCAGCGGCTGCTCCATGTGGCCGGCGTCAACAAGATCAACATCGTCGGCGAGCGCTCGCAGCCGCCAAGGCAAACAGCGCGCTGGCGCCGATCTTCCCGATCATGATCTTCCTGATGATGATCGTGATCATCCTGCAGGTTCGCAGCCTGTCCGCGATGGGGATCGTACTCGCCACCGCCTCGCTGGGCCCTATCGGCGTCGTCCCCACGCTGCTCGTGACCGGCCAGCCGTTCGGCTTCAACGCCATCTTGGGGCTGATCGCACTTGCCGGCATCCTGATGCCCAACACGCTGATCTTGATCGGCCAGATCCACGACAACGAGAAGCTGGGGATGAACCCTTATGACGCGGTGGTGGAAGCAACGGTGCAGCGGTCACGACCGGTGGTCCTCACCGCGCTGGCGGCGGTGCTGGCCTTCATGCCGCTGATCCAGTCAGTCTTCTGGGGCTCGATGGCGGTTACGCTGATCGGCGGCACCCTGGGCGGCACGATCCTGACGCTGGTGTTCCTGCCGGCGCTCTACGCGCTACGGACCTGAACGGACGCGTCTGTATCGGAAGCGCCGGCTCACCTGGCTCCTCGGGTTAGTTCATAGCGAATTTCCCAATGATCTGAGTGCCCGGCGCTTTCACCTCGGGGCGCCCTTCCCGACAACGGGCTGTTTGCGGCCGCTCCATGTTTGACGGGCTAAGACGTCAATGGGCCTGGGATCCCCTGGGACCATACCGCCAGCCAATTCTCTGTTGCGTCAGATGGTACCGCTCGGCTGCTGCGTGAATCCCAACGCCATCCTGCGAACGGCTCGATGTTGTCGCAGCGGTCAAGGCGTGCTGGTCGGCTGGACCGCCTTGAAAAAGCTCGCTTCGGTGATCGCGGCGCCGTGAGGTCTTTTCGCAGCGTGGGTGCTGCCGTGCCGTCGGTCATCACTACCGGACGGATTTTGCCGTCGCCTGCGTAGCGCACGCGATCGATCGCTATTTGTCGCTTTCCCACATAGGGGCCCGGGCCGCGCGCACGCTCCCAGCGGTGATAGACGATCAGCCATTCACCGTACGGGGTACGCACGAAGCTGTGATGACCGGGTCCCTGATGTCGCGCGTCGCTCCTCAGAACCGCGCCACGATAGACCCAGGGGCCGGTCGGCGAGCGCGCGGTGGCATAGTGCACCGAATAGTCAGGGCCGTTCCAACGCCCATGACTGTACGACAGATAATAGGTGCCGCCACGCACATGCATGAACGCACCCTCCGTAAATCGGGGCGGCGTCGCGACCGGTACCTCGCGGGCGATACTCGTCATGTCGGCACGGAGTTCCCAAAGGCGCAGCTTCGCGCCCGCGCTGCCGCCTGCGTAGAGGAAGGCCTTGCCCGTGCGGGGATCGACAAACACCATCGGATCGATAGCTTCGAACCCGTGTCCGCCATCGTCGATCAAGGGGTGTCCGAAGTCGCGATATGGCCCCTCCGGCCGATCTGCGACGGCCACACCGATGCGGCTGGGCGTCGGGTTCTGCGGCCCGACCGAGAAGTAAAGATAGTAGCGGCCGCCCCGTGTAGCGATCGCCGGCGCCCAGAGAAAATGAGCGGGTGCCCCGTCCTCCTGGATCCAGGTGATCTGGTCGCGGCGGATCAGCTCGCCGCGCGCCCGCCAACGCCGCAGGTCACGCGAGGAGAAGGCGCCGAAGCGGTCTGCGGCCCAACTGCCGCCGGGGCCGCCGGTCGGGAAGATCCATAGCTCGTTGCCGATGAAGACGGCGTGGGGGTCGGCGCCGGTGAATTGCGGATTGTCGGCGAGCGCCGTGCCCGCGAGGATCGCGGCCAGTCCGCATCCCAGGATGAAGCGTCGCATGCCATGTCCTCACCTGGCAGTGTCGAAGAGGGCGCAGCACCATGGCCGCGCCCTGCGGTCTTCCGTCCGCCCGGTCAGAAGCGGAAGCGGACGCCCAGCGAATAGGCGCGCTCGAGATACAGCACCTGCCGCGTGTAGCTGTCGCCAGTGTCGAACTGGCGATAGCGCTGCAGCGGGTTGCCGAGCACGTTGATCACGTCGAACGCGATCGTGATGTTCTCGACCGGGGTGACCGTCGCCGACAGGTCGAGCTGGCCGCGGCCCTTCTCGATCACCGGGTGGGCGATCGGGTCGAGCGCCTCGAGGCTGTAGAAGGACACGAACTTCGAGCGGTAGTTATAGGCGACCCGCGCCGAGAATTGCGGCTTCTCGTACAGGGCGACGATGTTGCCCGACCATTTCGACACGCCCGGGAAGGCCTGCTGGCGGTTGCCATAGGTCGCGGCGAAATTGGGGACCAGGTCGCCCTTGGCGTCGATATAGGTGCCGTTGGCCTGGACGCCGAAGCCCTTGGCCCAGTCCGGCAGCCCGTCGATGTCGAGGAAGCTGGTGAAGGTCAGCTCGGCGCCCTGCAGCTTGGTCTTGCCGAGATTGACCGGCGAGGCGAGCCGCAGGCCGGGCTGGGTGCGATCGTCGATCGTGGCTAGGAAGCCGTTGGCGTCGTGGCGGAAGATCGCGGCGGTGAACGATCCCGACCGCGAGAAGTACCATTCGAGGCTGGCGTCGTAATTGTCCGAGGTCAGCGGCTTGAGGTACGGATTGCCCGACGATCCGCCGCGGCGCAGGCGCTCGACGCATTCGGGGGCGGTGGCATCGGCGAGGCAGGGATCGCCGGGGGCGAGGATCACCGGCTGGCCGAGCGAGGTGTTCGGCCGCAGGTCGAAGAAATTGGGCCGGGTGCGCGTCTGGGTGAAGGCGAGGCGCAGCTGCAGCTTGTCGGTGAAGGCGATGCGGGCGCTCGCGTTCGGCAGATAGTCGGTATAGTCGTTGCTGGCGCTCACCGGCGGGTTGGTGACGACGCCGCCGGCATCCTCCACGCGGGAGAAACCGTTGATCTGCGTCTTGGTCTTCACCGCGCGCAGGCCGACCACACCGTCGATGATCGTGTTGCCCAGATCGAAGCCGTATTTCACCTGGGCATAAGCGGCGTAGGACTTCTCGTTGGCGCGGAACGTCTCGGCCGGGTTGAACGGCGGGATGCCGGCCGGCGCACCGAAGAAGCTGCGCAGCGCCGGAAGATTGTCGCGGATGCTGTCGCGCGTGCTGGCGGCATAGACGACGTTGGGCTGCACGTCGTTATAGGCGAAGCCCGGCCGCGTGGGGCGCACATCGGCGCCCGGCAAGGACGTCAGCGGAACGCGGCCGGCTTCGTTGTTGATGTAGAGATTGCCGAGGTCGCGGCCCGCGTTGCGATCGGAATAGCGCAGGCCGACATCGATGCGCTTGAGGAAGCCGGCATCGAAGTCATAGGACAGATCGGTGCGCGCCTGCCAGTCGGTGCCACTCACCACCAGAAGCTCCTGCCACAGGCCGCGGCTGATAAAGTTGGCCGGATCGGTGAGGCTGAAGTTGACGAAGCGCTGGGTCGGGCCGCCGTCCACCGGCGCCTCGAACTGCACTTCGCGCACGGGCGAGCTGGCCGCGGCATAGTCGATGTTCACGTTGTTCGCGGTGTACGTGCTGTCGGTGTACGCGACGTCCGCCGAAATGCGCAGCCGGTCGCGCGTCCAAATCGCGCCGCCGCCGCCCTGATAAGTATCGGTGTGGCCGTTGAACGAACCGCTATAGCCGTCCGGCCGCGACGCGCCGCTCACCGTCATGCTGGCGATCTTGTTGCTGTTCTGCTGCGTCGTGATGTTCGACAGCTGCAGTCCGTCGCCGAAGATCGGTATGAACATGAAGCGGTTGTAATCGCGCGAGCGGAACCCCTGAAACAGGCCGTCGGCATAGATTTCGAGCTCGGGCGTCGGCTTCCACTGGAAGGCGGCGTTGGCCGAGGGGCGCCAGCGGTCGCCATAGCCGAGAAAGATCCCCTGCGCATCGGGATAGCGCAGCCCCGCCTGACCGGCAGGCGCGTTGCCGGCGTTGGTGGTCGCGATCACCAGCGACTGTTCGCGGGTCGAATCGAGGAAGTTGACGCCGACATAGGACCCATTCACCAGAAGGCCCATTTCGCCGATCCCAGTGTCCCACCGGTCGCTGATCAGGAGGTTCCCGTTCCAGGTCGTGCCCTTCGACTGCTGCGACAGCACCCCGTTGAGCGAGCCTGAGACCTCGAAGCCCTTGAAGTCGAAGGGCCGCCGGCCGCGCACGTTCACTGCGCCCGCGATGCCGCCTTCGATCTGACTGGCGAGGCCGGACTTGTACACTTCCAGCGCCGCCACGGTGCCGGCCGGAAAGTCCTGGATCGCGACATAGCGGCCTTCCGCGGTGAAGATCTGGCGGCCGTTATAGGTGGTGGTCAGGTCCGGCAGGCCGCGCACGGTCACGCCGGCGGCTTCACCGGCGCCGCGGGTGACGTTGACGCCAGCAATGCGCTGGAGCGCCGAGGAGGCGAAGGTGTCCGGGAGCTTGCCGATATCCTCCGCAACGATCGCATCGACGATGCCGTCCGAGTTGCGCTTGATCGACTGCGCCGACTGCAAGCTGCGACGAAGGCCGGTGACGATGATCGCCTCCCCGGGCGCCATTTCCTGCACGGCAGGCGCGGGCGACGCGGGATTGATGCTGTCGGCGCTGGACGTCTGCGGCTGGGGCGCGCCCTGGACGCTCTGGGCAGATGCCGCCGGTGGAAGCGAGAGCCCGACAACAAAGGAGACGGACGCGCACAAAAGCGGCTTGATGGTCATTGCAACCTCCCCTGTTCTCCCGCGTCGTTGCGTGGGATTGCTTGTTATGGTGCACAATCCGCAGCGAGGACGGTGCTTGCCGTGTATTTATCAGACCTAACGCCGAACACCGGCAAAACCTTCATAACATATGTGATTTTGGTATTTGTAAGATAGATAAGCCCTCCTTGAACTGGCAGTTAGGCACGCAGTTGCCCGGCGGCGTCGCGTCAGCGGGCGAGGCCAGCGATGGCCGGAACAACATCGGGAGGATCAGGCGATGAGAATGTTGACGGCGATCGGCGGCATCGCTGCAATGGTTGCGCTTCCCAGCGCGGCCGAGGCGGCGACCGCCAAGCGCGGCACGTTCGGGCAAATGGCGGACGGTCGCACCGTCACGTCGGTCACGCTCACCAATGCGCGCGGCGTTTCGGCGACCGTCGTTGCCTATGGCGCAATGCTCCAGTCGCTGGTGATGCCCGATCGCGCCGGCCGCAAGGCGGACGTGATCCTCGGCTATGACAACATGGCCGACTATCTCGCCAAGGGGCAGTATTTCGGCGCGACCGTGGGCCGCTTCGCCAATCGCCTCGCCGAGGGCAGGTTCCGCCTCGACGGGCGCAGCTTCCAGACGCCGGTCAACGACGGCAAGAACGCGCTGCACGGCGGCACCCTCGGCTTCGACAAGCTGCTGTGGGACGTGGTGTCGGTAAAGGACGGCCCCACCGCCTCGGTGACGCTGCGCGCGATCAGCCGCGACGGCGATCAGGGCTATCCCGGCACGATGACCGTCGACGCCACTTATGCGCTCGATGAGCAGAACAACCTGACGATCGAATATGTCGCGAAAACCGATGCGCCGACGATCGCCAACATCACCAACCACGCTTATTGGAACCTCTCTGGCGAGGGCTCCGCGAACGGTGCGATGGGCCACCGCGTCACCATCCCGGCACAGACCTATCTGCCTACCGATGCCGGTGCGATCCCCACGGGCGAGTTCAAGAGCGTGGCGGGCACGGTGTTCGATTTCCGCACGCCCCAGCCGATCGGCGAGCGCGTCCGCGATGCGCGCGACCAGCAGATCGTCTTTGGCCGAGGCTATGACCACAATTGGGTGATCGGCCGCGCCGTGACCCGCGACCAGCATCTGATGGCGAAGGTCTATGATCCAGCATCCGGCCGCGGTTTCGAGCTGTGGTCCAACCAGCCCGGGCTGCAATTCTACTCGGGCAACTTCTTGGACGGTACCACGCACGGCAAGGCCAAGCGCATCTACCGCGAGGGCGACGCGATCGTGATGGAGCCGCAGATCTTCCCGGATTCGCCGAACCAGAAGGGCTTTCCGAACGCCCGACTCGATCCCGGCCAGACCTATCGCAACGTGATGACCTATCGCCTGACCACCGGCCGGGCGGCCGCGCCGAAGAAGCGCTGAATGAACCTGTAGGGGAGCAGACCTGATGATGATCCGCCGCACATTCCTTTCCTCTGGCCTTCTCGCTGGCGCCGCATTGGCGATCGCCGCGACCGTGCCGAGCGCCGAGGCGCGCGACCAATGGACCAAGGCCGAGGCCAATGCCTGGTACGCCCAGCAGCCCTGGATGGTGGGCGCCAATTTCACCCCCGCCACCGCGATCAACCAGCTCGAGATGTTCCAGGCCGAAACCTGGGATCCGACGCGCATCGATCTTGAACTCGGCTGGGCCGAGAAGATCGGCATGAACGTCATGCGCGTGAACCTGCACCACCTGCTGTGGGAAACCGATGCGCCGGGGCTCAAGCGGCGCATGGACGATTTCATGACGATCGCGGCGAAGCACCACATCAAGACGCTGTGGATCTTCTTCGACAGCTGCTGGGATCCCGATCCCAGGGCCGGCCCACAGCATCCGCCGATCCCCGGCGTCCATAACTCGGGTTCCGCGCAGTCGCCTGGTGCGGCACGGCTGAAGGATGCGGCGCAGTACGGGAAGCTCGAAGCCTATGTGAAGGACCTTGTCACCACTTTTGCGAAGGACGAGCGCGTCCTTGGCTGGGACATCTGGAACGAGCCCAACAACGGCGGCGGCGGCAACTACGCGCCAACGCCGGACAAGAACAAGTATGTTGCGTTGCTGCTGCCCCGGATGTTCGCGGCGGCGCGCGCGGCCGATCCGATCCAGCCGCTCACCTCGGGCGTTTGGATCGGCGAGCATTGGGACGATCAGAGCAAGCTGGACGCGGTCGAGAAGATCCAGATCGCCCAGTCCGACGTGCTGAGCTTCCACGATTACAGCTGGCCCGAGACGTTCGAGCGCCGCGCCAACCAGATGCTCAGCTATGGCCGCCCGGTGCTGTGCACCGAATATATGGCGCGCGGCAACGGATCGACCTTCGACGGCACGCTGCCGATCGGCAAGCGCCTGAACATCGGTATGTTCAACTGGGGCTTCGTCGACGGCAAGTCGCAGACCCGGCTGCCCTGGGACAGTTGGAAGAAGCCCTATACCTATGAGGAGCCAACCATCTGGTTCCACGAGGTCTTCCACGGCGACGGCAAGCCCTATCGCCAGGCCGAGGTCGACCTGATCCAGCGGCTGTCGGCCGCACCCAGGGGCGTGGTTCCCGCCGCGCGCTGATCGGCGCGGGCAATGCGCGGGCGGACAGCAGAATCGCCGCGGCGCCCGCCGCCGCCCGACAGGGACGCTACGGCGGGCGCCCGAAGCATTTTCAAGTTGACGGTTTAAGGTCAGCGACTCGGAGGATGCGGCAAGCAAGCATCCGGAGCGTTTTCGCTCATGGGGAAATGCTATCGCCGTCGCACTTCCGCACAATCGATGCGTCTGGTTCGGTCATGGATGTCCGGATCGGTCCAGACGCTTTTGAACGAATACCATCGCAATCATTGCCAGGACGCCGAGCGGGAACCAGATTCCGGGCTTCCCGAAGACGATGCCGATGAACCAGAAGATGGCCAGGGCGGCGAGCGGGGTCAGCTTGTGCATGCGGCCAGAGTAGGTTTCGTACCGCACGAACACAACTTGTTTTGGACCAATGCTTGCTCATGGTCGCGAAGTCTTCTCGCCACTTCGTCGCGCCGAACCGCAAGCCTGGAGTCTTCTTTTGGTGGGCGGGGTCCGCAGTACATTCTGCGGTGCGAGAAAGCCGCCAGTAGCAGCATCGATCTCCGGCAGGCTCCGTAAGGGGACTCCACAATAGCTCGCCTCGCCCTCCCCGCATAACCGTCGCGCCGAGGGGGAGCATCAGGTGCAGCACGGGCGAGCATGCGAAAGCGTCCGGAATCCGATGGTGGCCGGAAGAGGTCGTCGCGCCTCGGCGAGATCGGCCGGACCGGGGCTCGTGCCTGATCTCTCCGCACCGCGAACGACATTCTCCCGGAGGGCCTGACGGGCCAGCCGCGCAGTGGAGCCGAACATGGAAGACGATATTCTCTTACGCAGCGGCGGCTGGTTCGTGATCGCGGTCGTGGCGATCTTCGCTGCCGCGGCCGCGGCCGATACCGCCTTTGCGATCCATATGGGGATCGCGGCCGCGGCGGCGGTGCTGACCGCCTTTGTCTCGCTGCGCGGGATCAGCCTGTTGCCGACGCGATCGGCGGCCGCCCGGGCGGCGGAGCGCTATGACGACGAAGTCATCCGCTGGGGGGTGATCGCCACCGTGTTCTGGGGCGTGGTCGGCTTTCTCGTCGGCATCGTCATCGCTGCGCAGTTAAGCTTCCCCGTGCTCAACCTGCCGACCGAATACACCACGTTCGGGCGGCTGCGGCCGCTCCACACCTCGGCGGTGATCTTCGCGTTCGGGGGCAATGCGCTGATCGCCACAAGCTTCTACGTCGTCCAGCGCACCTGCCGTGCGCGGCTGGCGCTGCCCGGCGTCGCCAAGTTCGTGTTCTGGGGCTATCAGCTGTTCATCGTGCTGGCGGCCACCGGCTATCTCCTCGGCGTTACCGAGGGTCGCGAATATGCCGAGCCCGAATGGTATGTCGACATCTGGCTGACGATCGTCTGGGTCGCCTATCTCGCCGTGTTCGTCGGCACGATCCTCAAGCGGTCCGAGCCGCACATCTATGTTGCCAACTGGTTCTACCTGGGCTTCATCCTCACCGTGGCGATGCTCCACATCGTCAACAACCTGTCGCTGCCGGTCTCCTGGGTGGGTTCCAAATCCTACTCGCTCTTCTCGGGCGTGCAGGACGCGCTGACCCAGTGGTGGTATGGCCACAACGCGGTTGGGTTCTTCCTCACCGCCGGCTTCCTGGGCATGATGTACTACTTCGTGCCGAAGCAGGCGGAACGGCCGATCTACAGCTACCGGCTGTCGATCATCCACTTCTGGTCGCTGATCTTCCTCTACATCTGGGCCGGCCCGCACCACCTTCACTATACCGCGCTGCCCGACTGGGCGCAGACGCTGGGCATGGTGTTCTCGGTGATGCTGTGGATGCCGAGCTGGGGCGGCATGATCAACGGGCTGATGACGCTCAACGGCGCCTGGGACAAGGTCCGCACCGATCCGATCATCCGGATGATGGTGTTCGCGCTCGCCTTCTACGGGATGAGCACCTTCGAAGGCCCGATGATGTCGGTGAAGAGCGTCAATTCGCTGTCGCACTACACCAACTGGACGATCGGCCATGTCCATTCGGGCGCGCTCGGCTGGAACGGCATGATCACCTTCGCCGCGATCTACTACATGACGCCGCGCCTTTGGGGCCGCAGCCGGCTCTATTCGCTGCGCATGGTCAACTGGCACTTCTGGTGCGCGACGCTGGGCATCGTGCTCTACGCCTCCGCGATGTGGGTGGCGGGGATCACCCAGGGCCTGATGTGGCGCGAGTACGGCGACGACGGCTATCTCGTCTACTCGTTCGCCGAAGTCGTGCAGGCGATGCACCCCTATTACGTGATCCGCGTCGGCGGCGGCCTGCTCTACTTCATCGGCGCGCTGTTCATGGTGTGGAACGTCTGGATGACGATCGCCGGCAAGCTGCGCGACGAAGCGCCGATGACCGACACGCCGTTCGATCCGGCTCGCGACCATCCCCTCCCCGCCCGCGCTCCGGCCGCCGAATAAGGAACGCCAACGATGTTCAACTTCGTCCAAGGCCATAAGAAGATCGAGCGTAACGTGACGCTGCTGGCGGCACTCGCGCTGGTTACCGTGGCCATCGGCGGGATCGTCGAGATCGCGCCGCTGTTCTGGATCCAGTCAACCGTCGAGAAGGTGGACGGGGTGCGCCCCTACACCCCGCTCGAGCTGGCCGGCCGCAACATCTATATCCGCGAAGGCTGCTATGGCTGCCACAGCCAGATGATCCGGCCGTTCCGCGACGAGACCGAGCGCTACGGCCATTACAGCCTCGCCGCCGAGAGCATGTTCGATCATCCATTCCAATGGGGATCGGAACGCACCGGGCCGGACTTGGCCCGCGTCGGCAACCGCTATTCGGACGAGTGGCACGTCCAGCACCTCAAGGCGCCCCGCGCCGTGGTGCCGGAATCGATCATGCCGCCCTATGCCTTTCTCGCCCAGCGCGACTTGAAGGCCGAGGACATGGCCGGCCACCTGAAGGCGCTTCGCGCCGAGGGCGTGCCGTATACCGACGACGATATCGCCAAGGCGGTGCAGGACGTTCGGACGCAAGGCTATGGCGACGGCGACACCGCCGATCTCGCCCGCCGCTATCCCGGCGCCCAGTCGCGCGACTTCGACGGCAACCGCGAGCGGCTGACCGAGATGGATGCCGTGGTCGCCTATCTCCAGGGGCTGGGCACCCAGGTCGACTTCGCCAAGGCCGCGGCCCGGGAGAAG
Organism: Sphingomonas sp. HT-1; assembly: GCF_048568905.1. GTDB lineage: Bacteria > Pseudomonadota > Alphaproteobacteria > Sphingomonadales > Sphingomonadaceae > Sphingomonas. The sequence continues at coordinate 551,119 of NZ_CP183770.1, read as the reverse complement.
ACGCAATGAGCTACGACGCGCTCCGCCATTTCGCGGACAGCTGGGGGCTGGTGGTGATGACGCTGGTCTTCGTCACCCTCGCCGCCTGGCCCTTCCTGCCCGGTTCCGCGCGCGGCAACGCCCGCGCCGCCACCAGCATCTTCGAAGACGAGGAACCTATCGATGGCTGAGAACAAGCGCATCGACGAGAAGACCGGCACGAGCACGGTCGGCCACGAATGGGACGGCATCGAGGAACTCGATACGCCGATGCCGCGCTGGTGGCTGTGGACCTTCTACGCCACCATCCTGTTCGCGATCGCCTATTGCGTCGCCTATCCGGCCTGGCCGCTGCTCAGCGGCGCGACGCGGGGCATGCTCGGCTGGTCGAGCCGCGGCGATCTGCAGCAGGAACTGGCCGCCGAACGCGAGCGGCGGGCGCCGACCATGCGCGCGCTTGCCGCAACGCCGATCGAGCGGCTGGCGGACAATCCCAGGCTGCTCGCAGCCGCGGTGGAAGGCGGACGCTCGGTGTTCAAGGTCCATTGCGCCGCCTGCCATGGCGCCGGTGCGGCGGGCAGCAAGGGCTATCCCAACCTTAACGACGACGACTGGCTGTGGGGCGGCGACATCGCCACGATCCAGCAGACGGTCGTCCACGGTATTCGCCAGCCGGACGACGACGCCACCCGCATGTCGCAGATGCCGGCCTTCGGTCGCGACCAGATCCTGAAACCGGCGGAGGTGGACGACGTCGTCTCCTATGTGCGCCTCGTATCGAAGCAGGAGCCGGCAAGCGCGTCGGCAAAGCGCGGCGCCGCGCTGTTCGTCAATAATTGCGCCGTGTGCCATGGCGACAATGCGCGCGGGAACCGCACCTTCGGTGCGCCGAACCTGACCGACCATATCTGGCTCTATGGCGGCGATCGTGTCGCGCTGACGGATAGCGTCGCCAATGCCCATGGCGGCAGCATGCCGGCCTGGGGCAAGCAGCTCGATCCGGTGACGATCAAGATGGTGGCCGCCTATGTCCATTCGCTCGGCGGCGGCGAGCCGAACCCTCCGGCGGCACAGGTGGCCACGGCACCCGTTGCCGCGCCGCCGCGATAAGCATCCGATGAACGCGCCCTCCGGCCTCAGCCCTTCGTCGCACCTGTTCGAGGCGCGGCGAAAGGTGCTGCCGAAAGCAGTGAAGGGGCCGTTTCGCCGCTTCAAATGGGCGGTGATGGCGCTCACCCTGCTGGTCTATTACGTCACCCCTTGGCTGCGCTGGCATCGCGGCGCCTTCGCACCTGATCAGGCGGTACTGGTCGATCTCGCCCATCGCCGCTTCTACTTCTTCTCGATCGAGATCTGGCCGCACGAATTCTATTATGTCGCCGGGCTGCTGGTGATGGCGGCGATCGGGCTGTTCCTCGTCACCTCCGCGGTCGGCCGCGCCTGGTGCGGCTATGCCTGCCCGCAGACAGTGTGGACTGATTTGTTTCAGCACGTCGAGCGGCTGATCGACGGCGATCGCAATGCCCAGATCCGCCTGCTCGCCGCCCCCTGGGGGCCGGGCAAGATCGCCCGCCGCAGCGCCAAGCACGTCAGCTGGATTGCGATCGGCGTGCTGACCGGCGGCGCCTGGATCTTCTACTTCGCTGACGCGCCGACGCTCGCCCGCCAGTTCGTGACCGGGGGGGCGCCATGGGTCGCCTACTCCACCGTCGGCATCCTCGCGGCGACAACCTATGTGCTCGGCGGCCTGCTGCGCGAGCAGGTCTGCCAATTCATGTGCCCCTGGCCGCGCATCCAAACGGCGATGATGGACGAGCGCTCGCTCACCATCACCTACAAGTTCTGGCGCGGCGAACCGCGCAGGCACGGCCTCAAGCGGAGCAAGGCGGCAGGGGCGCAGCAAGTCGCGCCGCTCAGCACCGGCGACTGCATCGATTGCAGCGCCTGCGTCGCGGTATGCCCCACCGGCATCGACATTCGCGAAGGGCCGCAGATCGGCTGCATCACCTGCGGGCTGTGCATCGATGCTTGCGACGACATGATGACCCGCATCGGCCGGGCGCCCAAGCTGATCGCCTATACGACCGAGCTCGACGCCCTCGCCGAACAGGCCGGCCAGGCATCGGCCCCCACGCTGCGCAGACTGCTGCGCGTGCGCACCCTCGTCTATTTCGCCGTCTGGTGCGCGATCGGCCTCGCGATGCTGGCGACGCTCGGCGGCCGGACGCGGCTGGAACTGAGCGTGCTCCAGACGCGGAATCCGCTGTGGGTGCGGCTCAGCGACGGCGCGATCCGCAACGGCTACGAGGTCAAGATCCGCAATCTCGAGGCCCGGCCGCGCGACGTGGAAGTCCGCATCGACGGCGCGCCCGGCGTGCTGTGGACCGAGACGGGCGACCGCGCCCATGCAGGCACCAGCGTGCGCTTCAGCATCGAGGCGGACAAGGTTGCCAAGGAACGGCTGTTCGTCGCCGCGCCCGAAGCCGGCCCGCAGCGCAGCGACCTGCGCTTCACCGTCCGCGCGCTCGATCCGCAGGGCGAGACCGCCACCGCCACCAGCTATTTCGAACGCCCGGAGATGCAGCCATGACACGTTCCTTCACCGGCTGGCACATGTCGGCTATTCTCCTCGCGTTTTTCGCCGTGGTGATCGGCGTCAACCTCGTGATGGCAACGAACGCGGTGCGCACCTTCGGTGGGGTCGTGGTCGACAACAGTTATGTCGCCAGCCAGCGCTTCAATCGCTGGCTGGCCGAAGGCCGCGCGCAAGACGCGGCAGGCTGGCATGCCGATGCTCAGGGCACCGCCGACGGTGCGCTGGTGGTGGCGCTGCGGGATGCGCAGGGCACGATCCGGCACGCCGTTGTTACGGTCAGGGCCGAACATCCGCTGGGCCGCCTGCCCGGCCGCAGTTTCCCGCTTACCGCGCTGGGCGACGGCCGCTACGTCGCGCCGCACGCGCTTGCTGCGGGGCGGTGGCGAATTCGTATCGACGCGCAAACCGGCAGCCGCGTCGCGCGGTTCGTGAAGGACGTACGTCTGTGAACGCCCCCGCCACCCTGCGCCCGGCGGCCGAACTCGCCGGCACGGATCTTGTCGTCGACGGGCTGCGATGCGCCGGTTGCATCGCCAAGCTCGAACAGGGTCTGCTGGCGGTCGACGGCGTGGCCGAAGCGCGCGTCAACTTCACCACCAAGCGGCTGCATGTCGTACACGAACCGGTGCTCGATGCCAACGCGCTGATCGCCGGGATCGGCAGGATCGGCTTCGAAGCCCATCTGCTTGCGGAGACCGGGACGGTGGACCGCGAGAGCAAGCGCGTGGCTCGCGCACTGGCGGTGGCGGCCTTTGCGGCGATGAACGTCATGCTGCTCTCGGTCTCGGTGTGGTCCGGCGCCGATGGTGCCACGCGCGCGCTGTTCCACTGGCTGTCGGCGCTGATCGCGCTGCCCGCCATCGCCTATGCCGGTCGGCCGTTCTTCGAAAGCGCCTGGCGCGCGCTGCGGCAGGGGCGGACCAATATGGACGTGCCGATCAGCATCGGCATCACCCTCACCTGCGCGATGAGCCTGTACGAAACCGCCGTGCAGGGGCCCCACGCCTATTTCGATGGCGCGGTGATGCTGATTGCCTTTTTGCTCGGCGGGCGCCTGCTCGACAGCGTGATGCGCGAACGCGCGCAGGACGGCGTCGCCGCGCTGCTCCGCAAGCTGCCGGACGATGTGCGCGTGCTGGAAGAGGACGGTCAGGTGCGCAGCGTCGCCGTGGCAGCGGTGCGGCCGGGCATGCGCGTGCTGGTTCCAGCGGGCGACCGGATCGGCGTGGACGGAGCGGTCGAGGCCGGGATCAGCGATGTCGATCGCAGCATCGTGACAGGCGAAAGCGCGCCCGAGCCGATCGCCGCCGGCGGTCAGGTGCTGGCCGGCACGATCAACCTCACCTCGCCCCTCACCGTGCGAGTAACAGCTGCGGCCGCCGACACGGTGCTCGCCGATATCGCCCGGCTCATGGAAGCGGCGGGCCAGCACAAGTCGCGCTATGTGCGCATCGCCGATCGCGCATCGCGGCTCTATGCCCCGGCCGTCCACTTGCTCGCAGCGCTGAGCTGTGCCGGATGGTTGCTCGCCGGCGCGGGGTGGCACGAGGCGCTGCTGATCGCAGTCGCCGTGCTGATCATCACCTGCCCCTGCGCGCTCGGGCTGGCGGTGCCGGTGGCGCAGGTCGTCGCGTCGGGGGCGCTGATGCGCCGTGGCGTGCTCGTCCGCGATGGCGCCGCACTCGAAAAGCTGGCGGTGGTCGATACCGTGCTGCTGGACAAGACCGGTACCGTCACATTGGGTCAGCTCACTCCGGTTTCCGGCATCCCCGCGGATACCGAGCAGCGCCGCGTGCTGCTGGCACTCGCGCTGGGTACCCGGCATCCGCACGCCCGTGCCATCGCTCGCGCGCTGGAAGCGGAGGGGGTCGTCCCGGCGCTACTCAGCGAGCTGCGCGAAGTCGTCGGCAGCGGCGTGGAGGGGCTGCTCGATGGCCGCCGTGCCGCGCTGGGCCGGGCAAGCTGGGCGTGCGCCGGCGCGCCGGAGCCCGACGCCGCCGGAACACGCACCGTCTTCGCCTTCGATACGGCACCCGCTGCCGGCATCGTCTTCGCGGATGCCGTTCGCGTTGATGCGAGTGCTGCCGTGCGTCGGCTGAAGACGCTCGGACTCGACGTTCGGTTCGTGTCCGGAGACAGCATCCTGGCCGTGCGGACGCTGGCCGATCGGCTCGGCCTGCCCGCCCGCGCGGAAATGTCGCCGGCCGACAAGCATGATGCGGTGTCGCAGCTCGAAGCCGCCGGCCGGCACGTCCTGATGGTGGGCGACGGCGTCAACGACGGACCTGCGCTCAAATGCGCGTCGGTCGGCATGGCGCCGTCCGCTGCGAGCGATGTGGGCCGTCAGGCCGCTGACATCGTCTTCTTCGGCGATCGGCTGATGCCCGTTCCCGCCGCCATCGTGGCTGCGCGGCGGACGATGCGGGTCGTGCGGCAGAATTTCGTGCTGGCGATCGGCTATAACGTGCTGGCGGTGCCGCTGGCCATCGCCGGCCATGTCACGCCGCTGGTCGCCGCGCTGGCGATGTCGGGCTCGTCGATCCTTGTCGTGGCCAACGCGCTGCGCCTGCGCGGTGCAGCGCGATGAGCATCGTCGCCGTCCTCATTCCCGTTGCGCTGCTGTTGGGGCTTCTGGGCCTGGGCGCCTTCTTCTGGGCGTCTGCCAGCGGCCAGTTCGATGATCTCGACGGCGCCGCGCTGCGGATTCTGATCGACGATGAAGCTAGCCGGCCGGACGACCGGCCATGACGCGCCGGATCGCGTCTGCGGCGGCGATGGCGGCGATGTTGCTGGCAGGCGTGCCGCACGCCAGCGGTGCGGCCGGCCTGGTGCTGACGCAGCGCTTCTGCATGCCCACAGGCAGGTCGATGCCGCTCCCCGGCCGAAAGCCGGACCGCGACTGCATCGACGCCTGCCATGCCTTCTGCAGCCGAAGTTCGCGTGCCGAAAGCGACGACGACAACTGCGATTGACGCTGGAAAGCCTCAGCGTTCCCCGCGTGAACCGCGTCGTCGCAAGAAATATCCTTACTGGCGACCCATCGCTCGAAGATAGACCTCGGTCTTTCTCTACAGCCGGAATCGCGAAAGCCTCCTTGTTGCACAACTACGAAGCTTATGCGCCCGTTCTGCTGCGATGATGTGGCCTCCCCCTGTCGGCAGCGTTGCCTTGTTTTCTGTCGAACGATTGTTGTCTCTATCGCTAACGTTCGGATTATGCGAGGAATCTACAGCAGGGCCAGGCACAGGGGGATCGAGGACCATGGACGAGAACCAATCGTCTGGCGCGTATGGCACGTCCTCCGATGCGTTGTTCGACAGCCTGGCGGCGCCGCTACTGGTGCTTTCTCCCGACGGGACGATTCTGGCCGCCGACGAAGCCCGACTTCACGCCGCCGGCATTGTTCTACGATACGCCATAGGCAAGAATTTTTTTACTCTTTTTCAGAAAGATTCAGATCACAGTTCAGACATTGAACTCCGCAGCCTGAAGGCGTCGCTGGAGCGTGTGCTGCACAGCAAATCCGTTGATAAGATGCCGGCCCAGCGATATCCGGCACCCAACGCTGCCGGACAGGTCGTCGAGCGCTGGTGGCAGGCCGTGAACACGCCGCTGCTTGATGCAGATGGCCGACTGGTGTTCATTGTCCACCATGCCCAAGATGTAACCGAACTGATGGAGATGCGGGGCACGGCCGAAGCGCAGGCGGAAATCGAGCGGAACTACCGCACCATCATCGAACAGCTCCGCGTCGCCGATCGCGCGCTGCGGGAGAGCGAAGATCGGTTGCGCTTCTTCCGCGAGCTGGAGGATCGGCTGTTCGGCTCCGCGCATGCCGCCGATGTGATGCGCACCGCAACTGCCATGCTCGGAACGCGGCTGGGCGCCTCGCGCTGCGCCTATGCCGATGTGGACGAAGATGGCGACCGGTTCTGGATCCGCAACGATTACACCGCGCCGGGGATCGAATCCTCCTCCGGTGCCTATCGGCTGGATCTGTTCGGTGCCCGCGCCGCTTCCGACATGCGCGAGGGTCGCGCGCTCGTCCTGGTCGATGTCGGCGCCGAGCTCACCCCCCTCGCCGGCCGCGACGGTTTCCAGGCGATCGGCATCGCGGCGATCATCTGCTGTCCCCTGATCAAGAACGGCCAGCTCGCCGCGATGATGGCCGTGCATCAGGATACGCCGCGCGTCTGGACGGACGCGGAGATCGCGCTGGTGAAGGAAGCTGCCGAACGCTGCTGGGCGCATGTCGAGCGGGTCGGCGCCGAAGCCAGGCTGCGCGATAGCGAAGAGCGCCTGCGGCTGGCGGTGGACCATGCCGATATCGGCTTCTGGGACGTGGACGTTGTCAACGACGCGCTGATCTGGCCGGCGCGGACCAAGGCGATGTTCGGCATCTTCCCGCATGTGCCGGTGACGATGCAGGATTTCTATGATGGCCTGCATCCGGACGATCGCGAGAAAACCACCGCCGCCTTTGCCGCGGCCGCCGATGCGGCACGGCGTTCACTCTATGACGTCGAATATCGCACCATCGGCAAGGAAGACGGCGTGGTCCGCTGGCTTGCCGCCAAGGGCCGCGGCGTATTCGACCATGAGGGGCGCTGCCTGCGGGTGACCGGCACCGTCGTCGAGATCAGCGCCAGAAAGGCGGCCGAGGAAGCGCTGCGCGAGCTGAACGCCACGCTCGAAGCGCGGGTAACCACGGCGATCGCCGAACGGGAAGAAGCGCAGGCGGCGCTGCGCCAGAGCCAGAAGATGGAGGCCATGGGCCAACTTACCGGTGGCGTTGCCCATGATTTCAACAATCTCCTTACCCCCATCGTCGGCAGCCTGGACATGCTCCAACGCAAGAGCGTGGGAAGCGAGCGCGACCAGCGCCTGATCGCGGCAGCGGTGCAGTCGGCGGAGCGGGCAAAGGTATTGGTCCAGCGCCTGCTCGCCTTCGCCAGGCGACAGCCGCTCCAATCGATCCCCGTCGACATCGCCAAGCTCGTCACCAGCATGGGCGAGCTGGTGTCGAGCACGACCGGCCCGCAAGTACGGGTGATCGTCGACGCCAAGCCGGACCTGCCCCACGCCAAGGCGGATCCGAACCAGCTGGAAATGGCGATCCTCAACCTGTCGGTGAACGCGCGCGACGCCATGCCCCATGGCGGCACCCTGCGCATCTCCGCCTGTGCGGAGCGGATCCGGCCGGGCCACCGGTCCGGCTTGCGCACCGGCCACTATATCTGCGTCTCCGTCGCCGATACCGGCATGGGAATGGATGAAGCCACCCTAGCCCGTGCGGTGGAGCCCTTCTTTTCGACCAAGGGCGTCGGAAAGGGCACCGGCCTCGGCCTGTCGATGGTTCATGGCCTTGTCTCACAGCTCGGCGGAGGCATCACGATCGAAAGCCGGCCAGGACTTGGCACCAATGTCGAGCTTTGGCTGCCGCAAACTCAGATATTCGATCAGGCGCACGAAACCAGCCGAGAGCGGGCGAGCTTTGCCGCCCATGGGACGGTGCTGCTGGTCGACGATGAAGAACTTGTCCGCATGAGCACGGCGGCGATGCTGGGCGAGCTTGGCTATGCGGTGATCGAAGCCGCATCCGGCGAAGAAGCGGCGCAGATCCTGGCCGAGGGCGAACAGGTGGACCTGCTCGTTACCGACCATTTGATGCCGGGCATCAGCGGAACCGAGCTTGCCCTGTCGATGCGGTCGTCGCGACCGGGATTACGCGTGCTGCTGGTATCGGGTTATGCCGACATCGCCGGCGTAGATCCCAGCGTTCCCCGCCTTGCCAAGCCGTTCCGCAAGGACGAACTCGCCCAGGCGATTGCCGGTGTTGCCGGCTAGCGGATCGCGATAACGGTCCGGCGCGCTTGGGGCGATTGGCTGCCGAACGGGCAGCGCGCGCGAGGACGATGGTTCATGCGGTGCCCCCCTCGATCCGGTTCTCGCGTGCATTATCGGCCTGATCGATCAGGCGGAGCAGTTCGTCAAAATCGGACGCATCATCGACCCGGTAGCACCGCATCAGATTGTCTCCAAAGCGGTCGATATCCCGTTGACTGAGAAGGGCCACTGCGACGATGGGTTCCCCCTCCGACATATTGCTAATCCGATCATTCAGCTACGCAGCGCGACAACGCCCACTGGATCGAATGTGTCCGATGAGCGTCGTCGACTTCTTCATGGCGTGCCAATCATAAGCAGCAAAAGCCCCTTCGCCCTGCCTCGTTACCTTCGCCGACGAGAAGGCTTTGCCTCTCCGCAGCATCAATATTCCCCCCTCCCCCCTTGCGGTTCGATTAGCAGTTCCGACATTGTGCAGTGCAGCAAAGTACCGCTGTGTTGTCAGGGCGCTCGCCGTGGCCAGGAGAATGCCGCATGCGAAGCATCAACGATACCATTGACCGGCTTGCCGCGATGCGCGGTGCCGCATCCGGGTTTGGACAATCGGGCTCGGATCGTCTTGAGGACCTGCCGGCATTCGGCAGCAATCCCGGCGCCCTGCGGGCGCGCTGCTATGTTCCCGAGCATCTTTCGCCGAACGCCCCACTGGTGGTGGTGCTGCACGGCTGTACTCAGACGGCAGCCGGCTATGATCATGGATCCGGCTGGTCGCAGCTCGCCGATGCGCATGGTTTCGCGCTGCTTTATCCGGAGCAGCAACGCGCCAACAACGCCAATCTCTGCTTCAACTGGTTTCAGCCTGGCGACATCCGCCGGGATGCCGGCGAAGCGCTGTCGATTCGGCAAATGGTCGCTGCGATGGTGTCGGCGCACGGAATCGATCCGACGCGTATCTTTGTGACCGGCCTTTCGGCAGGCGGCGCGATGACGTCGGTGATGCTGGCGACGTATCCGGAGCTATTCGCCGGCGGAGCGGTGATTGCCGGTCTGCCCTATGGCACGGCGCATTCGGTACCCGAGGCGTTCGATCGAATGCGCGCCCATGGCGGACCGCCGGCGTCGGCGCTCGGCGCGCTGGTGTCGACGGCATCGCCGCATGAAGGGCCATGGCCTGTGCTGTCGGTATGGCATGGCACAGCCGACGCAACCGTCGCTGTCGCCAACGCCGCGCTGGTGGTGGAGCAGTGGCGCGAGCTGCACGGCGTATCGCGCGAAGCCACGCAGGTCGAACAGGGTGCCGGCTATCGCCGCGCACTGTGGCACGATGCTAAAGGCCGCGCAGTGATCGAGGAATATCGCATCGACGGAATGGCCCACGGCACGCCGCTCGCCACTACCGGCGCGGAAGCGTGCGGCGCCGCCGGCCCGTTCCTGCTCGAAGCGGGGATTTCGTCGACGCGTCGGATTGCGCAATTTTGGGGAATCGCCGACCCCACACAAGGTGCGCAACGGGCCCAGCCACAGCTGGATCCCCTCCCCGCACCTTCGGCGCCACGCCGGCCGACCGCTCAACCGACACCGCGTGTCGATTCGCCTTCGAACCGCGCACCGGCAAAGGACCGGATCGGGCGCGTCATCGAAGATGCGCTCCGTGCCGCCGGGCTCATGCGCTAGCGGTTGTCGCGGAAGCCCCGTGCGTCATCCAAAGGTGGGGGCAGTTCGGAGACGGTGACCTCCACCGTAAGCCCGAGAAAGGCGCCGGCCGGGCCAACATAGCGGCCGTCCACCGGGCTAAGTTGCGTGATGCTGCGCCCGACGGCAACGGGCACCAGTTGCGCCTCACCCATCCGCCCGTTGGCGGGATCGAACGCAATCCATCCCGCGCAGGGCAGATAGACTTCGGCCCAGGCATGGGTGGCACCGTGCTGACCTTGTGGCGCACCGGCGATCGGCGGATCGAACAGATATCCGGATACGGCACGCGCGCCGAAGCCAAGGTGGCGCACCGCTTCGATGAACAACATGGCTAGATCACGGCAGGAACCTGAGCCCAGATCTAGCGTCCGGTGCGGCGACTGCGTCCCGACTTCGTCGCGCGCCACATAGATCATGCCCATGCGCGTGGCCGCGTTCACATCCTGCAGCAGCGACAGGGTGTCGGTGTCGGCCCCCAGCACCTGCGCACGTGCCCAGGCGGCAAGCCGGCCGCCCGGATCGTCATGCTCCGGAACAAGCAAGGCGCCCAGATCGGTTCGCTCGTCGTCCGAATAGTCGAACGGATAGCGATGCGCATGCGGTGCAATGCTGAACAAGGGAAAAGCGGCCGCAGCCTGCTCCACCGTCAAGCGGTTGGTAATCGTCAGCCGGTCTGTCGGCGCCGCGAAGCTGGCCGTTGCGATCAGGTTGCCGAACACGTCCTGCGTCCACGCGAACGCGGGGGCAGGATCGCAATGCAGATCCGCCGCGAGCAGGCGAAGCGCCGACGATCCGCGTGGGCGGAGCATCATCCGATGCGCCGAAAGCGCCACCGGCTGCCGATAGGCATAGCGGGTGACATGCACGATCTCGAGACGCATTCGCTCCGCTTCTCCGCTATCCGCAACGCCATCAGGCGCGGTCGGCATGTCCGCGATCAGGATTTTCGCTCAAACCGCGAAGCGCGGCGGACGGCGGCTCGATTGGCAGCATCGGGGCAGCGGCGAATGCTTGGGTGCGCAGCCTTCGGTCTTCGCGGATATCGGCGGCGGCGCCTTCCTTGGCCCAGGCGGCCGCGGCCGCACTGGCAATCAGGCGAACATTGTCGAGCGTAGCACCGCGGGCGACGGCGTCATGATGCGCCGCGCGGGCGCGGCAAAGATCGGCAGAGGGCTGCATGGAAGAACCTTTCGACGGAAGGGAAATGATCAGCCGCGCTTGGCGGTGGGCTGTCCTGCGGGCGTGCCCTTCAACGATGGGTTCGACGCATTCTGTTTCGGCGGTTCCGGCTTCTTCGGTTTGCGTGTCTCGCGATTGCCGCGCTGCTGTCCTTTGGCCATGATTCTACTTCCAGAAAATGAGGGTCGCGACGACGCGGGCTCGCCGGTGGCAAAGCCTGCGCGTGGGGCGGTCATGGCGGAGGATCAACATGCTAATCTCCGCGTCAGAGCGGGAGCATGAACAACTCTCAGTCGCGGCCAGGCTCGAGAACGACAGCGCGATATAGTCTATATGGGGATGATGCCGCCACCGCGCCAGTATCCATCGGCGCGCGCGCGTAGCGCGGGATCAGAACACGCCCCATTCCCAAAGGCCCGCATCCTGCGGAACGCGCAACCGCAGGAACCGGACGCGCGCGGGATGCGCAAGGCTGATGGGCGATCCGCTTGCCGCCGCACGCCGGGCGAGCAGCCGCCAGTTCCGTCCGTCCGCAGAGCCCTCCACCGTAAGATCATAGGCCCGCTGGGCATATTCCATTCGGAGACGGGTCTCACGCACTGCCTGCACGCGACCGAGATCCGCCGTCAGCACGGGATCGGTGCCCGCCGCAGGCCGCCACTGCGTCGCGTAATTGTCGTCTGCGGCACGATCGGCGGCATAGGCCGGGCCGGCGGCGGCGCCGCTGAGCCGAAGCGCGATGCCGCGCGTGCGACGCGGGGCGAAGCCGGCCACCGCCCTGCCATGGCTGGGCGTAACGCGGGCGATCGTGCCGTCGCCGCGGATCGTCAGGGGATCGACCGCAATCTGCCGCAACGTCGCATCCTCCCCCACGCGTGGCCAGGGCAGCGATTGGCGGTGATACAGGATGTAGGGTTGCGCACCGACGCGGAAGATCGCGTGATGCCCTGGGCTGATCACGTGCCGCCCGCGGTCGGTGGAGAGGATGGGGCTGTCGGGGCCTTCGCGAAACGGCCCGAACGGCGTCTCGCCGATGGCGTAGCGGACCTTATAGCTGTCCTCGGTCGTCTTGCCGTCGCTATAGGTCAGCACATAGTGGCTGCCCGCCTTCACCAAGAACGGACCCTCGAAATAATTGGCCGGCGTGACGTCGCGCGGAACGCCGTCGAAGGTCACCATGTCCGGCTTCAGCTTGACGACGAAGCAGTGCCCGTTGACCCAGTTGAGGCCGGAGCCCCAGTACAGATAGGCGGTGCCATCGTCGTCGATAAAGGCTTCGGCGTCGATCATGTGATAGGCGGGCGCGAAGCTCTTGGCGATCAGCGGCTTGCCGCCATTGGCATCGGCCCAGGGCCCGGCGGGGGACGGCGCGCTGCCCACCCACACTTCGGATCCCACCGACACATACATGTACCAGCGGCCGTTGGCCGCCTTCACCACCGAAGGCGCCCACACTTTGGAATCGCCCGAACTCGGGCTCGTCGCCGCCGCCTTGGTGGGCCAGGCAGGGGTGGAGAAGGTCCAATCGCGACCGTTGACGGAAGTCCACATCCCCAGCCGGTCGTCGCCCCAAGGGTCGATTGTGGCGTAGAGATACCAGGTGCCGCCGTCGCGCACGATCGAGGGATCGGCGAAATAGCCGGGGATCAGCGGATTGCTGTCCCCCGGCGTCTCCCAGCTCGGCGCCGGTGCGTCGGCGGCGGCGAGCAAGCCCGCCGCCGCCACCAGAGCCAGTCGCGTCCTCACTTGATGTCGAGCATCACGATCGCCTTGGCCGGCACCTGCACGGTCAGCGTGCCGGCGGACAGGCTGGCGCCGTTGAACGCCACCGGCTTGACGGCGTCCGGTGCGGCGAAGTCGTTATGCGCGTCCATCTTGTCGCCGGTGAGGATCCGCCCGGAGACCTGGCTCCCCGTCACGCCGTCCAGCTTGACGCTGACGCTGGACGGACGGTTCGGATCGACGTTGACCAGGCCGATATGCACGACACCATCGGTGCCGCGCACCGCACTGGCGCTCACCGCGCGCATTGTCCACTGATCGTTGTTGTACCAGCGCGAGGTGACGTCTACCGGCAGGACGGTCGCGTCCTGATAGTCCTTGTACATGTCGAACACCCAGTAAGTGGGCGTCTTCACCATCTTGGCACCGTCGGTCAGCAGCATCGCCTGCAGTACGTTGACCATCTGCGCGATGTTCGCACCGCGCACGCGATCGGCATGGCGGGCGAAGATGTTGAAGTTCAGCGCGGCGACAACTGCGTCGCGCAAGCTATTCTGCTGATAGAGAAAACCCGGATTGGTGCCCGGTTCGACATCGTACCAGGTGCCCCATTCGTCGACAAGCAGCGCGACCCGCTTCTTCGGATCGTACTTGTCCATTATCTTACCGTGCTCAGTGAGCAACTCTTCCATCTTCAGCGTCTTGGAAAGGGTGCGCGCCCAGCTCTCCTCGTCGAAGCCGGTGGCGGCCCCCTTCTTGCTCCAAGGACCAGGCACCGTGTAATAATGTACGCCGATGCCGTCGATCTTGTCGCCGGCCTTGCGCATCATCACTTCCGTCCAATTGTAATCGAACGAATTGGCACCGCTGGCGATCTTCATCAGCTTCTCGCCCGCCGGCACTTTCAAGAAAGTCGCGTAGCGGCGTGTAACGTCGGCCGCATATTCCGGCAGCATGTCGCCACCGCAACCCCAAAGCTCGTTACCGATGCCGAACAGCGGCAGCTTCCACGGCTTGTCACGACCATTGGCACGGCGCTGGTTTGCAATCGTGGATTTTGTCGGCGAGGTGATGTATTCGACCCACTCCGCCATCTCGCTGGGGGGGGCGGTACCGACATTGCCCGAGACATAGGCTTCGGCGCCAACGATCTCGGTGAAGTCCATGAATTCGTTGGTGCCGACGGCATTGTCTTCAGTCACGCCACCCCAGTTGGTGTTGACCTTCACCGGGCGCTTGGCGCGCGGGCCGATCCCTTCCCGCCAATGATATTCGTCGGCGAAGCAGCCGCCCGGCCAGCGGATCAGCGGCACGCGAATCTCCTTCAGCGCGTCGATCACATCGCGGCGAAAGCCCTTCACATTGGGGATCTTGCTTTCGGTGCCGACCCACATGCCACCATAAATGCCGGTGCCCAGATGTTCGGCAAACTGGCCGAACATGCGGCGATCATATTTCGGACCGGGCTGGTCGCCATGCACCGTCACGGCGTCGCCGCCGGTTTGTGCCATCGCTGGCAGGGCGGCGAGCAGCGCGATCGCGCTGATGAAGCTACGCATCATTCTTTCTCCGTCGCGCGCGCCGGGCGCGCCTTGGCTGGGGTTGTGCCTTGGCCCGAAAAGGGGGTCAGGCGGAAACGTATCGAAATGGGCTCCAATTTAGTGCGATATTCGGGAAGCGGCTTGCCGAACGCACTCCACTGGGTGTCGCCGCCGACGCCCCATTGCGCGACATCGATCAGCAACGCGCCCTGAGCTTTGGGAACAACATCGGTGCTCTTCCAAGTGCCGGGCGTGTGTCGATCCAGATCGGTATAGGGGAAGGCGAGCGCGTTCATCATCAGCGGCGTGTCGCCCTGCACCCGCAGACCAGCCCCGGCGCCGGACAGCTCCATCCACCGGACGTCGAGCTTGTTGCCGGTTTCCTGGGGGCGAAGATAATCGTGAACCTGATCGACAATCGCGCCTCGCCAAAGGCCGATCGCGGCCGACGTCTTGCGATCGACATAGCTTTCATGCGGGCCGCGACCGTACCATTCCACCGTCTTCAGGCTGCCCGGCGTGGTAAAGGCCAGGCCGATGCGGAACGGCGGCGGCAATTGCTTCGAAACCGGCTCGAACCGCCCGTCGACGGCGACCGAGCCGTCGCCGGCCATGCGATACACGCTGGTGAAGCGAACCGCGCCAGCGCCCATAGTGTAGGCGGCGCGCACCTCCGCGCCGTCCTCGCCCAGATCCTGCACCTGAACAGATTCCAGGCTGCGCGTCTCGCTCATCTGTTTCCAGACGGCGAGCTGCTTGTCTGTGCCGATGCCGATGTCGTTGTCCGTCACCGCCCGCCAAAAATGCGGCGTGCCACCGCTGAGCAGCGTCTTGCCCTTGGCGGCATAGCGATTCACCAGGCCGGTCGCGCGGTCCACCACCAGCGTTGCGCCGGCGGCGGAAAGGGTGATCGCCCCCTGCCCGTCCCGCATCGTCACACGGCCCTTGGGAGACGTGCCCTCGGCGGCGCGATAGGCCGGATCGAGCGCGAACTGCTCCCATCCGGTCACTGCGCCCGCGGGCACCAGCGGCACCGCGTCGGCCTTGGCCCTGGCGCGTATCGTCACGAAATACTCCGCGTCCGGCTTGCGGGTCAGCCCGGCGAGCGGCAGCGCGATCTTGCCCGCGCCATGCGCCGCCACTTCGGGTGTCGCCAGCGCGCCATTCGCCACCGCGACGCCGTTCTCCTGCACCTCCCATTCGAAGGTGAATCCGGAAAGGTCGCGGAAGTCATGGCGGTTCCGCACCGTTACCTGACCGGTCGCCGGATCGAACCCGTCGAATTGAATCGGGGCATAGACCTTGCGCAGCTCGTAGAGATGCGGATTGGGCGTGCGATCGGCCTGGAGGAGTCCGTCTCCAAACTCTATGTCGCCCCCGGGGTTCGGGCCATATTCGCTGCCATCGCCCCAATAACGGCGGCCGTCCTTGGTAGTGCGATACATGGACTGGTCCACCCAGTCCCACACGAACCCGCCCTGCAGCTTGTGCGGATGGGCGTAGATCGTGTCCCAATATTCCTTCAGATTGCCCCCGGAATTGCCCATCACATGGGCATATTCGCATTGAATCACCGGCTGCCTGAAGTTCCAGTTGGTGGCGTAATCCGCCAGCTTCACCGCGGGATCATACATCGGCGCGTAGATGTCGGCATACCAGTTCGGACGATGATCCTGAATCCCGTCCCAGGTGCCCCAGCCCAGATAGGAGATCAGCCGTCCCGGATCGACCGCGCGTGCCGCCGCCGCCGCCGCTTCGAAGTTCGGGCCGATGCCCGCCTCGTTGCCCAAGGACCAGAAGATCACCGACGGATGGTTCTTGTCGCGCTGGACCATGTTGACGACGCGGGAGACGTGCGCGTCCTTCCACGCCGGATCGAAACCGATCTGCAATTCTGCCCGCCGTTCGCCATGCCGATTGGCATAGTCCATATAGGCATGACTCTCGATATTGGCCTCGTCCATCACATAGAGGCCGTAGCGATCGGCCAACTCGTACAGATACGGGTCGTTCGGATAGTGCGAGGTGCGGATCGCGTTGATGTTCGCGCGCTTCATCAGTTGGATATCGCGTTCCATCGACGCGCGACTGATGACGTGGAACGTCTCCGGATCATGCTCGTGGCGATTGACGCCGCGGATGGTGATGGGCTTGCCGTTGACGCTGACCAAGCCGTCCTTGATCTCCACGGTGCGAAAGCCGATCCGCTGCGGCGTCGCCTGCACGACCTTGCCATCGGCATCGACCAGTTCGACGAGCAGCGTATAGAGATTGG